>JBFYRY010000016.1:0-25377 GCA_041302025.1 Chloroflexota bacterium | reverse complement strand
TATCTTACTGGGCTCTAAAAGGATGAAGTCATGAGAAATACAAAACTCGCAACAAGAATTTTTCAATATTTCATTCTTTCGATCATTGTCGTGGTCGTTTTTGTTCCCATTGTGATACTGGTTTTTGGCGCCCTGAAGACACGCGGCGAACTTTTATCGCATCCTTATGCACTGCCCATCCCTCCGCGCTGGGAAAACATTACCTTGATTTTGGGGCAACCCTCATACTTGTTCTGGCAAATGATGCGCAACAGCCTTGTAGTAATGCTCTCTGTTACATTTGGTGTGGTTGTCATATGCAGTCTTGCCGCCTTTGTTTTCGCCCGCATGGATTTCCGTGGAAAGAATTGGGCGTTCAACCTGTTCACTCTTGGATTGATGTTCCCGATCAACGTTGCCATCCTGCCCGTATATTTTGTTCTCCGCCAGCTGGACCTGATCGACAACCTCTGGGGAGTCATCATCGTACAGACGGCTTTCCAGTTATCTGGCAACATCATGATCCTGCGCGGGTTCTTTACCGCCATCCCCGCTGAATTACAGGATGCCGCCTATATTGATGGTTGCAACGTCTTCGACTTCTTCTGGCGCATCCTGCTCCCTCTTGCCAAGCCTGCCCTCGCCGCTGTTGCCGCCCTGACCATGATCATCAGTTGGAACGACCTGCTTGTGCCGCTCATAGTGCTCAACAGCGATAAATTTTGGACACTTCCTCTTGGCACCATGCAATTCCAGGGTCAATATGGACAGGACCTCTCTCTGGTGTCTGCCTTTGTTGCATTATCGGCTTTGCCAACAATTATCTTCTATCTGTTAGCCGAACGTCAGATTGTCTCAGGTCTTACAGCAGGCGCGGTCAAAGGCTAGTGAAAAGGTGACAGTCACTTTCGCGAAGCGATTGGCTGTCACCAGTCATCAAACATACTTCTTTTTCTTTGGGATTGAAGCCTTGTCCACACTTCGACGTTTCCTTGCCACCCTGCTTTTACTCTCCTTCATCCTCTCCTCGTGCGGATCACCATCCACGCCGATAGTTGCCACCGTGACCCAACCCGAATCTCAACCCGCGCCTCTTCCTGCCAAACCCGCCTTCGAGACGGGAGTCTATCCCAATCTCTTCAAAGACTACCTTGGCAAAAGTGACGCAGAGATTCAAGCCAAAATAGACTCTGCCTTCGATCAACTCTTCTACGGTGACGATGCAACCGAACGCGTCTATTATCCCGTTGGTTCGGATATGGCATACATCTCAGACATTGCCAACGAAGACGTACGTAGTGAAGGCATGTCCTACGGCATGATGATCGCCGTGCAGATGAACAGAAAGGAAGAATTCGACCGCCTCTGGAAGTGGGCAAAGACCTACATGTACCAGACTGAAGGCGGCTACAAAGGCTACTTTGCCTGGCACTGCAAAACGGACGGCACCCAACTTGCCGCCAACCCCGCCTCTGACGGCGAAGTCTGGTTTATCACAGCGTTGTTCTTTGCCGATGGAAGATGGGGCAGTGGCGAAGGAATCTACAATTACCGCGCCGAAGCGCATTCCATTCTCGATACGGCGTTACATGACGATGATCGCGGCGATCTCGCCACTGATCTCTTCGACCCCGAAACAAAACAGGTTGTCTTCGTCCCGCAGTTGGGACAGAACTCGCAATTCACCGACCCGTCCTACCACATGCCGCACTTCTATGAACTCTGGGCGCGCTGGGCAGACAAAGATAATCAATTCTGGGCAGATGCCGTCACAGCCAGCCGCGACTATCTTCCAAAAGCCGTCCACCCCGAAATAGGACTTGCCCCGAACTATTCTTACTTCGATGGCAAGCCATATAACGATGAGTACAATGGCAACTTCCGCTACGACGCCTTCCGCGTGGGAGCGAATGTGGGCATGGACTATGTTTGGTTCGCTCCAAGTCAATGGCATGTAGAGCAATCCAACCGCTTGCTGAGTTTTTTCACTTCACAAGGTATTGACGATTACAAAGCCGAATACACACTTGATGGCAATCCCGAAGTCGGTCATCGCTCCACTGGCTTGATGGCAACCAATGCCGTCGCCGCCCTCGCCGCAGACCATGCCATCGGCGAGCCGTTTGTACAGGCATTGTGGGATGCTTCCGTACCAACGGGTCAATATCGCTATTACGATGGCTTGTTGATGATGCTGGGCTTGTTGCAGGTCAGCGGAAACTTCCGCATCTACGAGCCTGGCGCCGCACCTGCAGGACAGGTCTTCCCAACCCCCAAGTCTGAAGTGAATGGCAAGTTCGCCCCAAAATCAGGCAAAGCTTTGTTACTGGTTGGGCAGGATAAAGAAAGTGTAGATGCTTACTTTGATGCGACGGTTACACCACCAGGCGGCGTGACGGCGGAAATTGATTTGCAGTCGAATAGTATCGAAGACCTTGATTATCTCGCTGGCAAATACCCCAACAGCACCATATCCGTTGGCGTGGATTTGAACGACTCACCCACCGATGAACAAATAGACGCCCTGCTCGATGCGTTGACCGCCTACAACCGCCCTGTCTTCCTCCGCCTCAAGTTCAGCTCAGACGATGCGCCCGACGTATATGTGTCAGCGTGGAAAAAATTCCATGAGCGGATTCAGGCTATGGGTAGTCTGAACGTTGCTCTCGTGTGGGCATCTGCTTCGTGTGAGGAATCCAATATTGCAGAGTTCTATCCAGGTGGTGAGTCTGTCGATTGGGTGGGAGCAAGTTATGAATGTCCAGATACAGCCATCCAATTTGCACGTGAGCAGTACAAGCCCGTGATGATCGAAGCCTCATCGCAAGGCGGGTGGGATGAGTGGTATGCACCGTTCTTCAAATTTGTCACGGATAACAACGATGTCGTGCGTGCGGTGATATATATCAACGCAGGCGAAAGCCAACTGACGAATGCCGACATCATCAAGAGTTGGAAGGCTGAAACGAAACAATCCTTCTGGCTGCGTGCCAACCCCGATTTGTTTGGCGACTTAGGTTTTGCGGAGTGAATATTTTTTCAACCACAAAGGAGACAAAGAGTCGCGAAGGATAAAAATTAAAACCTTTGTGTTCCTTCGTGACCCTTTGCGGTAAAAATCTCTTTATCTGGACTTTTTTCAAAGGAGCGCTCCATGGGCGTGGACAATACAACAGTAAAACTTTCGTATTTGGATACTTCCCTTCCTCTCAAAGAACGGGTAAAGGATTTGGTGGGGCGCATGACGCTGGAGGAAAAAGTGGGGTTGATGAATCATCCTGCCCACGGTATTCCGCGCCTGAACATCCCCGCCTATAACTATTGGAGCGAAGCCCTGCACGGCGTCGCCCGCAGTGGACGCGCCACCGTCTTCCCGCAGGCAATCGGCATGGCGGCAACCTGGGATAAGGACTTGATCCTCAAAGTGGCAACTGCCATCAGCGATGAGGGACGTGCCAAGTATCATGCCGCGTTGAAGCGCAACGGATACACCGACCAATATCAGGGACTTACATTTTGGTCGCCGAACGTCAACATCTTCCGTGACCCGCGCTGGGGGCGTGGACAGGAAACCTGGGGCGAAGACCCATTTTTCACAGGCGAGATGGCTTCTGAGTTCGTGCGCGGTTTGCAGGGCGATGACCCCAAATATTTGAAGGCGGCGGCATGCGCCAAACATTATGCCGTCCATTCGGGACCAGAGAAAGACCGTCATCACTTCAATGCCATTGTCACCAAACGTGAACTGTACGATACCTACCTGCCCGCTTTCAAAAAACTCGTGACCGAGGCAAAAGTTGAATCGGTCATGGGTGCATATAACCGCACGCTTAATGAAGTCTGTTGTGCCAGCAAATTATTACTCGATGATATTCTGCGTGGGGAATGGGGCTTCGATGGACACGTTGTGTCAGATTGTATGGCGCTGTCAGATTTTCACCTCAATCACAAAGTCACGGAAGATGCGGCGGATTCTGCGGCGCTTGCGTTGAAATACGGTTGCGACCTCGGATGCGATCACGTCTTCAATGAAATTCCCGCCGCCATCGAGCGTGGCGATACCACAGAAGCACTGGTTGACCGCGCCCTCGAACGCACGCTGGGTACGCGCTTCAAACTCGGCATGTTCGACCCCGATGAAGAAGTACCGTTCGCGTCCATCTCCACCGATGTGGTGGCGTGCGACGAACATCGTCAGCTCGCCTATCGCACCGCAACTCAATCCGTTGTGTTGCTCAAAAACAAAAACAATATTCTGCCCATCAAGCCTTCCACCAAAAAGATTTTTGTCACAGGACCCACCGCCACCAGCATCGAAGTTTTACTCGGCAACTATTACGGCTTCAATGACAAAATGATCACCCTGCTCGAAGGCTTCACGGGGCGCATCCCTGAAGGCATGGGCTTGGAATATCACTCTGGGGCGCCGCTCAAGCATCCGCGTGAAATTCCGAGTACCTGGGCGCCTGGCATGGCGCAGTCCGCTGATTTCGCCATTGTATGTGCGGGCTTCAATTCATTCCTCGAAGGCGAAGAAGGCGAGTCACTGCTCTCTGCGCAAAACGGCGACCGCGAAAGCATCTCCCTCCCGCAAAGCCAAGTTGATTACATCAAGGAACTTGCCATCCACGGCGCGCGCATCATCCTCGTCCTCACGGGCGGCAGTCCCATTGCGCTAGGCGAGATCGAAGACATGGTGGATGCGATCCTCTTCGTCTGGTATCCAGGCATGGAGGGTGGTCGCGCCGTTGCCGATGTGCTCTTCGGCGATATTTCCCCATCCGGCAAACTGCCCATCACCTTCCCCAAATCGCTCGAGCAACTGCCCGCCTTCGACGATTACAGCATGAACGGTCGCACCTATCGCTACATGACCGCCGAGCCGCTCTATCCCTTCGGCTTTGGTCTGAGTTATAGCAAATTCGACTATTCGGAATTGCAACTCGATAAGCCGACTCTTGCCCTCGGAAATTCCCTCCACCTCAGCCTGACCCTGACCAACAGCGGCGGTTCGGACTCAGCCGAAGTTGCCCAGTTCTACCTGAGCGATATCCACGCCTCGACCATTGTCCCGCTCCATCATCTCATCGGTTTCGAGCGGGTCATGCTCAAGGCTGGTGAGAGCAAAACACTGAAATTCACCATCACACCTGAAATGATGTCGTTCTATAACGATGTTGGCAAACTGACCCTCGAACCTGGCGAATTTCGCCTGGAAGTAGGTGGGTGTTCGCCCAGCCAACGCGGTCAAGAGTTGGGTGCGCCCAAGCCTGTCACTGCGATGTTTGAAGTGAAATAAAAACATTCGTTACCACAAAAGGGACAAAGGATCACGAAGGGGAAAAACCAAAAACCTTTGTGTACCTTTGTGACCCTTCGTGGTAAACATTTTTTTCAAAAACTTAAGGAGTATCACATGTCAGATTACACCCCAAAACCTGAACACAAATTCACCTTCGGTCTATGGACAGTTGGCAACCGCGGTGCAGACCCGTTCGGTTCCGCCGTTCGTGGACACAAGACACCCGCCGAACTCGTCTACCTGCTCGGCGAAGTCGGCACGTACGGTGTCAACTTCCACGACAACGACCTGATCCCGATCGATGCGACACCCGCCGAAGCCGACGCCATCAAAAAGGATTTCCGCAAGGCGCTTGCTGATACGGGCCTCGTTGTGCCGATGGCGACGACAAACCTGTTCTATGACCCGATCTTCAAAGATGGTGCTTTCACATCGAATGATCCCAAAGTCCGCGCGTATGCATTACAGAAGACCATGAATGCCATCGATCTCGGCGTCGAATTTGGTGCAAAGATTTATGTCTTCTGGGGCGGACGTGAAGGAACCGAGAGCGATGCCACCAAAGATCCCATCACTGCCATCAAGCGCTCGCGCGAAGCGATGAACTTCCTGTGCGATTATGTGAAAGACAAAAAATACGATTTGAAATTCGCACTCGAAGCCAAACCCAACGAACCACGCGGCGACATCTACAACTCGACAACAGGTCACATGCTGGCGTTCATCGCAACACTTGATTATCCCGAAATGGTTGGTGTCAATCCCGAAGTGGCGCACGAACACATGGCTGGACTCAATTTTACCCACGGAGTCGCGCAGGCTTTGGATTCGGGTAAACTCTTCCACATCGACCTCAACGACCAGGCTTTTGGTCGCTATGACCAGGACTTCCGCTTTGGGGCGGTCAATCTCAAGAGCGCCTTCTTCCTCGTGAAATTACTGGAAGATAATAAGTATGACGGTTCCCGTCACTTCGATGCCCATGCCTATCGAGCGGAGGATTATGAAGGCGTTAAAGACTTCGCCCGCGGCTGTATGCGTACATATCTCATCCTCAAAGAAAAAGCCGCCCAATGGAACGCGGACAAGGAGATCCAATCCATTGTTGCAGAGATCAATGCCGACGACGGCTCTATGAGCCAATACTTCGGCAAATACTCCGCTGAAAAAGCCAATGCCCTCAAAACCCAAGCCTTTGACCGCTCCGTCATTGCAGGACGTGGCTTGAAATACGAACGTCTCGACCAGTTGACGAATGAAGTTTTGCTTGGTGTGAGGTAAACCAGCACACTCGTCCAGGCAAAACACAATGGTTTATGAAGAAACGGGCGGTAGTTTACCCGATTCGGTTTCAACGGAAAGATTCTTTGTTAATTAAAGGAGGTGCTTATTGCACATATACATAAAAATTGTCCTTCGTTTTGAAATCTAGCAAACCAAATCATAAAGGAGTATAGAATGAAATCCAATCGTATTTTGATGGCTGTCTTTGCTATGATGGTCATCGCGTCCATGATCCTCACCGCTTGCGGTGGTGGCGGCAGTGGAAAGACCAAAATCGGTCTTTCGTTCTCTGACTTTGCAACCGAACGCTGGAAGAACGAAGAAGTGCTGATGCGCAAACTGCTCGAGGAGAAGGGCTATGAAGTCCTTTCTGCAGAAGCCAACCATGACGTGAAATTGCAGAACGACCAGATCGACAACATGGTCAGCCAGGGCGTCAAGGGCTTGATCGTCATCGCAGAAGACGGTGATGCCATTGTGACCTCGATCGATAAAGCCGCTGATGCAGGCGTGAAGGTGATTGCTTATGACCGTCTGATCAAGACATCCAAGATCGCAGCATATCTCTCCTTCGATAACGTTGAAGTTGGACGCCAACAGGCGCTCGGCGTGATGAAAGCCATCGATGCCGATAACTGGGATGTTGCCGCGAACGGACCCGCCCGTGTGGTCCAGCTTGCCGGTTCACCCACTGACAACAATGCCACCCTCTTCACCAAGGGCCAGACTGAAATCCTCCAGCCCTATGTTGATAGCGGCAAGATCGAAATCGTTGCCCAACAGGGCATTGATAACTGGGATGCTGCCAATGCACTCAAAGTGATGGAGAATATCCTCACCGCGCAGAACAATGACATTGATGCGGTGGTTGCCTCGAATGACGGCACAGGCTTGGGCGCTCTGCAGGCGATGAAAGCGCAGGGATTGGCTGGCATAGTGCCGATCTCTGGACAGGATGCGACTGCCGATGGTTGTAACAGCATCGTCAAGGGCGAATTGACGGTGTCCATCCTCAAGGACATCCGCAATTTGTCGCCGTTGGCGGTTGATGTCATGGACAAGTTGATCAAGGGTGAGGCTGTCTCTGGAATGAAGAACTTCACACTTGCCGAATTGACCGTTGACCCGAGCAAGACCGGCGAAGTGCCGTGCGTCTTCCTCGAAGTACAACAGGTTAACCAGGATAACGTGTATGACCTCGTGGTGAAGAGCGGCTTCCAGCCATATGATGATGTGTATCGCGACATTCCGGAAGCACAACGTCCTCCGAAACCCTAGTACAATATAAAAAATTCAATTTCCCGGTTCCCATTTTTGGGAACCGGGAAGCCAGTATAGAAGCCAGTGTAAATGAAGTGTATGAAGGCGAATCTTTGATCGCAGGAGTTCAAAGTGGATAATGACATCATTCTTGAATTTAGGAACGTAACCAAGAAATTCCCGGGTGTGGTGGCGTTGAAGGATGTCTCATTTAAGATTCGACGCGGTGAAATACATGGGATCTGCGGGGAAAATGGTGCAGGCAAATCCACATTGATGAAAATCCTTTCAGGTGTTTATCCGGGTGGAACTTATGAGGGCAGTGTGATCTATGACGGCAATGAATTGATGCTGGGGGAAGGCTCCATTCGTAAGGCGACTGAAGAAGGCATTGCCATTGTCTACCAGGAACTCACCCTGGTACCGAGTATGACGGTCGGTGAGAATATTTATTTGGGCAAGGAACCAGTGGAGCACGGATCGATCAACTGGTATAAACTTTATGCCGATGCGCAGGAATTATTGAATAAATATCACCTGGAAGTCCCCCCTCATGCGATCATAAAAAACTTGGGTGTGGGCAATATGCAGATGACTGAAATTGCCAAAGCGCTTTCGGAGAACGCCAAGATCCTGATTCTCGACGAACCAACAAGTGCGCTGGCTGAAACCGAGATCGAACAACTAATGGAGATCCTGCGGGGACTCAAGAAGCACGGTGTCACCTGTATTTACATCAGCCATAAATTGAATGAATTCTTCCAGATCACAGATTCGGTTACTGTGCTTCGTGACGGCAAAGTGATCACCACCCGGCCGACAAAAGAATTGAATATTGAATCTCTGGTAAACAACATGGTGGGGCGCGAAATGAAAGAACGCTTCCCGAAAGGAAACCGCTCTCCGGGCGAGGTTATTCTGGAAGTGGAAGACCTGCATGCGCTGGACCCCCAGGATGCTTCCCATGAGGTTCTTAAGGGCGTTTCCTTCAATCTTCGCCGTGGTGAGATCCTCGGGATAGCGGGATTGATGGGATCCGGGCGCACCGAATTAGTAATGACACTGTTTGGGGAGTACGCCAAAATCAGCCAAGGAAAAATCAGGTTGGAAGGTCGAGAGACCACCGTCCGTAATTCACGGGAAGCCATGCGGCAGGGCATCAGCCTTGTCCCGGAAGATCGCAAACGACATGGATTGGTGTTGATGCAATCCATCCTGCGAAATATATCGTTAGCCAACCTTGATCGGTTTGCATCCTTTATGCGGATCGATGATTTAGCCGAGTTGAAGGAAAGCATGGAATTTGCGCAAAGCCTGTCGATCAAGGCACCTAACCTGCACGCGGCGGCAGATTCGCTGTCTGGTGGCAACCAGCAAAAGGTTGTGATCTCGAAATGGCTTATGTCCCGTCCAAGGGTGTTGATTATGGACGATCCCACCAGAGGCATTGATGTAGGAACCAAATATGAGATCTATAAGATCATGAACGACTTGAGCGAGAAAGGGATCGGGATTATCATGATTTCCAGTGACCTCGAGGAGGTCTTGGGCATGTCAGATCGGATCATGGTCATGTGCGAAGACCGATCTGTCACAACGCTTGATATTTCTGACGCAACGCAGGAAAAGATCATGGCATTGGCCACCGGGGTGGCATCCAACTCCATACCAGAAAGGTTACCTTTATGAGCACAACAACCACCTCTTCAAACGAGAACTCGCTTTCCAAAATCAGCCAGCGACTTGGCGTCAATATGCAGGCTTATGGTCTGATTCTCGCATTGATTATGATTTGGATATTCTTCTTCTTCATGACCGATGGGGTCTATCTCTCGCCGCAAAATTTTTCCAACCTTTTCCGGCAGATGACGATCACCGCAATACTCTCGGTCGGCATGGTGCTGGTCATAGTAGCCACCCACATTGACCTATCGGTGGGCAAACTGGCGGGATATGTATCCGTCGTGGTCGCCTATTTTCAGGCATATACGATTCACGATTATCTGCCTGACGCGTCGCCGGTGACAGTAATGGTCCTCTCAGTCCTGGTCGGGCTGGCTGTCGGCACGCTCTACGGTATCGGGCAGGCGTACATCATCGCCTACATGCGTGTGCCCGCCTTCATCGTGACGCTGGGCAGTATGTGGATCCTCACCGGGATGATCCTGGTCCGCACAGAAGGCAAGACCATCCCCGCAAACCAGCCCCTGTTTTCCGAGATTGGGCAAGGGTATCTGTCGCCCACGCTTGGATGGCTCTTTGCGGCCGGGGTCGGCGTTTTGCTGTTCGTGATGATGTTTGACAGCAGGCGCAGAAAAGCCTTGTATGGTTTCACCCTGGCGCCTCTATGGCAGGACGCGTTGAAAACCCTGTTTTTCACAGCGCTGGTTTTCGGATACGTGTTCTACGTCAACCGATACAGCGGCGTACAGAACCCGGTCCTGCTACTGGCAATCCTCGTTGTGATCGTGACCTATGTTTCAAACAATACCAGGTTCGGCCGCTATGTCTATGCCGTCGGCGGCAACCGCGAGGCGTCCCGTCTTTCGGGTATCGATATACAACGAAACACCTTTGTAATCTTCGTATTGATGGGCTTCTTGTGCGGCGTTTCGGGTGTTGTGATGGCGTCTTACGTTGGATATGGGACAATCGCCGCAGGAGGCGGCTATGAACTATTCGCGATCGCGGCCTGCTTCCTGGGCGGAACCTCCACCCTCGGCGGGGAAGGCACCATTGTTGGCGCCATGATCGGTGCATTGATCATTGCCAGCCTGACCAACGGCCTGCAGATCATGAACGTCCCTGCCGCATGGCAGTACGTGGTTTCGGGCATTGTGCTGGTGGTTGCCGTGGCCGCCGATGTGAGAATGAAGCGGAGGTAATCCGTTTTTAAATTGACAGTAATTAACGTCCCGAAGGTTCAGGCAGAAAGCCATCCATAAATTATCGAAACCTTTGGGACGTTTTATGTCAACCCTATGATTTGAGAGCCATGAAAACTGAAATGTTATTCGAACAAGATTGACATTTCCATATTTTAAAATGGACTAAGAGCCACGCAACAAACCGAACCAAAAACTGGTCTGCAAAAATCAATCGAGATCACGCTGACGGCTGATTCTGCCCAATCCACTCTGACACATCGCATCACCAACCACGGTCTTTGGGATATGACCTGCGCACCCTATAGGAATAAATCATCATGGCATACTTTCTTGGCATAGATACATCCACAACATCGAGCAAGGCATTATTGATTGATGAGCAGGGTAATGTGGTTGCGGTTGCATCGAACCCGCACACATTGCAAACACCGAAGCCACTTTGGTCGGAGCAGGACCCGCGCGAGTGGTGGGAGGCGGTCGCAGCGAGTATCAAGTCTGTGTTGGAAAAAGTAGGTGTCGGCGGGGAGGGAATCGGTGCCGTCGGTTTGACCGGTCAAATGCATGGGCTGGTCCTGCTCGATGAAGCGGGGAATGTTCTTCGTCCCGCCATCCTATGGAACGACCAGCGCACGCAGAGTCAGTGTGATGAGATCCATCGGATTATTGGCAAAGAAAAATTTATTCAGATCACAGGCAATGTTGCGCTGACGGGGTTCACCGCGCCGAAAATTTTGTGGGTCAAAGAGCATGAGCCCGATGTGTTTGCGCGAGCGAAGCATGTGTTACTGCCGAAGGATTATGTGCGCCTGAAATTGACAGGCGAGTACGCGATGGATAAAGCCGATGGCGCTGGCACAGTGTTATTTGATCTGAAGAAGCGCGACTGGTCGGATGAAGTGTTGGCGGCGTTGGATATTCCGCGTGCATGGATGCCGAAAACCTTTGAAGGGACCGAGTTCACTGGAACTGTGACCGAAGAAGCCGCAGCGCTCACGGGCTTGAGGGTGGGCACACCTGTCGCAGCAGGTGGAGGCGATCAGGCGGCGGGCGCGGTTGGCGTGGGGGCAGTTGAGCCTGGCATTGTCGGGCTCACTGTTGGCACGAGCGGTGTTGTATTCGCGACAACCCCATCGGCATTGATCGAACCCGAAGGTCGGCTGCATGCATTTTGTCACGCGGTGCCGGGCATGTGGCACTTCATGGGCGTGATGCTTTCGGCGGCGGGAAGTTTACAGTGGTATCGCGATACGCTCGCACCGGATGTGAGTTTTGATGACTTGCTAAAGGAAGCGGATGCAATTCCTGCTGGAAGCGAGGGACTCCAATTCCTGCCATATCTCTCTGGTGAACGGACGCCTCATCCCGACCCGTTGGCACGCGGCGCTTTCATCGGCTTGACCTTACGCCACACCCGCGCCCACATGACGCGTGCGGTCTTGGAAGGCGTGGCATTCGGGTTGAAGGATTCGTTCACTCTGATTCAAAATGCTGGTTTGGGGAAGATTGCGCAAGTCCGCGCATCAGGTGGTGGGACGAAAGGCGCGTTGTGGCGGCAGATCCTTGCGTCCGTGCTGAATGCGGAGTTGGTGACGGTCAACACGTCTGAGGGTGGAGCGTATGGCGCGGCATTGCTTGCAGGCGTTGGGGCAGGGCAGTGGAGCAGTGTGGCAGAGGCGTGTTCAGCGTGTATCAAGATCACGGGGAGTACCCAGCCCAGCCCGTCGGAGGTTGAGGCGTATCGAAAGTCGTATGCGGTGTATCAGGAGTTGTATCCCGCGTTGAAAGGAAGTTTTGAGAGAATGTAGCACAAAGCCGGGTGAAGGTTACACACCCAGAGATGACCAGACTATCATCTCTGGGTGTGTATTGGGGAGATAAGGCAATTTCACAGGTTGCAGGACGAGGGTCGGAGAATGAGGCGGGAGACGAGTCGGGCGGTAACCGAATATGGATGAGGTCCCACGGCAGGCTGATAGTTACGAAAGTGAATTGGGGTACAATGACAAAGTGAAGAGTAAATATGCCCTATAAAGTATTTTTTGTCGAAGATGAAGCCGTGACCCGCGAAGGGATTCGCGATAATGTGGACTGGCATGCCAGCGGGTTCGAATTTTGCGGCGAGGCGGCTGATGGCGAGATGGCACTGCCGCTTTTGCGTATCGTCCAGCCTGATGTGTTGATTACCGATATCAAAATGCCGTTCATGGATGGGTTGCAACTAAGCAAGATCATTCGTGAACGCATGCCCTGGGTCAAGATCATCATCCTCAGCGGTCATGATGAATTTGAGTATGCACAGCAGGCAATCAAACTTGGAGTGACGGATTATCTTCTCAAACCCATCACTGTGCAAAACCTGCAGAATGCCCTGCAAAAATTGACCGTGCAACTGGATCGGGAAAGGGAGGAGCAGGCAAACCTGAAGAAACTTCAAGAGCAGGTGGAGGAGAATCGCTCAACACTTCGCGAGAGGTTTTTGTTCAAGTTGATCGTGGGGGCTGTGTCCCCGATGGAGATCACAGAGACCGGTCAAATGCTGGGGATTGATCTGACTGCAAGACACTATTTGGTATTGATCTTGAAAATTGCACTGGATGATGTGACGGAACAATATGAGCACGAGGAATACCGGCGGATCCAAAATACAGTGATGGGATTGATCGAAAAGAACCCTGATATTTTTTCGTTGAAAAGAGATTGGGGCGACCTGGTTTTGATCATGAAAGGGAACACCCCGGAATATCTCGAAGAAGAGCGTGATTTCCTTTTGGACCAGATCAGGCGGGAGGTGGAAGCGACCCGTTATAAACTTACCGCCGGAGTGGGGACTGCCAAAAGGCAACCATCGGATATTTGTCAGTCGTTTGTAGAGGCATTGGCGCATCTTCAAAACTCGCTCAATGGAGAGGGTGGGCTGAACCATGCTTTTGAGCAGGCAGAATTACTTAAGATGGATAAATCGGCAGTTGAAAATTACCTGCATGGCGGCGTCAAAGGTGACTTCGATGAGTTCTTCGGCGAATACATCAAACCACTGGGGGAGACGGCGCTGAAATCGAATTTGATCAAGAATTATATTTTTGCGGACGTGGTCCTTGCCATTGCGAAACTCGTCAACGACCTGGGCGGGGATGTGGAAAAAGTAATCCCAGAGTTGAATTCGATGGAAATCATGATGTCAAATATCAAAACCGCTGAACAATTGAGGGAACAGGTATGCAAAATCATCACCACCGCTCTGGTATATCGGGATAGCCAGCCCAGAGGTCAGCATACAGACTTGATCCGCCAGGCAAAAGAGTTTATCGAGCAACATTATGCAGATCCGGAACTTTCCCTCACTGAAGTGGCGGCACGGGTAAACCTCAGCGCCAGCCATTTTAGTGTCGTATTCAGCCAGGAAACCGGGCATACCTTCAAGGAGTGTCTGACCGATATCCGCATCAACAAAGCGAAGGAATTATTGCGTATGACGGGGTTACGATCGGCGGAGATTGCCTATCAGGTCGGGTATAACGACCCCCATTATTTCAGTTCCGTTTTCAAAAAACACACCGGTCTTTCTCCGAGCGAATTCCGTTCGCAGACATAGTTGCCTTGCAGGAGAGCGAGATGGCGCAAAAAACTATAACACATGGTTTCAGGCAGATCCTGGCCAGGATCAGTGAACAGGCAAGCGCGACGAGCAAATTCCCGCTCAAGTACGTGGGGCGGCTTGCCGATTTCATTGCAGGCGTCAACCTGTCCATCCGCACGAAGATACTCGTGTCGCTTTTCATTGTGATCCTGTTGATGGGGGCGACGAACATCGTCTCGATGATGCAGGTCCTGCGCTACAGCCGCCAGTACGACGTCATCATCACCAACATCACCACCGCCAACAGTATCAGCGGTAGTGTCAAACCTGCCATTGACACTGAAATGTGGAAGGTTGTAGCCGGGAAGGTCAAATTTTCCGAAGGACAGCAGTACCAGATCATTGACGAGGTGGATGCCGAGGTCCGCAAGATGATGGCGAACACCGATTCACAGCGCGCCCGGGTCAAACTGGACCTGATCCTGCGGACACTGCAAACGCTGAGGGAATACGCCAACGAAATGGGCGGTCAGATCGCCCAAAACAGCACTGCCGCAGAGAACGAAGCCGTGCTTGAAAAGATCCGCTTTGCCACTTCCGTGCTGGAGGAGGTCGTCCAAAACTATGTGCTGTACGAAGTAAATCGTACAAATGGGCAATATCAGGTCATGCGTGAAAGTTTTGCGCGCTGGCAGGTCTTCTCTGTGATTTTGATCTTCAGTGCCGTGGTTTTCTCGGTGGTAGCCGCCTGGAGTTTGTCCAGGAGCATCTATACGCCCATCAAGAAATTGCATGACGTGACAACCACCATCACCAAGAACGACCTGCAGGCGTTGATGACCAGCGACAACGTGGACGAGATCACAGAACTCGGCATGAGTTTCAACATCATGATCGGCAAGATCAAGGAGTTGCTGGATTCCAAGATCAAGGAACAGGAAAATCTCAAAAAGGCGGAACTGCGCGCGCTCCAGGCGCAGATCAATCCGCATTTTCTGTATAACACTCTCGATACCATCATCTGGATGGCTGAATCGAAAAAGACAGATCAGGTGGTCCAGATCGTTACTGCACTATCGAGTTTCTTCCGCATCAGCCTCAGCAAAGGCAGGGACTGGATCACCATCGGCGAAGAGGTCGAGCGTATCAGAAGTTATCTCACCATCCAAAAGATGCGCTACCATGACATCCTCGATTTCAAGATCGAAGTGGATCAGGATGTGGCGAAAAACACGATCCTGAAATTGATCCTCCAACCGCTGGTGGAAAATGCCCTGTATCACGGCATCAAGAACAAGAGACAGGGCGGTACGATTAGCGTGCGCGCCAGGCGGAAAAACGCCGATGAAATACTGCTCGAAGTGGAAGATGATGGCATCGGCTTCACATCCCAAAAACTTGCCCAACTGCGCGCCGAACTCGCAGATGACTCAGGTGAGATCAAACTGGAAAGCGGCTACGGGATCGGCAACGTCAACAACCGCATCCGTCTGTATTATGGAAAACAGTATGGACTTTCCGTTGAGAGTGAATACAGCACCGGGACTTGTGTCAAACTGGTGATCCCGGCAAAAATGGAAACCGCTCCGCAGAACGAAACGACAGGTAGACAGGAGTAGGATTCGATGAAAACTTCACGCATCCTGCTTTTGTTCGCCATTTTCGCATCCCTTCTTGGACCTGTTGCCTGTTCGCAACAACCCGCGCCTTCATCCACTCTGCAACCTGGTTCCGATTCAGAATCCAAGCCTGAGAAGACCTACGAAGACCTGATCATCGGTTATGCCCAAATTGGCTCTGAAAGTGAATGGCGGGCGGCGAATACCATCTCTATCAAGGAGACCGCCGAAGAGTTGGGCGTGGAACTGCGCTTCCTGGATGCCCAGCAGAAGCAGGCAAATCAGATCGAGGCGATACGCAAGTTCATTGTCCAAAAAGTAGATATCATCGGGATCTCGCCCATCGTCGAAACAGGCTGGGTTGAGGTCTTTAAGGAAGCGAAGGATGCCGGCATCCCCATCATCCTCGTGGATCGGCGTGCGGCGGTTCCTGAAGACCTTTATGTCTCGTACCTGGGTTCGGATTTTCTTGAGGAGGGACGTAACGCGGCGCGTGTCATGGCGAACCTAGTAAATGGGAAGGCAAATATCGTCGAGTTGGTGGGAACCATCGGTTCCGCCCCGGCTAATGACCGTTACACTGGTTTTCGGGAAATTTTAAAAAACTATCCGGGGATGAAGATCATCGATTCGGAATCCGGGGACTTTACTCGTGCAAGGGGCAGGGAGGTCATGGCGGCTTTCCTGGAAGAGCACGGGAATAAGATCACAGCCGTCTATGCTCACAATGATGATATGGCATTGGGCGCGATCCAGGCAATTGAGGAGTATGGGCTAAAGCCTGGGGTGGAGATCAAAATCGTTTCGGTGGATGCCGCCCGGGGGGCGTTCGAAGCGATGATCGATGGCAAGTTGAACGCGACAGTGGAATGTAATCCATTGCTGGGTCCCCAGTTCTTCGAGTTGGCGTTGAAAGTAGTCAATGGACAGCCCATCCCCAAATGGGTCCCATCCATTGAAGGTATTTTCTTCCCAGACGATGCAAATGAGATTTTGCCAACCCGCAAATACTGATCATCGAAAGAAAGTTAACCTTTTTCCAAAAAAATCATCACCCGAATTGGGTGATGATTTTTTGTCCATTTACATAATGAAAAAATCAACTTCTTTCCAAAAGGAAATCATGGATTTGCATGGCGTAAAGTTGTATGCTGTTTACAGTCCGTTAATGACAGTATCCCTTGCATGGTGTTTTTCCACAAGTCCACTTATGTGAACATCCTGACGAAAGAATCGGGACCAAGGAGGTGAAGCGATAAAACAGCAGGTAAAGAAGGAAGCGCACACCGCGAGATTGGCGTCTGAGGTGCACGCTCCCGAACAAGATTGCCTTCATTGCTGATGACAATCTGTCTGTGTCTGATTATAACGCCAACATTTCAACCTATATCTACCTATCAAGGAGAAGAAAATGTCAAGGAAATTGCTCAATATTCTGGCTATTCTGGTGATCGCCAGTTTCGTGCTCACCGCTTGCGGTGCTGAACCGGCTGCCCCTGCCGAACCCGAAAAGAAAGTCTGGACCTATGCCGATATGACCGTTGGCTTCCTGCAGACCGGTTCCGAGGGTGGCTGGCGCGCCGCCAACAGCGCCTCCTTCAAGGAGACCGCCACGCAATTGGGCGTCAACCTCAAGTTCTATGATTCCCAGAACGACCTTGCCAAGCAGGTTGCGGGCTTTCAGCAATTCATCCAGGATCCCGAAGTGGACGTGATCATCATGTCGCCGCTCGAAGTGACCGGTTGGGAACAGGTATTGAAGGATGCGAAAGCCGCCGGCAAACCCGTCATTCTTTCTGACCGCCGTATCGATGGCTTTGAAGATTACTACGTCACCTTCATCGGCGCGGACTTTGTGGAAGAGGGACGCAAAGCCGGTAACGAGATGTGCAAACTGCTCGATGGCAGTGCATCGAAGAATGTTTGGGAACTGGTCGGCAACGTGGGTGCCGCTCCTGCCATTGACCGTGGCAAGGGCTTCCGTGAGACCGCTGAGAAGTGCGGTATTACAGTCACCAAGAGCCAGACAGCCAACTGGAGCGTTGTCGAAGGCAAGCAGGTTACCGAAGCATGGCTGAAGGAAACCAAGGATGTCCAAGGTATCTTCGGTCAGAATGATGAGATGGCATTCGGCGCGATCGAAGCGCTCAAGGAAGCCGGTCTTGTGCCCGCCGTGGATGTAAAACTCATCTCCGTGGACGCAACCGCTGGCGCCTTCCAGGCGATGCTTGATGGCACGCTGAATGTGACCGTGGAATGCAACCCATTGCTCGCCCCGCAGGTTTACGAAGCGGCTCTTGCCGCGCTCAATGGCGAGACCCTGCCCAAGTGGATTCCTTCACAGGAAAGTGTCTTCTTCATGGATGACCCGAACTTGAAGGATATCGCGGCTGGTCGCAAGTACTAAACCTCACCCTTGATCTGCCAATCTTGTGGAAACGGCAGAGTAGGAAAACAAAGTTGATTGGGAAGCGGTGGTCTTGTCATCGCTTCCCAATCATTCAAAAGAATTGTTTGCAAAAGGCAGGCGGATATGTCTGAGTCGGATCAAAATATTCTTGTAATGGAAGGCATCAGCAAAGCCTTTCCGGGTGTGCAGGCGCTGGACGATGTAAGTCTGACACTCAGAAAGGGTGAGATCCTTTGTCTGGTGGGGGAGAACGGCGCTGGGAAATCCACTTTGATGAAAACCCTGACGGGGGTGGACCAGCCGGATTCAGGCAGGATCATCTTCGATGGCAGGGAAATACATCCGAGGTCCCCGCAACATGCCCAATCATTGGGGATCAGCACGGTCTATCAGGAAATCAACCTGTGCATCAATCTGACGGTTGCCGAAAATATCATGCTGGGGCGCGAGCCTCACAAAATGGGACGCATCGACTGGGCAAAGACGAATGTTTTGGCGGCTGAAACTCTTCAACGGTTATTGGGTGTCGATATCGATGTCACCAAGCCATTAGGCTCTTACACGGTTGCCATCCAGCAGATGGTGGCGATCGCGCGCGCGCTGTATGTTGCATCTGCAAAAATACTCATTCTGGACGAACCAACCTCCAGTCTGGATGAGAACGAAACCGAGCAACTCTTCAAAGTAATGCGAAGGCTCAAGAATGAAGGCGTGGGAATTGTTTTTATCACTCATTTTATTGACCAGGTTTATAAAATATCCGACCGGATCACCGTCCTGCGGAACGGGAAACTGGTCGGTACATACGAAACGGCGTCGATCAACCGGGTGGGTTTGATCTCGAAGATGATCGGCCGCAGTCTCGCTGAATTCGACGAAATGACAAAGATCAAACTGGAAAGCGGAAAACATATCAAAAGCGAAGCCTTGTTGCAGGCAAGGGGATTTGGACTTACCGGTTCGATCCAACCCCTCGACCTGGACCTGCATGCCGGGGAAGTTGTCGGTCTTGCGGGTCTTCTTGGTTCGGGTCGCACAGAGACAGCCGGCATCCTGTTCGGGGTCGAAAAACCGGACACGGGTTCACTTTCCATGCATGGAAAAGAAATCCAGGATTACTCCCCGCTGGACTCGATCAAGCGCGGTGTAGCCCTTTGCCCGGAAGATCGAAAAGCCGCCGGCATCGTGGACGACCTGACAGTACGGGAGAACATCATCCTTGCCATGCAGGCGAATAAGGGCTGGTTCAAATATCTGAGCTTGCCGGAACAATATGAGATCGCAGATAAGTACATCGAAATGCTAAGCATTGCGACCCCCTCGGCAGACCAGCCGGTGAAGAATTTGAGCGGCGGCAATCAACAGAAGGTCATTCTGGCAAGATGGCTGGCGACGAACCCGGAGGTGCTCATTCTCGATGAACCCACCCGCGGCATCGATGTGGGCACCAAAGCCGAGATCCAGAAACTCGTGCTTTCGCTCGCGGAAGAAGGCAAAGCCTGTGTGTTCATTTCCTCCGAGTTGGAAGAGGTATTGCGCACCAGCCACCGCATCGTTGTCCTTCGTGAACGCCAGAAGGTTGCCGAGTTTTCGGGTGAAGTCGAGGAAGGCACGATCATCCACGCCATCGCAGGAAGTGAATCATGAAAAAGAACATGAAACCATCTTTCACATGGAGAACCATCACAGAGAGCAGATTGTTCTTTCCGCTCCTGGCATTGTCGCTGATCCTGCTGTTCGATTTCATCTTTATCCCCGGCTTTTTCACGATCGAGAACAGGGACGGAAACCTGCATGGAAGCCTGATCGATATCTTCCGAAACGGCTCGACCGTGATGCTGCTTGCCATCGGTATGACGCTTGTCATCGCCACCGGTGGTGTGGACCTTTCGGTCGGGGCGGTCATGGCGATCGCGGCTTCAGTGGCGGGTATCCTGATGAACCCGTCTGCTTTGAAGAATGAAGTGTTTTTTGTGACCGACCCAACCTATACCTTCCAGCCGCTGTGGGTCGTGATCATATCGGCACTGCTAATCGCCATCCTATGTGGTCTTTGGAATGGGTTTTTGGTCGCTTACATGCGCATCCAGCCGATGGTGGCGACGTTGATCCTGATGATCTCAGGACGCGGCATCGCCCAACTGATCACAAATGGACTGCGAGTCCAGATCACCTACAGACCTTATTCCTTCATTGGGCAGGGCTGGATCATCCTGCCATTTTCCTTGTACATTGTTGCCATAGTGCTTGCCATCACCTGGTTCATGACGCGCAAGACCGCCATTGGCATGTTCATCGAATCGGTGGGTACCAATTTCCGCTCCAGTTTTTTCAGCGGTATTGACGAAAAGAAGATCAAACTGCTGGTTTACACGTTCTGCGGTTTTTGCGCCGGTATTGCGGGGTTGGTCGCCAGTTCGAACATCAAGACATCCGACGCCAATAACATCGGTCTCACCACCGAGTTGGATGCCATCCTTGCCGTGGTCATCGGCGGCACATCCATGGCTGGCGGGCGCTTCTCGCTGGTTGCCAGCATGGTCGGCGCGCTGGTGATGCAAGCAATCACCCAGTCCATGTACGCGATCGGCGTGCCGGCGTTTGCGCTTCAAGCCATAAAGGCGGTGGTTGTCATCCTGGTGATCATCCTCTTTTCGGAACAGGTACGAGGCTTTATCCGGGGGATCAGCACGTCAAAGAAAGGGGTGAAGTCATGAAGCGGGTGGGAGAATTCTTCGCAAAAAATCGTCACTTCATCCCGTTGATGTCCACGGCTTTGCTTGCGTTGACCGCCTACGGCATTGGCGCATATTTATTCGTTGGGATGCGTAACCCACAGGTGTTCTTCAATCTATTCCGCAATACATCGTGGCTCCTGATCAGCGGCATCGGGATGACGCTCGTTATCCTGACGGGCGGGATCGATCTTTCGGTAAGCGGTGTAGTGGCGCTGACGACAGTTTCCTCTGCCGTGCTGTTGCGGGATGGTATGAATCCCTGGCTTGTGATCGCGCTCATGCTGTTGATGGGCATGTCACTTGGCGCCATCATGGGCGGGTTCATCATCAAATTGAAAGTCCAGCCGTTCATTGCCACGCTGGCAGGGATGTGGTTTGCGCGCGGCATGTGCTTTTTCATCAGCGACGATGCGGTTCAAATCGATAATTACATCTTCCATATTTTGGGGAAGACAAAGATACTCATCCCGGGCTTGATGGAACTTTCCCTGAGTCAGGGGAAGTCAGCGCCTTATATCACCATCCCTGTGGTGGTGGCGTTTCTGCTCCTGCTGGTCATGATCTATGTCACTCAGTACACGAGCTTTGGGCGCACCGTATATGCCATTGGCGGGAACGAAGGCAGGAACGAACAGTCCGCCCGTTTGATGGGCCTGCCTGTGGACCGGACGAAGTTCCTCGTCTACACCTTCAACGGATTCTGTTCGGCTCTCGCGGGACTTTCGTTCTGTCTCTTTGTCGAATCTGGTCACGGACTCTACGCCCCGGGCTTTGAACTGGATGTCATTGCTTCGGTGGTGATGGGCGGCACCATGTTGACCGGCGGCTCTGGATATGTGTTCGGCACGTTCTTCGGTGTGCTGGTGCTTGCCGTAACGCAGGCTCTGATCCAGTTCATCGGTTCGCTCAGTTCGTGGTGGACGAAGATCGTGATCGGCGCCTTGACGCTGATCTTCATCGGCGTGCAGACGGTTTTGGCAAATCGCAAGAGCGGGCGTCAGAACGCTGAAGCAACTGTCGGGGCGGTGGCGAAGCGTCGCACACAGTTGAGACTCGCTCTGGGGGCGGGAGTCCTGCTTGTGGTGGTTGTCGCTGGCGTATCCATATCCAGATCGGGGTCTGTTGCATCGGTTGACACTTCTGCATCTGCCCCGTGCGTTGTCGAGTTCCGTAAGGCGGATGCCGACAACCTGATTCAGGGTGGCGCTGTGATGGCGTATCAGCGGGTTGCGGGTCCACAGTGTGTTGACGAGTTATATGCGATCTATCCCGATGGCAGGATCACAGGGACGGATGGTGTAAACACGGTTGAAAAGCAGGTATCCCCCGATGAGATTGAAGAGATGCTTGTGGCGATCAGCGTGGAACATGCCTGGTTTACGAACGAGATATATGACACCTATCTGACTCCGTGCAGGCAGTGCTTTGCCCACTACATCCTGATTTCATACAACGGTCAGGAAAAAGGCGCAACGGGTACAGATGGCACTACTGCCATGCCGCCTGGATACGCATTTGCGCTGGCAGAGATCAGACCACTGCTTCCAGAGATCACATCTGCTCCATAGTGATTTCACGTCAATGAAGATCCTCATCAAGGAGAAGGAATGATGAATGTGAAGAAGATGCTTGTTCTGGGACTGCTGGCTTACACCCTTTTCATATCCGCCTGTGTGTATATCGTTCTGCCCGAGGGGCTGGAAGCGCCTGACGCAACAGATGGTTTGGACAGAGGAACCTGGAGCGCAGTGGTGACGAATGTGGGCAAATCAGATACCGGCGACTTGCATATTGACGTCACAATTCGGAACGACACCAACGACTGGAGCACGATGCGGGCAGTGGCAGACAAACCGGCTGTGCTTACGGCTGGCGATGGCAAGACGGTAAATTGCGATACGGTCTTTGTTAATACCGGCGGTCACCGCTTTGCCCCAGGCTTTCAGATGCGCGGATATACGGTCAATGAAAAAGGCGAATTAAAGACACAGACCCTGTATGTGGAATGTAAAGGCGTTACCGATGCGACCGGCTTGATGCTCTCGATCAACTACGAAAGTTTCAACGGTATTCTCGATGATTATGACCCTGAGGCGGATAAGATCGAAGGTGTGCTGGAGTTGAACCTTGACGAGGTTGTCACGGATCTCACGTATCCCGTTGCCACAGCAGTTGACGGTTTGATGCACGAACCTGGGACGGGTATTCCTGCCTTGAGCGAAAACGTCATTTCGCTTCTCAACACACAGCGCACGGAGACGGGCTTCCTGTTTACGTGGCAGAACTTCAACCCCACCAAGTTCCCCTTGAAGACTCACATCGGCACGCCGCCTGTCATCGGTTCGGACGGTATTATCTACGGCTTTTATGAGTCGCTGGATATTGTCGATGTCCCGCTTACGCCTCCCAATGCAAATATTGAATGGACTACCGAAGCTGTTGTTCCGGCAGACGTCAACGGTTTTTATATCCTCCTGAGCGTTGAGTCGAACAAACCGCGTACCTACATCAACTATCTTGTTGATATCAGCGACAAATAAGTTGCTCCTTACGAGAGGAACATTGCCATGAAGAGTTTTCGCGTCTTATCGGTACTTGTTGTATTGGCATTGGCGTTGACCGCCTGCGGGTCTGTGGCTGATAACACGCCTCCCGCCGCAGAATCTACAACCCCGGAATGGTTCGATATGGAATTGGTGGACGCCCAAACCGGCGAAACCTTTACCATGAATGACTATGCCGGGAAAGTGGTTCTTCTCGAAACCATGGCGATGTGGTGTCCCAATTGCATTGTGCAGGCGAACGAGGTGAGAAACCTCCACGAGGCGCTGGGCAACCCGGAAGACCTGATCTCGGTCAGCCTGGATGTGGACATCAACGAAGACACCAAGTCGCTCGGGGAATACGCCTCAGGGTATGGTTTCGACTGGCGCTTTGCCGTTGCGCCGCTGTTGTATGCCCGCGCGCTTGGAACCCTATACACTCCCCAGTATTTGAATCCGCCGCTTGCCCCCATGCTGATCATTGACCGCGAAGGCAATGTCCATCACCTGGAATACGGCATCAAGGATGCGGAGACACTTCAAAAGGTGGTTGAGCCTTATCTTGCAAAATAGTCCGCTTTGAAATGTATGCGGCACTCGGTCAAAAATTGCGCCTTTTTGGAAAGCAATTTTTGACCGAGGATATTATATAATTGCCGGAAAGTCATTGCACTTTTTGGAGTGGTTAAATGAAATCTGTTCGTTTGCATGGCACTGGCGATCTGCAAATCCACGAAGAACCTGTCCCTGTGGCTGGTGTGGGGGAGAAGTTAATTCGCATTAGGTCTGTCGGCGTATGCGGCTCGGACTTGCATTGGTTTGCTGAAGGTTCGATCGGCGATGCGAAATTGGATCATCCGCTGGTGTTGGGGCATGAGTTCGCAGGCGATGGACACGGTAAACAGGATGGCGCGTTACGTGAATACGGTTCGTATCCGACCCGGTGCCTGTTCCCGATTCCTGATTCCTTATCCTACACTGACGGCGCGATGCTCGAGCCTCTTGGCGTTGCAATCCATACCGTTGATCTGGGACATCTCAAAGCGGGGATGAGTGTCGGTGTGTTCGGGTGTGGTCCGATCGGGTTGCTGATCATTCAGATGGCGAAGTTATCAGGCGCGGCGAATATTATTGCGACGGATAAACTTCCACACCGGGTGGAGGCGGCAAAAGGATTCGGGGCGAGTCAGGTTTATTTAAGCGGAGACAGTGATCGGCTAAGTGAGATTCGAGCGGCGACTTTGGGGCGAGGAGTCGATGTCAGCTTTGAAGCGGCTGGCGATCAGGATGCGGTTGATGATGCGTTCGCCGCTGTTCGTCCAGGTGGGAAAGTGATCCTTGCAGGCATCCCAGACGATGACAGGACATCGTTCTCGGCATCTGTCGCGAGACGAAAAGGTCTGACGATAAAACTTGTGCGGCGGATGAAGCATACGTATCCACGCGCGATCGAGTTGGTGTCGAATGGGTTGGTGGATGTGCGCTCGATCGTTACGCATCGTTTTTCGCTTGAGCAAGCGGAAAAAGCGTTCCGTGTTGCGGAACGGCGCGAAGGATTGAAAATCATCATTGATATATGAGCTCGAGCAGGCTTGCAGGCGAACCAGAGAAAAATCGGTCTCTGGGGGAAAGTGAATAATTTTGTAATGGTCACAAAAGGGGTGAAATGTCGTAAGATAGGCTCATGAAAAGTAAACGGACCTATTTTCCACCGACGACAGCCCAACAGAGGAAACTGCTGTTCGAGACCTGGGAGCAGACACAGAACGTCGCAGAA
>JBFYRY010000402.1:0-2677 GCA_041302025.1 Chloroflexota bacterium | reverse complement strand
AATCTCAATGGTCACGTTCGGATGCGCAGCCATGTATTCATCAGCCAATTTTTGCCAGACAGCCTTGTGCTCTTCTGCTGTCGAGATATGCCACCAGGTGACCGTAACCTTCTCAGCCGCAGGGGCTGCAGGCTCAGCAGGAGCAGCGGGTTCAGCCGGAGCAGGTGCTTCCGTTGCCTTTGTGCCGCATGCAGAAAGTGCAAAGGCGGCAATGAGCAATAGGCTCAAAATCATATAGATCTTGCGAGACATTTTCTTCTCCTTTTTAGGTTTTTAACAGGTTATACTAGCCGCGTGTAGAGGCAAACCCTCCACACGATTGTGCAGGTCTTCTTTCAACTATCCAGGTCGGGAGAAGGCCTGCAATTTTTATTACCAATGAAATGCGCCACCACCTCCTTTCTTTTTCATAAGCAAACTATGTGCACAGACATATCCCCTGGAAATCTATTCCGCACCAATATATTCACAACAGGAGTTTCGAATAATAAGTTTGGTCTGCATCCTATAGGTCTGATCCTCAAGCGGCATGCCGTTAATGATCCTGAAAAGCATCTGGGTCGCAACATAGCCCATCTCGGAAATAAATTGATCCACCGTTGTCAAACCCATATATTTGGATTCGGTGATATTGTCGAAACCCACCACAGACAGGTCGGCTGGAATGCGAAGCCCCATCTCCTCCGCTACTTGATACACACCCATTGCCATCTGGTCGTTGGATGCAAATATGGCAGAGGGTGGATTTGCAAGCCCAAGTAATTGCCGCGCACCGCTCACACCGGTCTCGGTGGTGTAATCTCCAGATGCGATCAATTCTTCATCAACGGGAATGCCC
The DNA here is from genome assembly GCA_041302025.1 of Chloroflexota bacterium. Taxonomy (GTDB): domain Bacteria; phylum Chloroflexota; class Anaerolineae; order Anaerolineales; family Villigracilaceae; genus Defluviilinea. Next base: position 1,839 of record JBFYRY010000402.1, on the reverse strand, counting down.
GCTTTTTCCAGCGCTTCAACATAACCTTTCAAACGGCGGCTAGCACTTTCCAATTCTGCCCGACCACCGATATAGCCGATGCGCTTATGCCCCAACCCGATCAGGTATTCCATCGCATCCATCGCACCCTGATAGTTGGTCGCGTGAACCGCCGGAAAATTCGGATTGCTCGCAAGCGGATCAATCGAAACGATTGGCGCATCCACATTAAGTTCATCCGCAACAGGCGCGGCCAGAATCACGCCATCCGAAATGGAATTTGTCAGCAGGGAAACATATTTTTGTTCGTGAGAAGCCCGTCCGCTTTTTCGCACATCGCCGGTTGTATACACCAATAGGTCAAACTCTGATTCAGCAATCGCACGGTTCACCCCCTTCATCACCTCGATTGCAAACGGATACGCAATATCCGGCATGATCAGCCCAATCAGGTTCTTCTTATGGCTCCGCATACTGCGCGCCGCCAGGTTGGTTGTATAACCAAGATCATCGATCACAGAAAGGATGCGATCCTGCGTCTCGCTCGCCACATCCACTTTCCCATTCAAAACACGCGAAACCGTGGAAACAGACACACCCGCGGTTTTTGCAACATCCTGAATTGTCACCGTGCGTTTCTTCTTGGGCATACCAAATCCTGGTCAAAAAAGATAGAATAGCGGTATCGTTGCCGGCAACGATACCGCTATTATTGCATATCCAGATAAAAAAGTCAACTCCCAGATTTTTGGATACGGCGACGTGCAGACTCACGCCTCAGTACCTACGGGACGCCTGCCTCTACAACCCGGCTTTTTGGACAACACACCAAGCGGATTCGTCTCCAACTAGACAACACAGCATCCCATCGTCTCAAACGATTGACTCATATTATCTGGATGAAGATCGCGACAGCACTTTCCTACGCTAAAGTCTTAACTTGCCCCGTCCCGCTTCGTTCCTTACCGATGGCCGATTCGGTTTCAATAAACCTTGTTCAACTCTGCCACACTTCCCATTTACTGGGCTCGTTTCGAACGATTACTGCCGCGGCGGACTCACGTTAAGCAGAATCGGACATATCATGAGTGAGATATAGGATTAGAATCTGTGTAAGCAAAAAGGAGATTCCATTATGATGCTCATCTTGGGTTTGTTGGCAGTTGTTGCGATTATTGTTGCAATAACCTTGTATGATCATTACAAAAGTAAATAGAGTTTGCCAGGAACCTGATCCGCCCAAACACTTGTCGCTCGATGTTACGCCAGCCGCGCCTTCCCACATCCCAAACTTCGCATCTCACTCACCCAAGCCTGCTTCGTGTTTTCCTCGGCAGTTCTCAACCCCGGGAGCTGATTCTCCAAACCGTAGCATTCATATTTCGAGTTACGGCAGAATGCGCTCTGCGTGGCAATAGCGGGGTCATCATCCAGATGCCGTTGATACGTCTCGGTAAATTCGAGTTCGAGGGAAAAGGGATGGTTCATAGGTTCAGCCTTTCAAACACGTACGTATCCAACGCGAACAAAGTTATGCCCGCAAAATGCTTTGGCTCATATGTAGACTCTGTGCAATAAGGTGACAGTCACTTGCGAAGTGACTCTCACCTGCACTCACTTTACAGATGAGCCAACGTTTCTTGTGGTTTCCATATTACTTGAAAATTTCCAGTCACGATAGCCACAGGTAACTGGTGATGGCGCGAGGATAAAAGAAGTTGTGTTCGGGTGTTGTGCCTGCGAAGATCTGGTCAATGCCAGGGTTGGTGGGGCAACCGATGCGCCACCAATCGGCGTGGGCTTTGTCGGCGCGGGGGTCGGCGGGGAGATTGAGAATCTTTTCGGCAACGTGTTGGGCGA
>JBFYRY010000401.1:0-4360 GCA_041302025.1 Chloroflexota bacterium | reverse complement strand
TTGATCTCTTTCCGGTCATGGACAAGTTGAACAAGGGCGGCCGCCAATCCACCGCCTGCGCTGTTGCCCCCAATGGCAATGTGCTTTGAATCGACATTGAGTTCTTGAGCATGGGACACTGTCCACTTCAAGGCAGAGTGACAATCATCCAGTGCGGCGGGGAAGGGATGTTTGGGGGCGCAACGATAATCCACGGAAATGACGGTGATGCCCAATTCATGCACATACTGGGCACAACTGGCATCATCCTGCTCGGGCTGTCCGATCAGGTATCCGCCGCCGTGCATCCAGATCAGCACGGGCGTCCGCGCGGACGCGGATTCCGGTTTGTAGATTCGCAACCGGATCTTTGTCTGACCGTCCTGCCCACGGATGATGATGTTTTCAACGGGGAACCCTGCAACAACTTTGGGCGATGGCATCAGACGCATCAGTTTATCGATGAACCAAAGACTCGTTCTGTTGAAAACAAATTTGGGACTCCTTCTTGCAACCTGTTGCAGTTCTGGATGTATTTTTGAAAATGGGTCATTCATGGCTGATGGGTCTCCGGTCGGTTTTTCACGCCCAACTTAGGCAGAATTGAATTTGGAACAATGGGATTATAGTGCCACTCAACAAAAAGACCCCACCTAAAAAAGGACCTCCCCATCGGCGGGGAGGTCCTTCCTTTTACTCGGAGTATTGCAGTGCGCGTTGCACCAGGTCCACGAACTCTTCCATATCGCGCTCGCGCGGCATGGAGTCGTAGATGCGCATGGCTTCGCGAAACACGGCATTAAGTGAGCCTTCCTGCGCCCAGTAACTCTGCTTGAGGATCTCGGCATATTCCGCCACCACCACCGTGCGCTGGAAGTACAGGTCGGCTTCGCGGAAGTCGCGCGAGAGTTGGTCGGCGTAGAAATCCTGCGAGAGTTCGGTCACGGAGCGGGTATCGGGGTCCTCCCAGCGCAGGAAGACCGTGGCGATCCTGCCGTAGGCTTCGGGGTACAACTTGACCTCGTACAACGCGGTGACCGAGTGTCCCGCGCCGATCTCGCCCGCATCCACGGAATTATCGCGGAAATCTTCATCAGCCACCGCACGGTTCTCGAAGCCGACCAGGCGGTAGCGCATCACCACTTCAGGATTGAAATCCACCTGCACCTTGGCGTCGAAGGCGATGGTTTGCAGGGTGCTGGTCAGGTTGTCGATGAACAGGCGTTTCGCTTCGCGCATGTCGTCCACGTAGGCATAGAAGCCGTTGCCGTTATCGGCGAGTTGTTCCATGAGCGTATCGTTGTAGTTGTCCATGCCAAAACCGATGGTGGTCATGGTCACGCCTTCCTCGACATGTCCGCGGATCTCGTCCAGGATCACGTCCGATTCAGTGTTGCCCATGTTGGCGACGCCGTCCGAGCACAGGATGACGCGGTTGATGCCGTCAGGGATGAAGGAGCGCAGAGCCATGCGGTAGCCGAGACGGATCCCTGCTTCGGCATTGGTCACGCCTTCGGGGCGCAGACTGTAGATAGCAGAGAGAATGGCATCTTTATCGGAACCAGATACCGGGTCCAGAACGACGCGGGCTTCCGTCCCATAGACGACGATGCCGACCGTGTCACGGGAATTCAGTTGTTCGACGAGCAGTTCGAGCGAGCGTTTGACCAGTCCGAGGCGGTTGTCCATGTCCATCGAGCCGGATGGTGATGCCGATCGCCTGATGGCGCGGTGGGTTGGGGTAATTCTGGTTGAAGTAGTTGACGTACTCCTCCACGCGGACAGAATCGGCTGGCGGCATATTGCCATCGTTGATGTAGTTGCGCATGATGGTGTACGAGCCGGTATCCACATCCAGCGCGAACGTGGATAGGTTGTCGTCCTCCGTATCGATGGATGGATTGACTCCATAATCCTCGAAGAACATGTCGTACGGCTCATTCCCCGATTTTTGGTTGGGCGCGCCGGAACTGGTAATATTCGGCGCAGAGGCTTCATTTACGCTCGGTGCGTACGTTGGCGCAGGAGCGGCGGCGGGCATCTCGGCGACAGAGGGGGCTTCCTGAGCCGCAGGTTCCGCCGGAGCATAGTCATGGGATTGGGTGGGCGCCTGGGTCGAGGCTGCCCCGCAGGCGGAAACAAGCAATACAAATAACATCCCTATGGAAAGGGCAATTCGTTTGGCGTTCATCTTCTTCTCCTTTATTGGTCTTGAATGAATTTGGTGAAGCAAACACACAGGTGGCGTTCCCATGGTTCGCGTGAAGATCAGTCAGGGCATGCGTCCTCCTTTTCGGATGGTAAAAAATAGTCGTCTCTTATTGATTGGACGCCGCTCCCATGGAAATGTTCCCCGCCGTGATTAAACGAAACACGGACAGCCTGCGCGCTGTCCGTGTTGTATAAATATCCTCAGGACTTTCGCTCAATCTCGCTTTCTGCCCATGTCACCCTGAGCAGAGCGAAGGGTCTCTACGATACTCTCAGAGATTCTCACCTGCACTGGCGTGCGGCGCAAGTGTCGCTTCGCTCAGAATGACAAACGAAAGTCCTAATCCTATGACTTTGCAAGGACAACGACCGTGCTGTCGCCTGTGGAAACGATCGTGATGGTCAGGACATTACCACCCTTCTGAAAAGCCAGAATGGCGCCGTTCGCATCTCCCGGCATATTGAACATCGACGACCAGCCCAGCTTCTCCATTTCAGCGTTATAGAAATCCTGGGCTTCCTGAACCGTGCCGGTGAATTTGAAACTGTAATTGCTGGTATCGGTCTCCTGCCCGGCGGTTGCCTGCGGCATGATGGGGATGCCGTTCCACTCGGCGACCGGTTCACCCTGCGGGTTGAACATGTCCCCAAAATCGGGCATGACGGAAGAGATCGCTTCGAAGGTTTCCATCGGCATGGCAGAGGGCAGTGCCTGCAGGGTCTCGAACGGAATGGCAGTGGCGAGCGCCTCGGCGGTATTTGCAATTTCCTCCACTTGATTCACCCGTTCATCGATGGCATTACAGGCAAGCGTGAACACAACGAGCATGACAAGTAAAAGTATCTTTGTGGTTCGTGACATGGTTCTCTCCTTTGTAGGCTGTAATGATAATCCAACCTCCCACTGCCTGCGGAGGGAGATATGTACTACACATTATAATAATGAAATTCATCACAATCTCATATCGAGAAGGTCATCATGGCACCCACTCCCTGGTATCACAAAACAACCATCTATCAGATCTATCCGCGATCATTCCACGACAGCAACGGTGACGGCATCGGCGACCTGCAGGGCATCATCCAGAAACTGGACTACATCCGCGAACTGGGATTCGAAACCCTGTGGATCTCGCCGTTCTTTTCCTCCCCACAGGCTGATTTCGGCTACGACATTTCAGACTACACTGACATCGCTCCTGAATACGGCACGCTGAACGACGCACTGCAACTCATTGACGAGGTCCACAGGCGCGGCATGAAGATCGTCTTTGACATGGTCATGAACCATACATCGGAGGAACATCCATGGTTCAAAGAATCACGCTCGTCGCGCGACAATCCCCGGGCAGACTGGTATTTGTGGCGGGATCAACCCAACAACTGGATGAGCGTCACCGGCGGAAGCGGCTGGCATTTTGCCCCGGAACGCGGGCAATATTTATGGTCCAGTTTCCTGCCTTTTCAGCCCGACCTGAACTACCGCAACCCGGAAGTGAAACAGGCAATGCTTGATGTCGTCCGCTTTTGGCTGGAGAAGGGTGTGGACGGCTTCCGGCTGGATATCTTCAATTACATCTACAAAGATGCCGAATTCCAGGACAATCCGTTCTCGTTCAAGTTACTTCCCAGCGAGGAGGATTACTCGGGATTCTTTCAAGAGGCAAAATACACCGTCAACCTGCCCGAGAGTTTTGAATTTGCCAAAGAATTCAGAAATACCTGCGAAGAATTCGGTGCAAGGCTTTCCGTCGGGGAAGTTAGCGGAGGCAGGGAGATCATTCGCAGGTTCCTGGGTGATGACACCAACAACGGTCTGACGCTGGTCTTTGATTTTCAGATGATGAACTTCCAATTCACGGCAAACTATTTCCAGACAATGATCCGCGAAATGGAAGCGCATTACCCGGTCCCTTTCATGCCGGTCTATGTGTTCAGCAATCACGACAAGTCCCGCAGTATGGAGCGCCTTGGCGGCGATATGCGCAAGGCAAAACTGCTTGCCCTGCTGCAACTCACTGTGCGCGGTGTGCCATGCATGTATTATGGCGAAGAGATCGGCATGACCGACTCGCGCCTCCCCTTCAAGACCGCGCTGGACCCCATCCCGCACAAATTCGCGTTCATCCCAAGATTCATCCCTGATCGGCTGGGTGTGCTCATCAACCGT
>JBFYRY010000154.1:0-8914 GCA_041302025.1 Chloroflexota bacterium | reverse complement strand
TCACCGAGTTTGGTGGAGCGGTGTACCAGCCCCATGCGGGCGAGTGCGCGGATCTCGGTGCTGATTGCGCCTTTGGTGAGTCCCGTTTCGCTGACGATCTCGTCCAGTGGGAGCGGTGTGGGGGAGAGATACAGCACGGCGAAGATGGCTCCCATCCCCTTTGGGAAGCCCCAGAAGCGGCTGATCTGGCTCAGTCCCTCGGTGAAATCCTTTTTGATCTTTGTGAGAGTTTGTGTCATGGTTGTCTCGTTATGTATGTTTAGTAATTACTAAACGTAGTATATGATAATTGGGCTGGGGTGTCAAGGATAAAAAATCGTCCCAAAGGTTTCAAGCCTTTGGGACGTTGTATTGCATTTCACCAGCAATTCTCAGTATGTCGTTGCGACCTTCGGGAAGCATTCCCCTGGTTGTAGTGAGGAGACTGCTTCGCCAGAGGCTCGCAGTGACATTTCCATATTGAAAATTGCTGGCATTTCACTGCTGTGCTTGCAGTGTCTGGAGGATTTCCCACCCATCCATGCCGCCGGGCAGGGCTTGATACTTATCGATATAAAACTGGACAAATTTCTGTTCGGCTGTCGTTGTGAAGATGATCGTCACGCGACCCGGGCGCGGTCCCACGATCTTTTCTTTTGGCAAATCGGTGATCACCTGCATGGCTTTCACGATCCATTCGCCGAGGTCGTTTTCGTTCGTCAGGTCGGTGACGGGCAGAGTCACATTGAAATCCGTTTCCATCGCAGTGAAGATTCTATGTCCGTCTGTGTAGATGCAGTCTTCACCGAACGCAAAGGCGAAGGCTTGCGCTTCGGGATGCAGGGATGTGATGGCGGCTTGCAGGTCGAGCGTCAGGTCGGTCAGGTTTTGCGATGCCCACATGTAGCCGCAGGGTTCGGCTGTCGGATCAAAGGTCGGGGGTGCGGCAAATGTTTCGGTGGGCGGGATGTTTAACGGAGCCGGTGTCGGGGTGGGTGAACAGCCGATAAGCAGGAGCAGGAACAGGCTTGGAAGGAGGCGCCTCATGAGTTCAGCACTTCCATCACTGCGGATGCCATCAATGCCGATGCGTCCGTCAACGCCCGCTCGTCGAAGTCGAATTTGGGGTGGTGGTGTCCGTAGTCGAGATGTCGTTCCGCGTTTGCCGAGCCGATGAAGAAATAACAGCCGGGCACTTTTTCCTGCATGAATGCCATGTCTTCCGCGCCCATCGTGAGATAGCCTGACGTGTTGAGTTCGGATCCGGAGAGGACGCGCCGCGCGATGTTTTGCACTTTGGATGTGATCGCTTCATCGTTGACGAGGGCGGGAGTCATGCGTTTGACATCCGCCTCGACCTGACATCCCAACGCTTCGCCGACGCCGCGTGCGATCTGCCTGAATCTTTCCACGACCTTTTGCCTGACTCCGATATCGAAGGTGCGGATCGTGCCGGTGAGTTCCGCCGTTTGCGGGATGACGTTGAACGCCGTCCCTGCATGGACGGTTGTCACGCTGACGACCGCCGTTGCGAGCGGCGCCACGTTGCGCGAGACGATGGTCTGCAGGGCGTTGATGATGTGCGCCGATGCCACAATGGGATCGATCGTCGCGTGTGGCGCCGCGCCGTGCCCGCCTTTGCCTGTGACCTTGATCGTGAAAATGTCCGCGCCTGCCATGACGGGTCCGCTTGCGACGCTGATCCAGCCGAGCGGTTTTTCGTTCCAGAGATGAAGGGAAAGAGTTTTATCCACTTTGGGCGAATCAAGCACGCCGTCGCGCATCATCATTTCTGCGCCGCCCACATCTTGCCCGTTGTTGCCCTCTTCCGAAGGCTGGAAGCAGAATTTGATCGTGCCTGCCAGTTCTTCGCGGCGGCTGTGGAGCATTTTTGCCACGGTCAAGCCGATGGCGGTATGACCGTCGTGTCCGCAGGCATGCATCACGCCGCTGTTCTGCGAAGCATATTCCGCGCCGGTGTCTTCGACGATGGGCAGGGCATCCATGTCGAAACGGACGAGGAGTGTCGGTCCGGGTTTGGCGCCTTCGAGTAGACCGACCACGCCGGTCTTGCCGACTCCCTTGGTCACTTCGATGCCGAGCGCTTCGAGTTCCTTTGCCACGATGCCGCCGGTGCGGATCTCGCGGAACCCGAGTTCGGGGTGCATGTGAAAATCGCGGCGCAGGGATCGGGTGTAGGGGAAAAGTTCTTTAGCTTGTTCGAGAAAGTCAGACATTGTTTTTTTTCCTTTGAATTATTCGGTTGCTTCGATATTTATTGTCATGGTATCACGCCTTGCGAGAACGAAGTTCGCCTGAGAGGAGCGCGAGGATATAAAAGAGGAAGGCGATCCACGCCAGGCTTCCGATCCCGAGAAGAAGCGTGAGATATTCCACGAAGCCGCCGAGGATTGCTCCCAGCAGGTTGGACGCCATGGCAGTGTCTATGCTCTCTGTGCGTTTCAACGAACCGGAAAAGACCATCCCTGCAAAAAATATCGGCAGAGCCAGCATGAGTGCGGCAATCATCCCTCCGGTGCCCTGTCCCAGACTCAAGAATGTCGTGGCAGGGATGAGCGAACTGACCGCCAGCGTGCCCAACAGGAGAATACCCCACAGGCGGATGTTCTCCACTTTCAGCCTGGCGATCAACAAGTTCGAGAGCGTCGCCATCACAAGTACTGCTGTAATCGCCGCCGCGTTCACCACCCATGTAGAACCGAAAAGCAGGGCGACCTGCGCGATGATGCGGACTTCCATCAGCATGAATGCCGCGCCTAGGAAGAAGAATCGCCATTGGATATTCCAGTCTGTTCCAAGTACGCGTCGGGAAAGTCCGATGGATGCCAGCGCCAGTAAGGGCAGGATTGTCCAATAGGCGAAAGGTATTGTACGTTCACGCATATATAAATAGGGCCAGTTGTCGGTTGTCAGTGCGATCCCGGTTGAGTCAAGCGGCAACGGTTGTACAACCCCTCCCAGTTTTACCAGTGCCTGTTCCACTTCTGCCTGCGATAACGGTATCCCCTTCCGGACGATGAAAACTGTTCCATGGTGGGCATTCAGCACAACAGGAGTCTGACCCGATGCCTGTTCCAATACTCCGGCGATTCGCTCACCCATCCAGGGTTCAAACAATTCGAATGTGACGATGAGCAATCCATCCGGTTTGACGCGGGCGAACGCGTCGCTCATCCCTTCGACGGTGTAGACGAAATTATCGAGCCGCACCGATCCGAAAGCCGAAAGCACCTGCTGGGAATCCAGCAACCCGAACAGCACCAGGTCGTATTGACCTTTTGAGTTTTTCAGGAAGGCGCGGGCATCGTTGGCATACGTAGTCACCCTGCTGGATGCATATGGTTGTTCGGGGTGCAGGCGTTTGCCAAATTCGATGATACCCGGATCGATATCCACGGCATCCACCTGTTGCGCGCCGCGCCGCAATGCGGCAGAGACATCGTTTCCGGTCCCTGCGCCGAGGATCAATACCTTCTCCGGCTGGATGAAGGCATACGGGACCTCATATTCGGAGTATCGGTATTCGAGGGGAATGTCCTTGTGGCTGTCGAAAAATTCATCCGAGAGATCGATCAGGTCCTGGTAATAGTATTCACCAACTCCCAGTTGATAGCCCCATTGAAAAGCCTGCCCGTTCGAGTCCTGTCCCATCAGCGGGCTGACGACCAGTTTGTTGTAGGGCGACCAGACCGTGGAGCCGGGGAGCCCCTGCAAGATGACCAGCGTGAGCGCGCTGATGATATTTATCCAGCGGAGCCAGCCTGAACTGAAACGGACAAGCGGAAGCGCCAGTAATGCCACAAGCAGGAACCAGACCAGCGGAGCCGCCCAGAGAAACGAGACCAGCGCAAACAAGAGCGTTCCTGCAAGCGAGCCAGCCAGATTTAGTGTATACGAGGGGATCGGGGCAAAGGCGCGCATGCACTTTCCGGTATATTGCCCGACCGGAATGAAAATGAGAACAACGAACAAAAAATATAGCAATGTGATCGCGTAATAGGGAACCCAGGTCAATACCCGCAACAGCAGGGATGTGGGCTGGAGGTTCTTGAAACTCAATCCAAGCAGGACAAGTTCATCCCCGCCGGGAAGGACTGTGTGTGTGAGTTGTCCGTTTATCCCGCCCAGCGCGACGGATGCGATCAACAGGGCGGCGCCCGGCAGGAATAACGGTAAAAGTCCGACGCGCTGGCGTGACAGGAAGAATCCCATGCCAAGCCCAAGGAACGCGCCTATGAGAACCACGTTCTTCAGGAACGCAAAGACTTTGATCTCGGACCCCAGCAGGCGGATCAGCACCAATTCAAAAAACAAGCCGAGGATGCTTACCAGGATCAGCAATATGACCCGTTGACGAACATTCACTTCATCGTCACGATCATTCCATTCGATCAGATTTTCAATGAGATGCGAGCGCCAAGCGGCATATTTTGGTGATGAAATTCCGCGCCGCAACAGGAACCAGCACAAAGTGCCGGTAACGAGAACGAATAACAAAATCCCCAGTTCACTCATTTTCCATCCCAGATGCGTTGATATTCATGTTAGAAATTCCTTTCTTGCTGGTATTGATATCCGAACGTATGAAAAGGGAACTATCTATTGAGCGCAAGCTCTACAGCCTGATCCTGCGTCAGTTTGTGCCCTGCCTCCCAGGCGGCGGAGAACTCATCATCCAGCAGTTTCTCTTTTGCAGAGGAAAGAGCGTTGTCGTACGGTTGTTTGAGTTCGGTCTCCATTTTAAAGCCAATGGTGTCGGCAATAGCAGAGGAAACGCTTAACAATTTTACAGCCAGCAATGGTTCATTCTCAGCCAGGTACACACAGGCATATCCTATCAGGTTGTATACAAAGTAGGCTTTGATGTCGCTTTCATGGGCAAGTATCAGACCAGCGTGAAAAGATTTACGGGCGCTTGAAACCTGTCCGCGCGCCAGTGCTAGCAGTCCCTGGTAACAATGCAGAAGGGACGTCATTGTCGCATGGTTCAGCGCGCGGCTGTTTGTCATGGCTTCCTCATAAAAAACATCCGCTTCGCCGAACTTGCCCTGCTGGAAGGCTGTAATTCCGAGGGATGCCAGCGAGATCGTCTTTATATAGCGGTCGTCCGTTTCACGTCCAAGTGCCAACGAGTCGGAATAGTATCTTTCGGCGGTTTGATAATCCGTTCTCAGGTAAAAGATGTTGCCCAGGTTGTTCAGAGAGATGGCGGTGGTCCGTTTGTCTCCGATCTCACGGAAGAAGGCAAGGCTTTCTGCAATATACTTTTCAGCGGTTGCATAATCGCCCTCGTAATAATAGGTGGTCCCCCAGTTCAGCAGTATCGAGCCGGAGCGGCGCACGTCGTTGATCTCCCTGCTGATGGCAAGGGAGCCTGCAAAGTACTTGTGAGATTCGGGATAATGCCCTCTTTCAGCATGTATGGATGCCAGGAAGAACAGCCCCAGGGACTCCCTCTTTCTGTCCTTTATCTGACGCGCAAGGTCCAGGCTTTCCTGCGCATGCTGGAGCGCTGTGTCGTGTTTCCCCAATCGCCAGTAGATATTGGCGAGTTCCTTGAGCGCATCACAAATGCTGTTTTGATTATTTATCTGGCGGGCCAGTTCGAGCGCCTTGTTCAACCACTCCAGGGATTGTTCGTAATTTTCGAGCGTATTGGCATATCTCAGCCGGCTTTCCACGATCTGTTCCGCAAGATTGTTTTTTTCAGCAGTTTGCAGAGCCAGTTCATACTGCGACTTCGCGTCACTGCGTTTCCCGATCATGAACAGGATATCGCCGGCTTTCAGGTGTATGTCAACCAGTTCGTCGCGCTCCGGTGACAGCGCCAGCGCCTGTGTATAGTATTCCAGTGCGGTCTCGTTGGAATATACGGCGGAAGCGGCTTCGGCAGATTTGCGCAGGTATTCGCGTTTCTTCGGCTGGTTCTCGGTACGGTTGTAATGAAATGCAAGTGAATCCAACGGCGGGTCGTCAGGGTGGATGGATTCCAGGTAACGTGCCAGCAACTCGTGTAATTGGACCCGCGTGGCATAGGAGAGGGTTTCATATGCCACCTCCTGGGTGATGATATGTTTGAAGAGATATGCCAGTTCCGGGTCGGGTGTATCGAGAGGCGTGAGGTCCAGTTTGGATAACTCTGCCAGGTTATCTTTGATGGTGTCTTCATCACCAAGGGATGGATAATATCCGTGCAACCAGGAAAACGGGAACACACGTCCGATCACACTTGCCACTTTCAATGTGACCTTTTGCGGTTCGGTCAACTGATCGATGCGGCTGAGGATCAGTGTTTGCAGGCTGGCGGGCAGTTCCAATTCCTTGAGCGCATTCGCATCATACGGATTCAGACCGCGGTCATGCAGGTAATTGAGCAGTTCCTCGATGAAAAACGGATTGCCCTGCGATTTCTGGGTAAGTTCGTCCGCCAGGGCTTGCGGCAGGGAGCCGGTCCGTTCGGGGAAGAGTTGTGCCAGTTTGGCGCGGATGAGTTGTTCCGCGTCCGCATTGTTCAGGTCTTTTAGTTCGATCTTCGTGAAATAGGGCAGGTTTTCCACGCGCGGCGTCTGGTAGCGGACGCCATCTGGAGGACGGTATGCCAGCACGAAACAGACCGGTAAATTTTCACTGACGCGTACCAGCGTTTGCAACAGGTCGTGCGATAGCGGGTCGACCCAGTGCAGATCTTCCAGCACGATCAACAGGGGTGATTCGCTTACAGCGGACTTGAGGCAATCCTCCAGCAATATTTCCAGTGTACTTTTACGGTCTTTTGGTTCCAACGCACGCGTAAATTCATTGTCCGGGAGGGACAGGTTGAGCACCGGACCCAGAAGCGGAAGAGCATCCACGCGTTCGGGCGCGCGGTCTTCCAGTTCGCCCTCCAGCAGACGCATCTGCCGGCGCGGCGGCATCTCGGGATCGAGATCGAAGAATGCCTGCCATATTGTCTGCCAGACAAGGTAAGGCGTGGCGGTTCCCGAAGATTGACAGGCGCCGCCATAGCCGATGAAACCGCGCTTTCGTGCCAGGCGGATGACCTCCGCCGCCAGACGCGATTTCCCCATCCCTGCCTCGGCTGTGATACCGATCACCTGTCCCCTGCCTTGAAGCGCCAGTTTTAGTTTTTCATCGACGAGCGTTAATTCCTCCTGCCGTCCCACCATGGGCAGGCGATAGGTTGGTTCGGGCAGACGTGTGGCACGGTGATGGCTGATACCCGTCACCGCAAAAACGGATTGAGGCTCCTCCTTGCCTTTCATCCTGACCGGTTCCCGCGGTTCGACGGTGAACGTGTCGGCAGTATCGACCTGGACCCGCTTCGAGATCAGGATCTCCTCCGGCGCGGCGGTGCTCATCAAACGAGCCGCCAAGTTGACATCGTCGCCGAGCGCCGCATACGTGCGGCGGGTGGCGCTGCCGTAGGCGCCCACGCGCAATGTCCCGAAGCTGATGCCTGTTTGCAGGGGCTGGAGGTACGTTAATTGTTTCGATGTTTGTTTTAATTCCATCGCCGCATACACCGCTCTTTGCGCATCGTCTTCGTGTGCGGTGAATGCGCCGAATACGGCGTAGATATAACTCCCCTTGTCGCCGATCACCAGTTGCAGTAAAGCGCCGTCGTATTTTGAGATGACGCGTTGCGCATGGGAGATGAAGACGTTCAATTTTTCCTCCGCATCGGCGTCGTTGTCATAGTCGATGCCGGAGAAATTTACAAAGAGAGGGATGGCGGGTCTTAATTCTGTCAGGAACGAGATCATCCCGGCTTGTTCACGTTCATAGACAACCCCCAACAGCCATGGGCGCAATCTTTCGGTGGGGATTTCTTCATTCAAAGCCTGCAACGGCAGTTGCCCGGACGGTTCTACAAGAGAATCAAGGACCGAAAATGTGTCGGATGTGCCGGTGTCCACCCTTTGCTCGCGTACGGTTACATTCCCCTCGATGGTTTTGAGCGTAGCCCCGTCCAGTAGGATCTCATCTTTGCGCGCAGACCGTTCTGCCGTGGCGAGGCGGGCGATCGTCCTGCCTGCCAGTGTATCCATCAATTGGATGCCGGGGTCTCCGGCGACCAGCCGCCGCGCCGGACCGGTTGCAACGGCGATCTTGATGGACAAGTCTGTGAACGCCTGCATTGCGGCTTGCATACCCTGTGCACATGTGACTGCCCTTAAAGATGCCGATGGACCTTCGGTTGCCGCTTCAAACCACCCGATGATTGAATCGCCCGCGAAAGAGATGACACTACCCCCGTAGTTTTCCACCTGGTCGATGAGCGCACCGTAGACGGCGTTCAATTGCCGGGACAGTTCATCCACGCCCTTGCGCGGACCGAGCGTCCGGGTCAGTTTTTCGGTGAGGGTGGTGAAGCCCGAGATGTCGGCGAAAATGGCGGAGCCGTTCGTATGACCAGGCAACGACTCTCCCTTTGCCAGCGCCCGTAAACGGTCTTGAGGAAGATAGGTTTCAAGTCTGTTCATAGCGGTCATTCGTCATCGATTGTAATCTGTTTCCCGCCGGTCTCGAATTGATTTACAGATCAAGGACTACCTCGGACAAATCGAAACCCAAAAGGGCTCATCAACCACGAAGGTCACGAAGGGGCACAAAGGAAAACCTTTAAACAGGGATAAAGGTTGAAAAGTTCAAACGTTGAAACGTTCGAACCTTCTACCCATATTTCACAACCCTGAACTTTTCTTCATAACGGGGATTTTCCTCGGTGCTGTCTTCGGCGCGGCGTGATTTGAAGCGTTCGATCAGTTTTTCGGGATCCTGCACCTGGGTCTTGTGTTCAAGCACGGCTCGGAGTTTGATGTCCCATGTGGCGGTGACATCGAGGGTCACGTTGGGTTGCATGGTGAGCGAGCACCAGACTTCCCTGGGCATGTGCGGCTGGAAGCCTTCCTCG
>JBFYRY010000400.1:0-2686 GCA_041302025.1 Chloroflexota bacterium | reverse complement strand
CTTGCGGACGAGATCCTGCACCATCGGCATACGCGATGAACCACCGACCAATACAACTTCATTGAGTTTGCTGGCGTCCATGTTGGCGTCTTTGAGCGCGGCTTCAAACGGTTTGCGGCAACGCAGGACAAGGTCTTCGGTCATTTGCTCGAATTTGGAGCGGGTGAGTTTCAACTGTAAGTGTTTTGGTCCGCTGGCATCGGCTGTGATGTAGGGCAGGTTGATCTCCGTTTCCATCATCGTGGAAAGTTCGATCTTGGCTTTCTCTGCGGCTTCGCGCAGACGCTGTAAGGCGGGACGGTCATTGCGAATGTCAATGCCCTGATCCTTCCTGAATTCATCCGCCGCCCAGTTGACGATCTTCTGATCCCAGTCATCGCCGCCAAGGTGTGTATCGCCGTTGGTGGATTTGACTTCGATCACGCCTTCGCCCACTTCCAGCACCGATACGTCGAACGTACCGCCGCCGAGATCGAAGACGAGAATGGTTTCGTCCTTCTTTTTATCGAGTCCATACGCCAGTGCGGACGCGGTAGGCTCGTTGATGATACGCATCACTTCGAGACCGGCGATCTTGCCAGCGTCTTTTGTAGCCTGTCGCTGGCTGTCGTTGAAATACGCCGGGACGGTGATGACCGCCTGTGTAACGGACTGTCCCAGATAGGCTTCTGCATCCGCCTTCAACTTGCCCAGCACCATCGCGCTGATCTCCTGCGGAGAGTATTCGCGGTTCGTCACGGGGATCTTCACGCGCACATCGTCGGACGGTCCCTGCACAACATTATAGGAAACCATCTTGCGTTCGACATCCGTCTCTTCAAAGTGCCGCCCGATAAAACGCTTGATGGAATAAACTGTATTCTCGGAATTGACGACTGCCTGCCGCTTCGCCGTCTGACCGACGAGTCGTTCGCCGTTTTTATTGAACGCCACCACCGAAGGGCAGAGTCTGCCCCCCTCCGCGGTCGAGATGACGGTCGGCGTGCCGCCTTCCATCACCGAAACGACAGAGTTGGTCGTGCCGAGGTCGATGCCAATGATTTTGCCCATAGAAATCTCCTTGCGTGTTCTACGTGACAGTCACCTCGCAGGTGACTGTCACTTTACAACACATATTACCCGCCCAATGCAAGAAAACTGTTAACGCCGCATAGAAATTAAACAAAACATCCCGAAGGCTTACCCTGAACAAAGTAATGGGCAAGCCCTCGGGACGTTGTCTGCAAAACCTGTCAGTCCGTGATGGTCAGGTTGCCCGCCGCCATCTCCACGAGGATCGTCAGTTCGGAACCCTCGCCCTTTTGAGTGTACTTGTTACCGTTCTGTGCCCAACCCGAACTTTGATTGACGCTCACCAGCGTGCTTTCGACGGTCACTGTGGCGTTCACGCCCTTCGGGATGATCAACTGCACATCGCCCGCCCCCGCTTCAACATTGACAACTCCATCTCGCACCAGGTTGCCGCTGAAATCGAGCGTGTAATTGCCCGCGCCGCCTGAAAATATCAGCGTGGAAAAATTCGCATGAGCGAGACCAGCCAGTTTCACGTCCGAGGCGCCGGTCTCATAACGCAGGACAGACATCTCGCTTTGATTCGGCTCGGAGAAGGTCAGGTCCACATTTGCCGCACCGTCTTTAATTGTCAGGTTCGTGAGCGAAAGTCCGCCCAGTTCATAGGTCCCGTTGTAGGCTCCGGCATTGATGGTCAGGTCGATGGGCATCGTCCCAAGTTTCAAATCCCATTCGTTGACAATATCCTGTGGGTTGAACAAATTCTTGAAATCACTGTGCCTGATCTCGATGTTATTTCCATCCTTGATGATCTCGGGCTTCAACTCTTTAAAGTTGTAGACGGCTGTGCCATCGACGAGGTTATCGCCCGCGCCAGGGGACAGCTTCAACGTACCCGCTCCGAACGAGACAGACAACCGCGTCTCTTCCGACTTTGGAGCTGTCACCGTTATGGATTCTTTGATCTCCGCTCCGGGCTTTGACCGTTCGGGCAGGTCAACGGTAAAGCCGCATGCCATGCCTGCCAATGCAAGCACGAGAATTGCTGAAATGATTTTGACGTTCATTGGGAATTCTCCTTCTGTGGCTTATACGAAGGAGGTTGGAATGGGTTGCAAAAAACCATCTGCCAATGCGAGACGGTGTTCTTCCGTCCGAAGCGATCTCATCAAGTGTATGGGGATTGCTTCGCGGCGCTGGGTTTCGATATTTTGTTCCCAACCATCAGCGCCGCTCAGGCATGGATGCGCGTAAACGTGGTCAAGCAGTCCATTGTTGGGCAAGATTGAGCATGGCGGCAGATGGTCTGCCACGCGGACGCTCACCCGATCTTCTTCACCATCGTAAAGAACCCCGGTGTCTGGACGTAGCCAAACTTTCGGTCAATGGCAATCATGGGATCGTTGTGCGAATTGTGATTCGTGCGCACCTCATTCACCTTCAACACATCACGCGCGAAACGCAGTGCCAGCACCTTGACCGCCTGCGCCAGTTTGCGCCCGCGATAGCGCTTGTCCATGCCGGTGTGCAGGTTGTAGGCGTAGTCCGCGCCTTCGAAGCGGGTGATGGCGCTCAAGCCTGCCCAGTCGCCGGTGGCTGTATCGATGACCACCATCTGCCCGGCGGGTTTATACCAATCCGAATTGCATACACCCCTCTGGAAATCCGCAAAGTC
>JBFYRY010000399.1:0-2987 GCA_041302025.1 Chloroflexota bacterium | reverse complement strand
CGCTCATGGAGTTTCCGGTGTAGACGAAGGCTGGTAAAAGTCCAAAGTCCTTGCCCATCGAAAGCAGGAACAGCGGGACCGTAAAGATCAAGCCGATGACGAGCAGGCGCCATTGTTCGTTGATCTCATGTTCGCGTGCTTTGGCTTCGGCATCCTCCGCTTCCCCGCCAAGCTCAACGGCTTCAAAACCGGCGAGCGCAACCGCGCGGCGGAGTTCCGCCTGTGTCACGATGGTGGGAATATATTTGACGCGTGCCTTTTCGGTGGTGTAGGTCACCTGCGCATCCCGGTGGCAATACCGTACCCGGCGCGGTTGACGCGCGCAATCACATCCGCAAGTTGCAACTTCAAGGGGTTGAAATCCACCGTGGCGCGTTCAGAGGAAAGATTGACCACCGCGCTCTGCACACCGTCGAGCTTCTTTAGGTTGCGCTCCACTGTGGCGACACAGTTGGCGCAGGTCATGCCGGTAATGGGAAGAGTTAGCTGTTTGGTATCGCTCATGTATCATCCAGAGACCGGACGGTTTCGCTTCGCAAAACCTGTCCGGTCTAGAATTACAGGCTGATTAATCCTTCAGCAGGATAGTTGATCTCAGCCAGCAGGGATTTGATTTTCTCTTCACTGGCAGGTGCATCGAAAGTGATGACAACCTTCTTGGTATCGATCTCAGCCTTCACGGACTGGACACCAGCTAATTCGCCCACTTCGGTCTCGATCGTGTGGGTGCAATGTCCGCACGAAATAGCAGGGACGGTATAGGTAACTGTGGTCATAGTTTTTTCTCCTTGAATTGAAATTATGTATGTGTCGGGTGGTTTCGATATGCCTTCGGCTACTCAACCGCCGAACTGATAAACTATCAAACCTTCGTTGACATTTCGAATACTTCGGTGATCTCCTTGAGAACGCGCTCGCGCTCGTTCTTGTCGTTGCCCTGGATGGCGGTGATGACGCAGGAATTGAGGTGGTCTTCGAGTATCTTCGCGCTGACCTTGTTCAACGCCGCCTCCACCGCCTGGATCTGGCGGATGATATCGATGCAATAGGCATCCTCCTCCACCATGCGGATGACCCCGCGCAAATGACCTTCGACGGTCTTCAATCTTCGTAACGTGCTGTCGTTTTCCATAATTTCCTCTTACTTATGACTTGGTTTCCAAGTCTGTCCCTACCCCCCCCCCAGGGGGGATGGGTGCCGTAAATATACAGCTAACAGTGCACCGCGTCAATATGACAATTATCACTAATTTACACAGATTTACCGGCATGAAGAAGCCTGTGATCGCTCACAGGCTCTCAAGTTTAGTTATACAGTTTTTGGAACAAACCCTGTGCCCAGGTGAAAATATCACCCTCCACCGGTTTGCCTGGCTTGCCCTTGCCAGTTCCAAACAACACTACAACATTTATCATGCCATCTGCAACACCTTTCGGGTCTGATGCATCCAATGTCACCGAACCGTATTCGGCGATCCATGCACTGAATTGGTTTCTTTCGGAGGCAGAAAGCAGGATTGCCAATGTTCCAATCGTTTCGTTCGGCTGTGACTTGCATTGACTGCCATATACTTCGCCCGAAAGAAAAACTGTCAGGCTGTCGCAGAAACCCACAATGCCGCCTTCGCGCTTCCAGGTCAGTGCAAATGTGGCAGGCTGAATGCGGGAACCATCCGCGCTTGTGTGATATTCATAATGAACACCGTTGGATTCCAACACGATGATCTTTCCAGGAGTGATGACCTGGGCGCACATTACATCCGGCATGGCAACACCCAGACAGGCATCTCCAAATTCAGCATCCGCACTGCTCACAACCGAGATATCCGACTTGTCCAATCCCAGATTCTCCGCCAACTGCGCGATGATTACCTCCTCCACAGAAACGGAAAGTTCTCCTGCTGCAAGTACAACAGCGCTTCCAGTCTGGTTGGTGTGGAATTCATATTCCCTGCCGTCCGCTTTTAGAATGATCTTGAACCCCTCCACAAGCGCCTGCGTGCACATCATGCCCGGGCGCTGTACACCGAGACAGCCATCGGACCAGGTCACTGCCTCAGTGGAGACCAATGTTATTTTATCGGCGGACAGGCCCGTTATGTCCGAAAGAGCCGAGACCGCCGCGCGTTGTGCGGGAGTCAGATCGAGAGGGATGTCTGTCGGTGCAGGCGTCGCATCCGGCATTGAATCTTCCACCGGCAAAATGGATTGCCGGTTCGGCTCCGCCTGCGGCGCGCACGCGGCAAACAGCATCCCCAGTACAACGAGCATCGGAATAATTCTTTTCATTCTCACTCCTTTGTGAATGGACGATGAACCGATAATGATTGTTCCGAAAAACTGTATAATCGGGCGCATGAAGCGTCACCTTTTTCTCATGCTTGTTTTGATTGTATCAGCCTGTGCGCCGAAAAATGACCCCAACGAACAGATCATGCAGTCCGTTGCGGCGACGGTTGCGGCGATCCCCACGAGCACGCTCAACCCCGTCCCAACGCCCTACCCATCCCCCACGCCGTTCGACCTGGCGGGATTGTTCTGTGAGTACCAATTTTGTATGGGGCATCCCATCGATATGGCTTTCTTCGATGTCAGCGCGCAGAATAATCCGGCATCACCCAGTACGTATTCACAGGGATTGCTCGCGGCGTTCAACGGCAATCTGTTCATCCAGTTGATCTGGCAGATCGCGCCCGGTACGGCGGACCCGCAGTTCATGCTCGACCTGATCCTGGATGACGTGGACACGCGCGTCGGCAATCTGGACGTGAAGCTGGTGCGCGATATGAATGTCATTTTCTCCCCGATCACTTCCACCGCTTCCCCTCTTCTTCCGCATGGCGGCGCGGCGGCATGGATCTGCGGCGAACGCGCCTTCGCCTGGAAGATTTACACCCCGCAGGCGGAAAATGCCCAACCGTTGTTCGAGGAAGCGCTGGCAAAATTTACATGCAAAAAATGATCCGGTCTCTTGAGACGGCACGCGG
>JBFYRY010000015.1:0-41663 GCA_041302025.1 Chloroflexota bacterium | reverse complement strand
TGTCAGCAATACCAACTGGCAAAGTTATGCCGGGGAAGCGACGCTGAGTTACTTCACGCAAATGCTTGGGCTGACCGTGCAGAATTTTCTTTCTGCCGCCACAGGTATGGCAGTTTTGGTCGCTTTTATTCGTGGCGTAGTCCGGCACACCGCAGACACCCTCGGCAACTTCTGGGTGGATATGACTCGCAGTGTACTGTATATCCTCCTGCCGTTGTCACTTGTACTGGCACTGGCTTTGGTTTCGCAAGGTGTTGTGCAAACATTCCATCCCTATCAAGCCACTGAAACCCAAACCATCGCACTTGGTCCTGCTGCTTCGCAGGTTGCGATCAAACAGCTCGGCACGAACGGCGGAGGATTCTTCGGCGTCAATTCGGCGCATCCATTTGAGAATCCAACTCCGTTTTCGAACTTTCTTGAGATGCTTAGTATCCTACTCATCCCAGCGGCATTGACCTACGCCTTCGGAAAAATGATCAACGATACACGTCAGGGTTGGGCGATCTTGACGGTGATGACGTTGGTCTTTGTGATATTGCTTGGGCTCACGGTCTGGGCGGAACAAAGTGGCAATCCACTTTTAGCAAGATTTGGCATTGACCAATCCGCGGGCAATATGGAGGGCAAGGAAGTTCGCTTCGGTGTCCCAAATTCCGCGCTGTGGGCTGTGGCAACGACCGCGGCTTCGAATGGGTCGGTCAACTCCATGCATGCTTCGTTTACACCGTTGGGCGGACTCTTCCCGATGTTGCTGATGCAACTTGGTGAGGTCATCTTCGGCGGTGTTGGTTCAGGTCTCTATGGCATGCTGGTGTTTGTTGTCATTGCCGTGTTCGTCGCCGGGCTCATGGTGGGACGCACGCCTGAATATCTCGGCAAGAAGATCGAAGTGTTCGAGATGAAGATGGCGGCGCTCGTGATCTTGATCCCAGTGGTGGTGGTGCTGATCGGGACAGCCGTAGCAGTTGTCAGTCCGGCAGGCGAAGCGACGATTCTGAATCCAGGTGCGCATGGATTCAGCGAAGTCCTGTATGCGTTCTCATCCGCTGGGAACAACAACGGCAGTGCATTCGCTGGTTTAGCGACGAATAATTTGTTCTACAACATCCTGCTTGGGCTGGCAATGTTGATCGCGCGTTATTGGTTGATCATCCCGGTGCTGGCGATCGCTGGTTCGTTGGCTGGCAAGAAGAAGGTCCCGCAGGGTGCAGGGACTCTGCCCACACATACGCCGTTATTCATCGGCTGGCTCACTGTGATCGTGATCGTCGTTGGTGCATTGAGTTATCTGCCCGCGCTGGCGTTGGGTCCCATTGTTGAGCAGTTATTGATGTTGAAGTAGGGAGAGCAAAATGTCTGAACTCAAAAAACAATCCGAAATGCGGCGGGCGTTATATCAACGGGCAGTCTGGGATTCCTTTGTCAAACTTGATCCGCGCCGCATGGTGCGCAACCCGGTTATGTTCGTAGTTGAAATTGGAAGCGTCGCCGCAACCATCCTGTGGATTCAAGCCCTGCTCGGTCAAGGTGAAGCGCCCGCGGGTTTCGTAGGTGTGGTTGCGTTATGGCTGTGGTTCACAGTGTTGTTTGCAAATTTTTCCGAAGCCATTGCCGAGGGGCGCGGCAAAGCCCAAGCTGATGCTCTGCGCAAAACACGTAAAGAGACTCAAGCCAAAAAACTACGCTCATCAAAACGCGACGGCGGCTTCGAACTTGTATCATCCACGACACTGCGCCAGAACGATCTGTTCATCGTGGAAGCCGGTGACATTCTGCCCGCGGACGGTGAGATCGTGGAAGGCATTGCTTCGGTGGATGAAAGCGCAGTGACTGGTGAAAGCGCGCCCGTGATCCGCGAATCAGGCGGCGACCGAAGCGCGGTCACCGGCGGGACGCGTTTACTTTCCGACTGGCTGGTGATACGCGTCACTGCCAACCCCGGCGAAGGTTTTTTAGATCGCATGATCGGTTTGATCGAAGGCGCAAAACGCAAGAAGACGCCGAATGAGATTGCCTTGAATATTTTATTGGCTGGGTTCACCATCATCTTCCTGGTGGTGTGTGCCACCTTGCTTCCATATTCGCTCTTCAGCGTCAAAGCCGCGGGTCAAGGTACGCCTGTGACACTGACCGTGTTGATCGCTTTGCTGGTGTGTTTGATCCCAACCACCATAGGCGGATTACTTTCAGCGATCGGTATCGCAGGCATGGACCGGATGATCCAGCGCAATGTCATTGCCATGTCTGGTCGCGCGGTGGAAACCGCGGGGGATGTGGATGTACTCTTACTCGATAAGACCGGCACGATCACGTTGGGGAATCGTCAGGCGGTTGAATTCATCCCAGTGAATGGCGTCGATGCACGCGAGCTGGCTGACTCTGCCCAACTTGCCTCGCTTGCCGATGAGACACCCGAGGGGCGCAGCATTGTTGTCTTGGCAAAGGAAAAATATTCCATTCGCGGCAGAACGGTGGGTGAGACACCCGATCATACCGGTATGCATTTCATTCCGTTCACCGCGCAAACACGCATGAGCGGCGTGGACTTCAATGGCACATCCATTCGCAAGGGCGCGCCCGATACGATGATGACGATGACCCTGAATTGCGGCAAGTCTGTACCCGCTGAACTAAAGACCACTGTGGATTCGATTGCGCGCGTTGGCGGCACACCGCTGGTTGTCACACGCGACGGCGCGGCATTGGGTGTCATTCATCTCAAGGATATCGTCAAAGGCGGCATCCGCGAACGCTTTGGGCATCTGCGCAAGATGGGCATCAAGACCGTGATGATCACCGGCGACAATCCGTTGACGGCCGCATCGATCGCTGCCGAAGCGGGCGTGGATGATTTCCTCGCGCAAGCCACGCCCGAAGCCAAACTCAAACTCATCCGCGAATATCAAAACGGCGGACGCCTCGTCGCGATGACCGGCGATGGCACGAACGATGCCCCCGCTCTTGCGCAGGCTGACGTAGCCGTTGCCATGAACACCGGCACACAACCCGCGCGTGAAGCCGCCAACATGATAGACCTCGATAGCAACCCAACAAAGTTAATCGAGATCGTAGAGATCGGCAAACAACTGCTGATGACACGCGGCGCGTTGACCACCTTCAGCATCGCCAATGATGTGAGTAAATATTTTGCGATCATTCCCGCGGCGTTCGCATCCACCTACCCTGCGCTTGCCGCGTTGAACTTCATGCATCTTGCCACGCCTGAGAGCGCGATCCTTTCGGCGGTCATCTTCAACGCGCTCATTATCATCGCATTGATCCCACTCGCTTTGCGCGGTGTACCTTATCGTGCAGTTGGTGCCGCACAACTCTTGCGCGACAACCTGCTCATCTACGGTCTCGGCGGATTGGTCGTACCGTTCATTGGCATCAAATTGATCGATATGCTGCTGGTCGCATTCGGACTGGCATAGGAGGCACAAATGATTACGATCACATCAACACCTGAATTCCGTTCCACCGAGGAAGATAACGCCGACATTGTTGTTATCCGTTATGAACCCGGCACACAGCCGGAAGGAAAATTGATCCAAATATTTCGCCGCCCGTTAAAAATATTTGGATACATCTCAACCGTGGCATGGACTGCGGCGGCTCTTGCCCCAGCTACTTTCAACGTGCCTATAAACTTCCGCCCCTGGGTTTTCGTTACTTTCATTTTCTGGTTCTTCGGCTTTTGCGCAGGGTTATTCAACCTATGAACACACACCTTCGTCCCGCTATTACAATTTTTGCCTTGCTCACCATCATTACCGGTGTGATCTATCCGCTCGTTGTCACTGGCATTGCCCAACTCGCTTTCCCGCATCAGGCAAATGGAAGCTTGATCGAAAAGGATGGCGTCGTGATCGGCTCTGAATTGATCGGACAGCAATTCGATGACCCCAGCTATTTTTGGGGACGTCCCTCCGCAACATCGCCTGAGCCATATAATGCCGCTTCTTCCTCCGGCTCCAATCTGGGTCCAACAAACCCAGCCTTGATCTCCGCTGTTGAAGCGCGCGTCAAAACCTTGCAGGAAGCGGACCCTGACAAAACGCTTCCGATTCCTGTGGATCTGGTCACTGCCTCTGCAAGCGGACTCGACCCGCATATCAGCGTGGCGTCAGCGTTGTATCAAGTCCATCGCGTAGCAACAGCCCGCGGGTTGAATGAAGCGGATGTTGTCGCTTTGGTCAATCAATATACGGAAGGACGTCAATTTGGCTTTCTTGGTGAACCGCGTGTCAATGTTCTGTTGTTGAATATTGCTTTGGATGAGATACAATAAATTTAATGGAACAGCGTCCTGACCCTGATGAATTATTGAAACAAATCCAGGCAGAAGAAACCAGTCGAGGGAAATTAAAGATCTTTCTTGGTTATGCCGCAGGTGTGGGCAAGACCTATGCCATGCTCGAAGCCGCGCACCAACGCAAGGCGCAAGGCATCGATGTGGTGATCGGATACATTGAAACGCATAAACGTGCCGAGACGGAAGAACTCGTTGAAGGTCTGGAAGTATTGCCGCGCAAGCAGGTGGAATATCACGGTGTGACCCTGTCTGAATTGGATGTGGATGCAGTGTTGGCACGCCGCCCAAAAATTGTTTTGGTGGATGAATTTGCCCACACCAACGCGCCTGGTTCACGTCACCCCAAACGGTATCTGGATGTGGAGGAAATTCTCGACGCAGGCATCGACGTATACACTACGCTCAATATTCAACATCTCGAAAGCCTGAACGATGTTGTGGCACAGGTGACGAATGTGATCGTGCGCGAAACCATCCCCGACCTGGTCATTGATGAAGCCTCCGAGATCGAAGTGATCGATCTGCCGCCCGATGAATTACTGGTTCGTTTGCAGGAAGGCAAAGTCTACATCCCTGAACAAGCCAGCCGCGCCATTGATAAATTCTTTCGCAAAGGGAATCTGACCGCGTTGCGTGAAATGTCCTTGCGCCGCGCCGCCGAACGCGTGGACGATCAGATGCGTTCGTACATGCAGACGCGTGCTATCTCTGGTCCGTGGGCGGCGGGTGAACGCTTGCTCGTTTGCATCAGCCCCAGTTCGCTGGCAGAGAAGTTGGTCCGTACCACGCGCAGGTTGGCAGATGAACTCAATGCCGAAT
This sequence comes from Chloroflexota bacterium, assembly GCA_041302025.1. GTDB lineage: Bacteria > Chloroflexota > Anaerolineae > Anaerolineales > Villigracilaceae > Defluviilinea. The sequence continues at coordinate 36,526 of JBFYRY010000015.1, read as the reverse complement.
GGTTCGCTGTGTATGTGGAGATCACCTCCAAGCCTGAGAATGACCCCGTCAATCGCGAACGCATCGGTCGCATTCTGCAACTGGCGGAGGAATTGGGAGCCAAGTCCCTCACCCTGGCAGGCAATTCCATTCAAGAAGCCGTGCTTGAGTACGCGCGCAAAAATAACATTACGAAGGTTGTGGTGGGCAAACCCATTAAGCCGCGCTGGCAGGAGTTGTGGAAAGGTTCCATCGTTGACCAGCTCATCTATGCCAGCGGCGATATTGATGTGTATGTCATCAGCGCGCGCGAGGGGGCATCCAGTTCCATAGTGCCAAAAGAATGGCAGCCACACAGTTCTCCGGGACGTTATGCTTGGGCACTCGTTTTAGTGGTGATATCAACCTTGTTGGGTGTGTTCATTCGCGGAGATCTTGAGCCCACCAATCTGGTGATGCTTTATCTCGCATCCACGGTCATATCCGCCATCTTCCTCGGGCGCGGACCATCCTTGCTGACTGCTATTGCAGGAATCCTGGCGTTCGATTTCTTTCTTGTCCCACCGTATCTCACTTTTGCAGTTAGCGACACGCAATACGTCATTACTTTCATCGCTCTGTTTGTGATCAGTCTGGTGATCAGTTCTCTGACTGCACGTGTACGTGAACAGGCAGAAGCCGCAACAATACGCGAGAAACAGACCGCCGCACTGTATAACCTGAGTCGAGATCTAACGTCTGCCACTGACTTGCAACAGGTCGCGAATATCATCATCTCCCAGATCAATTTGGGGTTTGGACGTGAGGTTGCCATCTTCCTGCCTGAAGGCGAACAGGTGCGTGTCTTCGCAACTTCGCCGAATTATCACCCAGACGAAAATGAATTGGCTGTCGCTACGTGGTCGTATGAACACGACCAGCCTGCGGGTCGCGGCACCGACACACTGCCCGCAGCATCCTTGCGCTGTCAACCCTTGAAAACATCGAATGGTATTGTGGGTGTGCTGGGAATTCATTCCAAAGATAAGACCAATTTTCTGACACCCGAACAAAGACTCACCCTTGCGGCATTTGCCAATCAATCGGCGCTTGCCATTGAGCGCGCCAGTTTTGCTGAACAGGCGCAACAAGCCGAGCTTCTGCAAGCCACTGAAAAACTACAGACCGCCCTGCTCAACTCCATTTCGCACGATTTGCGTACGCCGCTTGTTTCCATTACAGGCGCACTCACGAGTCTCGATGAACAATCCGATTCGTTGAACGAAGAATACCGCCAGAGTCTCATCGTCACCGCCCGCGAAGAAGCGGAACGGTTGAATCGCCTCGTTGGCAATTTGCTTTCGATGACGCGCATTGAAAGTGGCGCGCTCAAACTGCATCTCGAACCCGGCGATATTCAAGATGCAGTTGGCACAGCGCTGGAGCAACTTGGCAAACGCATTGCGCATCACAAAGTGCAAGTGGATGTCCCCGCCGATTTTCCGCTCGTGCCGATGGATTTCACATTGATCGTGCAGGTGTTGGTCAACGTGTTGGAGAACGCCGTTAAATATTCTCCCAAGGATTCCTTGATCGAAGTCACTGCCGATCTATTGGATGGAAAAGCACGCCTCCAAATCGCGGACCGTGGGGTTGGCATCCCGTCCGATGACCTTTCCCGCATCTTCGACAAATTCTACCGAGTCCAACGCCCCGAGAGTGTCAGCGGCACGGGCTTGGGACTCTCCATCAGCAAAGGCATCGTGGATATTCATGACGGTCAAATTTATGCGCGTGTACGTGATGGCGGCGGAACGATCATCACAATTGAGTTACCATTAAGGGGAAAGGAATGAACTGATGGGTGATGCCGGTCAACGCGTACTGGTCGTGGATGATGAAAACTCGATTCGACGTTATTTACGTGCCGCGTTGAGCGCGCAAGGCTTCACCGTCTACGAAGCCGCAAATGGGGAAGAAGCCGTGAACGCAGTCCTAAGCAATCGCCCCGACATCATCATCCTTGATCTAGGTTTGCCCGATTTCGACGGCATCGAAGTCACGCGCCGTTTGCGCGAATGGTCGCAAACCCCCATCATCATTCTCTCCGTACGTGAAGCTGAAAATGACAAGATCGCCGCCCTCGACGCCGGTGCAGACGATTACCTCACCAAACCCTTTGGCACCGGCGAACTCATGGCACGTATGCGCGTCGTGATGCGTCGTCTGGCAAATAAATCTGATGCGCCCATCCTGCAAGTTGATGATCTCAAAATGGATCTGTCCCGCCGGTTGGTGACAGTCAATGAACAGGAAATTTCCCTTACACCGACCGAATATGATATTCTACGCCTGCTCATGCAAAACGCGGGCAAGGTTCTAACGCATCGTCAATTGCTGAGACAGGTATGGGGAACAGCCTACGAAAGCGAGATGCATCTTCTACGCGTCAATATTAGCAATTTGCGCAGAAAGATCGAACCTGATCCTGCACGTCCACATTATTTATTGACAGAGTCTGGTGTCGGCTACAGGCTCAGAGCCGATGAATGAATACCGTCAGGTTGTATTGAACACAAAAGCCCGCCTCATTACAGGAGCGGGCTGTATTATTTGATGAGCTACGAACGACTCAGAAGTTTTGCAAGTATCTCCCGGGCAGGTTCATCCACGATCGCCAAGACTTCATCGGCTTCCTCAAGGGCAGTTACGCCTCGCGGCATTACGATCTCACCGTGGCGAATGATGCCAGCAATCACGCAATTTTGCGGCAACGGCAAATCCCTGATTGCTTTGTTCACTGCGAGTGCCCCCGGGAAGATTTTTTCCTCCACCAACGAGTATTTACCCCGGCGCAGTTTGAGCAATGTCATCATATCCCCCAATGACATCTCTTCTGCGATCAAGCTTGTCAGAATCTCCGCCTGATTGAGTGACGCATCCACGCCCATTTCGGGCGTAAACAACCACGCATTTTTTGAATTATTGATCCTCGCGATGACACGTGGAACGTTGAATTCAAAACGCGCTAAAGAGGTGACGACCAGATTGGTTTCGTCCAAACCTGTTACTGCAGCAAGTACCTGCGCGTTTTGAATACCCGCTTTTTCCAATACAGCCGGTGAACTCCCATCGCCATTGATGATGATCTCTTGCGGAAGTTCATCTGCAAGTTTTTCAAGCACATTTGAGCGCTCATCAATGATACGCACCGTGTGCCCGGCTTCAAGCAAAAATTTTGCGAGTTGCGAACCCGTGTTCCCGCCGCCGACAATGATAACAAACATGCTCAACTCCTCTCGATCCCCAGTAATTCCTCCAGCCGCACCATGGCTGTGGGAATGACTGCCAGATAAATAACATCGCCCTCTTGAAACTCCGTGCCTGAGACAGGAATGAAGGTGTGGTCGTTTCGGGTAATTGCAGTGACAGATACTTCCCCGGGAATATTCATTTGTGAAATCCGATGACCATTCAAGCGCGCAGGCACTTCGACGCGCACCATGGTCGTCCCGCCATCCTGAAAGACGTGCAACACATCAAGGTCCGCATGCGTGACGACTTCCACGATTCTTTCCGCACCCCAGGCTGTACTGGATACCGTGGTCAGTCCCAGCCGCTGATAGATCTCTGCGCGCACCGGGTCATAGAGACGTGCCACCACGCGCGGCACACGAAAAATATTACGCGCGATCCGCGCCGCTACGATATTCGCATTGTCCGAGGCACTTGCCGACACAAAGCCTTCGGCGGTTTCAATACCAGCTTCGAGCAAAACGTTTCGATCAAAGCCAAGTCCGCGCACGATCTTGCCCTTGAAGTCTGTGCCCAGTTTCGAGAGCGCATTGGTGTCATGGTCAATGACCGTGACTTCATGTCCGTGTTTAACCAGCAACAGACTGACCTGTGTGCCGACCCGTCCACAACCCATAATAATGATTTTCATTAAACGACCTCCTGAAGAGTTAACAAGGAAGGCTTTTCCGTGCGATATTTCTTGATACCACGGCTAATCAATTTGCGGATCCACTCAATCGAATAAATAGCCGGCGCATTCATTACGAGTCCGATCCACATCCAGACAGGCAGGGCAACGTGATTGAAAATATTGGCAAGGAATGGGATATAGACCATGCCAGTGATGCCGAGTAGTTCAATGATAATACCCAACCACAAATATTTGTTGCTCAACCAGCCCAGTGACGAGCTGCGCATCCGTTCGGAACGGCAGGCGAGTATGTTACCGACTTGCGATGTTACTACGCCTGCATGATACACCGTGGTCGCGAGTAATATCGTTTGATTGAACGGCAGGAAAAACTTCCAAGATGCGGGAACAGATAAAGTAGCCAAAATCGGTAAGCCAATTTCAGCGGCGTGCCCTGTAAGTACAAAAATGGATAAGAATCCGGCAAAACATAAAGCCGCTTCCATTAATCCCAGCCAACCGAAGGCACGCCACAGCAAGCCGCTGTCGATCAACGGCTGGTTGCGCGGGCGCGGCGGACGGTTCATCACATCCGGCTCCGGCTTTTCCATACCCAGTGCCAGCGCCGGGAACATATCCGTACCAAGGTCAATGGCGAGGATCTGGCGTACACTCAATGCCAATGGCATCAATGGGAAATTCGCTTTGACAATGAATGGCATCAACTCAGCAACGTTACTTGAAAAAATATAGGTGATGAACTTACGGATATTGTCGTATACACCACGTCCCTCTTCAATGGCAGCCGTGATCGCACCGAAATCATCCTGCGTCAAAATAATATCCGCAGCTTCCTTTGCCACATCCGTGCCGACGATGCCCATCGAAATGCCCACATCTGCTTTACGCAACGCAGGCGCGTCGTTCACACCATCGCCAGTGACCGCCACCACTTCACCGCGTTGTTGAAATGCGGAGACGAGTCGCAGCTTGTGTTCGGGAGCCATGCGGGCGAACAACACTTCTTTATTCAGCAATTCCTGCAAAGCAACGTCAGACAATTCATCCAACTCTGCGCCGGTGAGGATGATCGAGTTCTTTGTAGTCAACATCCCAACACGGCGCGCGAGCGACTCAGCGGTGAGTCCGTAATCGCCCGTGATCATCACAATTCGGATATTCGCATGCCTGCATGTTTGAATTGCTTTCTCCACCTGTGGTCTTGGCGGGTCCATCATTGCCATCAAACCCATGAAGGTCAGTTCGCGTTCAATATTTTCTGAAGTATACGAGCCTGAACGTGCAGGCAAATCCCGCCGTGCCAATGCCAACACACGCAATGCGCCGCGCGCATAATCGTCATTGACATTGAGAATCTCCGCCCGCAGGTCACTGGTCAATGGGATCGCTGCGCCATTGATGAATATTTTTGTGCATAGTTGCAGCACTTCACGCGGTGCGCCTTTTACGAAGGCGATCTCTTGATTGGTTTCGCGATGGATCGTGGTCATGCGTTTGCGCCGCGCATCGAACGGTAGCTCATGCACGCGCGGGATAATTTGATTGAGCGCCTCTTCAGTGATGCCCGCTTTCAGCGCCGCAACTTTCATTGCGGCTTCGGTTTGGTCACCCAGGCTCGTCCACATGGGATGTTCCACCGAAGGCGCATTGATGCGCGCATTGTTACAACTCGCCGCAACTTCGAGCAGGGACAGTAAATCTTTTTCCCAACTTTGTCCCTTTGGTTCAGGGATAAAACTTCCCTGTGGTTCGTAACCAACCCCAGTGACTTTAATGCGTCTGCGCGCCACCCAGATATCGCGCACGGTCATTTGGTTTTGAGTCAACGTGCCGCTTTTATCGGTGCAGATGATGGACACCAGCCCAAGCCTTTCCACCGTGGACAGTTTTTTCGCCAGCACGCCTCTTTGCGCGAGACGTTGAACTGCCACTGCCAGCGACAGCGTTAACGTAGCGACGAGTCCTTCGGGTATCACGGCGACCACAATGCCGAGCGCAAGCAAAGTCACTTCGCGGATTTCGAATCCCAGTGAAAAATATCCAACCGCCGCAACGATGCCGCCGATCAACAACGCCACCCAGGCAGTGACTTTGCTGAGCTTATTTAATTCATTTTGAAACGGGGTCGGTTCTTCGGCGATGGATTGGGTTAGGTGGGCGATGCGTCCGAATTGAGTCATCATCCCTGTGGAGTAAACAATTGCCCGTCCAGTGCCCGATGCGATGGATGTCCCTGCGAAAATCAAATTGGGTCGATCCAGCTCACTGATCCCGGTTTGATGCGATGAGTCTGCTGTCTTGCGAGCCGGGATCGCTTCACCGGTTAGTGTCGCGTTATTGGTTCTTAATCCGTATTCTTCGATGACGCGTGCATCGGCTGTTATGTTATCCCCTTCTGCTAATACCAGTACATCACCAGGTACAACTTCACTGGCTTGTATATAACTTTCCACGCCGTCACGGACAACATGCGCAAACGATGGCAGGATCTCGCGCAGTTTTTCAATGGCTTGCTCGGCGCGATATTCCCGCCAAAAGGACAGCGCCGTGTTGACAACAACGATGCTCCAGATGATTCCCGCCAAAACTACATCACTTTGAATTAAAGCGATCAACCCCACACTCAACAAAACGAGTGTGGGTGCATGTACGAGTTCATGGAGAAGCTTTTCCCACAGAGGCGTTTTCTTTTGTTGAGAAAGCAAGTTCTGCCCATACAGGGAGATGCGAGTTTCGGCTTCGGCAGTCGCGAGTCCCTTGGCTGAGGTTTCAAGCGCCTCATACACTTCGGGGACACGCAGGCTGTAGATCGGGGTGGGTGTCATGGGATAAATTGGGTAACTTATGCAATGTCATTCTGAGCGAAGCGAAGAATCTCTGAGATTATCGTAGAGACCCTTCGCTAGCGCTCAGGGTGACACACCTAAAATTACAAATCCTCTTCGCCAGGTGCAGTTTCTTTCGGAGCGCCGCCTAGTTTCGGTTCAGGATGATCGAGATACTGTTCGAGGAGCGAGGGCGCTTCGGGGTGATCCACATGCAGGGCGTGGTCATAGTCGCCTGCAACAGCAGGGACCTCATATCGAACGGGGCGGCGCACACCAAAGAGTTCGAAAAAGCGAGTGATGCCAACCAATATGGAATAACGATATTCTTGCATTCGAAGTGATTGCCATTCGACGATGGAGGCCATCGCTCCCTGGATACGAGCCTTGTCGCGCACGATACGATGGATCTGTTTTGGATCGCGGAAGCCGATGGGGGAAATCAGCAGCGCATTGGAACTTAGGACGAGCAGACCGAATGAAATCAAAACCACCCAGCCGCCCTCTGTCCATTTGCCGACGATCTGCCCGACAAATACCATTCCAGAAAGGATGCCAGCAGTCCCAGAGGCAAAAGCGCCCCACTTGCGTTTTGTGCCTGTGTAATGTTCCAGAATATGTTTGCGGATGGCAAAGCCCATCACCATGATCGGCATGAACACACCCACGCCATAGAATGGGACCGCGGCGCTCGTATTGCCTTTCACCAAAAATTGAATCAGCACCGTGACGATAAAGCCAATGGTCACAGAACGTGTGAACGTTCCTTGTGAGTTGCGATACACAATAAATTCTGGTAATTCACCAATGGCTACGTCGCGCCATTCCGTAGCCTGCAAATCCTGAAAGGCAGTCATGGATGCGGCAGAGAGCAGAGCCACGGCTAATATCTGATATGCCCAATAGAGGATAATGCCGCCTGATATTTGATCGAAGCCAATGAACGCCAGGTTGCCGACCAGGGTGCGCCCAAGAGTCCCGTCAAAGACATTGAAGTGAACTGCGAAATATGCCAGTAAAGATGTGGTGATAGCTCCATAGAACAAGAATGAAGTTTGCACCATGCGACCAATGCCCGATTTACCACTGTAGTAATTCCAAAGACCATGCAATTTTGGCATGTGTTTCTTGCCCCATTTGACCAAACCGAAATCCTCGTTCTTTACAAATTGAATGCCATTGGACATGGCTTCGAGTCCAGTCAATGCCACAAGTCCCTTCATGGAAGCTGAAAGCATGTAATATGCCGCCTGCCATAAGGATGGCGCATCGGTTGCTTCAATGAATGGCTGGGGTGAGACTCCTTTCCCTTTGGCAATAAAGAGACCGATTGCCATGAGAAACGTCATCATGACGAAGACACCCAGCAAGGTAAAGACCACGCGTGATGATTCGCCGCGTCCGCGAATGGTCAAATACCAGGTCACGCCAGCCATTGCCGCGCCCAGACCAAACCTGATGAGCCACGCGGCATCGTATGAATTTGTCAGGGAGAGGAGTTGGTCCACGCCTGAAAGACTGGAGACCACGATGGTGAAGATGTAATCCTGAATTAAAACCACTGCGACGATCAAACTTAATCCAGGTGAAAGATAACGCATGGATGCAGTGTATGACCCGCCACCTTCGTTAAATATTCCGAGCGAATACATGTAGAGAAAGCCAAAGACAGCGTTGAAAATTGCGATCACAATCACCGCAATATAACCATATTGTTGCAGTCCATGCGGATGCAACGCGCTCATCATTTCACCTGTGGCATAGTAATAAGACGTGAAGTAATCCACACCAAAAAGGGCTAGTGCAGCTAAAAGACCAATCTGACCAGCGCCGTGGACGTGAGCATCTTCCTGGCTCTCACGCGGCGCGGCGCGCAGTGCAACAACAAAAACAACTATTAAGATAGCGATAGAGAATAACATTCGTGACCTATTGGTTTACAGTTTCAAATGCTTTTTCAAATAGCTCAAGCAGATGAAGCAAATGTTTACGGGTGGATGGGTTGTAGCGCGTATCCTGACTGACCTTCATTTCCTCCTGACGCACGGCGCGCACAACAAACGCAGGGACGAACATGATTCGTCCCGCGGGGATGACTTCGAACTTTGTAATGTCAACACGCAGTTCCTGATCGTCAAAATACGGCAGGCTCAGGCTGAGTCCGCGGTTCAAGTTGCCAGTGTCGGCGCGCTCCTTGATGCGGGTAATAATCTCTTTCGCCTGATAGATTGCCAGCGCGCGTCCCTGATTGACCAGTTGACCAAGCATCCCGTAACGTTTCTTGGCATATTCTTCGTCCGCTGAAATGTACGGTGCGAGCGCCACCGCGAGGAACAGCACTTCCATGAATCTCTGCATCGACTTAATATGGGCTTCCGCCTCTTTTACAGAATTGACCAACAACTCGCCGTTCTCATCGAACGCCACCCATTGGGGTAGGAAGAATTTTCTGGCATATGGGACAAACGGCACTAATAGATCACCGCGCCCTTCTTCATTTTTCCCCTCTTCGGCAATCGCATCCGTCGACGCGGTGATGGCTGATTCTGCTTCGAGGAAATCATTCTCAGGGACGGAGGGGATCGTCTCCTCTTCATCCGCAAGTTTGTATGCTACGGTCCGTCCCGCGGGCAACATGTTGTAAACCATATGCACCACAGCAGCTTGACGTAACAGACTCGTCGCGACCGCTACCGCGCGGTCTGGTGATTGCTCCAACTCGGTCAGTGAGTGACGAAGTTCCTTATAAAGTTCCACCTTGCGCAGGCGGCTCATGAAACTGCCTGCCGAATACGTACGTTGATTTTGCGGGATGGTCACCAGCGCGGGCTGATCCACATTTTCGATGGTGCAAACGATTCGATCTGGCAGCGAAAAACGGACTTGCGATCCGCCTTCCACAATGGCTTCGGCGATCTGTTTGCCCTGCACTTCCAAAAAGCGCTGAATGATGGCAGGCTGTGCGGAGAATAAAGCCTGCTGGCGTTTGTATTCTTCCATCAGGTGATCTGACAATGATGTTGATTTCGATTTTGTTTCTGACATGCTTAACCTTTTTGAAACTGATAATTTTTTATTACATACCATCCCGCAGGTTGTCGTAATACAAACTTGTTCCTGGAGAAACCTGCGAGACGTTTTATATAAACAGGATGAATTTTTTCTTACGTGAACAACGAATTCCACAACGAAATCAGGGCTAGCTCTATAAAGACACACACGTAGATCAACGCACTGTGCGCCCAATCCTGTGGCAATTTGACGAGTTGCGCCTCAGCCCAGAAAAAGCCGCCAATGATCGCCAATGCACCGGACCAGAATAAGACCTGCGAGAGAAACCTTGGCTTTGAACTTTTGACCGATTGAGTATCTGCGAGAATGTAAACGGGCATATTTAAACTAGAACGCAGGATCTCATCCAATGCCTTCCGCATGATGCCGACTTTTTGATTTGCATAACATGCCACAATATCGCCTCTCTGCCAGAGCTTTTTGACCTGCGTTACCCAATCAGTTCCGTGTTCGATCAGAATGTCAGTGGATACATAGGGATCTTTGATAATGGCTGCCATGGTGATCAATTTACGTCGAAGGTGAGACTCCTCGTCAAAATCATTGGTAACGCTGAGGAGCAGGACGTTCAGTTGCAATGAGCGGGCAATTTTCCAAATCCTGTTTTCCAGATCAGGAGAATCAGGTTCGGATGCAGGGAAAAGGACAATTAACCGATGGGCGGGCTCGGGTTCCGAATGCGAAGCGGGGGCTAATGCAAATTCAGGGGAATGTACATCAAGTTTGTTCATGTCACCTCTCAGATAGTTAAATCCTATCAAGTCCCCATAAAACGGTGACAAAGAAAACATCCAACCATATAAAGAACAAATAAAAATTCCCCATTGCCGGGGAATTTAAGAAATACATCACTATCGAATTGGTGACAAATATTATGTCATTGCGAGGAGTGTTCTCCCTGGCACCACCCGCCAGGGCAGGTGTGCTCTTTGCGACGAAGCAATCCCCAACTCGACAAGGAGATTGCTTCGTCGCAATGACATGGTTTACCCATCCGAAATAAAGCGATAGCCGATGCCAGGCTCGGTGAGGATGTACTGCGGACGTTCGGGGTCGGCTTCGAGTTTCTTGCGGAGTTGCCGCATATACACGCGCAGGTATTCGGTGTGGTCGGCGTCGGCGGGACCCCAAACCTGGGTGAGGATGTTTTGATGCGTAAGCACGCGTCCGTGATTGGCGGCGAGATAGGCAAGCAACTTGTATTCGGTGCCGGTTAATTTAATTTCCTCTTCGCCCAACTTGATAATGTGCCATGCCAGATCGATCGTTAACGCACCTGCTGTTACAACTTTGCTCTGCGTACCCTGAGTGCGTGTGGAATGGCGCAACGCCACTCGCACACGTGCCAGCAATTCTTCGATGCCAAACGGCTTGGTAAGGTAATCGTCGGCGCCTTTATCCAGCGCAGCAACTTTATCGCGTTCACTGTCGCGCACCGAAAGGATAATGATCGGAGTTTGAGTCCATTCACGCAGACGGGTGCAAACTTCCACGCCATCCATGTCCGGAAGACCCAGATCGAGGATGATGATATCGGGTTCGTTGGTGGCGGCGAGCGTAAGACCTTCTTCACCGCGACTCGCTGTTGTGACTTTGAAGCCTTTTTCAGTGAGGATGGTGCGGATCGCGCGCTGGATTTGAGGCTCGTCATCGATGACGAGAATATGCGGCTTGTTGCTCATTCGGTCTCCGTATCCATGGGGAGTTGCGGAGGCAGTGCGCCCTCCCACGTCAGTGGCAGCGTGAAATTAAATGCCAAACCATCTGAAATATTTTCCGCCCAGATGCGTCCGCCGTGTGCTTCGATGATGCCTTTGCAGATCGAAAGTCCGAGCCCGGTGCCTGTCACACGGTCGGCGGCAGTGATGCGATAGAACTTGTCGAAGATGCGTTCCAAATGTTCAGGCGGCACCCTTCAAACTGTTGCTCACCAAATTCGTGAAGACCTGTTCCATTTGCACATAATCCACGGGCACGAACGGCAAACTCTCCGGCACATCCACTTCAAGTTTGTGCTCATCGGTGGAGTGCCGCATACGTGCCAGCACGCTGCCAACAATCTCGGGCAAAATATTCCATTCACGTTTTGGTTTGAGTGCGCCCGATTCAATGCGCGACATATCGAGCAGGTTGCCGACCAACATGTTCAAATGATCGGCTTCATCATCGATTGCTGCGATCAACTCAGTGCGCGCGGGTGAATCCCAACTGACTTCGTTCCCGCGCAGACTCGATGCGGCAGCTTTGATGGTGGAAAGCGGCGTCCGCAATTCGTGCGAAACAGAAGACAGGAGAATGGATTTCAAATGGTCGCTTTCTTCGAGGACGCGGGCACGGGACTCGGCTTGGGCAAGTCGCGCACGCTCAAGCGCCAGAGCGCCCTGACTCGCAAACGTCTGTAACAACCGCCTCTCTCCCGACGAAATAACTGGTGCGACCTTCCACAGCTTAATCTCCCCGAGAACGCCTCTCGCTGCCTGAATAGGGACTGTCAATTCGGGGTGCCGGGCGGGCGGCAGCGTTTCGGGCAAATGAAAAGAGAAAGGTTCCGCACCTGTGACATTGAGTTCCACATACTCACCTTGTGAAACAGCCTGCACCTGTTTGGCCAGGATCTGTGCAATGGCATGGTCATTGTGCAAACCCGTCAAGGCGACGCTCAACTCATAGAGTTGTGTGGCTTCGCGTTCACGGGCATTTGCCGCAATGAGACTCACCTGCATCCGCCCAACCAATTGACTGATGACCACTGCCACAACCAGAAAAACCACCAAGACGACCACGTCTGTGGGACGATGGACCGCCAGTGTGTAATATGGCGGAATAAAGAAATAATTGAACGTGAGAAACGAAATCACCGCGCTGGTGATACCGGGTCCAAGCCCCCAAAAAGCGGTAATGAGACCCAGTGGAATTAAATACAGCAGGGCGATCAAGGTGATATCCAGCACATCACGTACTGCAAAGAAAGCCACTGTGATGGAAGCGATCAACCCGAGCGCCAATAGATATTTCCAGAAACTTGAGAGAAAAGAAAAACTCCGCATGGGTGCGGAGTTCATTATACCTTTTTGGATCATGCAGCTATAGCGTATCTTGGCTACTCTTTTCTGATTTCATTTAAACCTTATATGGATCGTTCGCCTGCAAAAAGGCAAACAACATGCCCTGCCTTGGGTGATCCTTCAGCCATTCACGGACTTGTTTGACATGCTCATAATCTTCAGCACCGAATTTTTCGAGATACAGTTTATCCATGTGGTTTCTGGTTTCGACTGCGTGCATATCATCCTGCCAGGGACGAGTGAAGAACTCGTTCACATTGTCATGTAGATTCAATTCGACCAATGCATCCCATTCGTGCTTGTCAAACCAGATGCCATTACAGTGACCGCAACGATCCAAATAGAATTCAGTATCAGGAAAAATTTTGTAACGTCCCATGATATGACCGGAATTGGGACAAAGCTTGAGTTCATCCACATTCCAGGCAGGGTTCATGCTGGATTTCACCTGTTGGGCTGGCGCATCTTCGCCTTTTGCCTTCCACCAGGCTATGTAGTCATTCGAGTCGATCCAGACTCCTTCACAATTCGAGCATTGTTTGGCGGGCAGCCCCTCAACTAACGTGTTTGAACCAAGTGAATCAAGCTTACAGACAGGACATTTCATATCGCCTCCAGTGAGTACATCTTTTCACCCATTATATTTCCAATCCCAAAATCCAAAGTGTGTTTCTTTCCATACATTCCAAGTATATCAGCGCCTTAAGTTGTCAGCAGTTGGTGAATCAAAAAGAACCGGTTACCGTTCGGTTCTTTTTGATTCATGCAGAGATGAAAAACCACTCAAACTTATTTGTTGCGCAGCATCCCCGTCAGCGCTCTCCAGATAGGACAACGATCATAAATCCCCAAAAAAGCGATAATGCCGCCGATGCCCAACACAAGCCAGTTGCCAGTGGATATACCAACCGCCACAAACAGAGCGCCTGCGCCGAGCCTGAACGTACGGTCAAAAGATGTCATCGGAATTTTTACTTCCTTGCCTTCAGCCAATGCATCGAACATGGCACGGTAATTAACTTCACTCTGTGCGCCGGTCACACGACCATTTACTTTTCCGTTGCGGAGCGTCAGTACGGTGGGAATACCAATGATCTGGAAGTGCTCAAGCACCTCGCGCGAAGTATCAGCGTCAATGGGCATGAATTCGATCTTGTCATTGTATTCTTTGGCAAGTTTTTCAAGGATGGGTTTTGTCAGCTTGCACGGCACGCACCAGTTTGCCCAGAAATCAACAACGATGGGTTTGTCCGCTTCTAAAATTCTTTTTTGAAACTCTGTGATGTTCATGATTAAAAATGGAGCGGATGAGAGAATCATCCGCTCCATGGTTGCTGAATGAATTAGCTCTTGTAGGTGCTGAACTTGAAAGGCGCATACAATGGGCAGAACGCCACGATGGATGTGAGCAGGAATACCCCGCCAAGCACCACGAGCACGATCCCGAGCGTGCCGGTCACAATACCGCCAAAATATAGGTAGGCGAACAAAGCGGCGACCACGACCCGGACGATACGATCAACATTGGATAAATTGCGTTTCATTTGAAAATCTCCTTTGATTAGTTTGATGCCCACATTGTAGGAGATTCATGGAATCCTGTATGTGACAAAGTCACACAAGCGAACGGGCTTCCAGTTCTTCAAAATCCAACACTTCGAGCGTTCCTCGTCCCGAGTCGATCAATTCAGCTCTGGAAAAATCCTCCAGGATGCGGCTGATCACCTCACGAGAACTTCCCAACTCCGCGGCGATTTCCTGATGAGTAATGCGCATCGGGTTCTGGACCCGTGCCTGTTTCAGCAACAACGAAGCGACTCGGCGATCCATGCGTTTGAAAACCACTTCATCCACTATAGCCATCACGGTGGAGAGACGCTCGGAGAGCAGGTTGAAAACGAACTCGCGCCACAGTTCATACTTGTTCACCCATTCGCGGAACACCTCAGCGGGAATCATCACCGCTTCGGCATCCTCTTCCACAGTCGCGATCGCCGGAAAGGATTTGTGGCTGATGATCGCGTTCGCGCTGAGAATACAACTCTGTCCCAGACCAAAACGATACAACGTGATCTCACGTCCTGTTTCGCCGATCTTGTACACGCGCACCACACCGGAAAGCAGCAATGCGATTCCCTCCACGCGGTCGCCGTCTACAAAGACATCGTGCCCCGCAGGGATTTTAGCAAATTGGGCATGTTGTTTGAGTTCCTGTTTTAACGCTTCATCCGCCCGCTGTAGAAAAGGCATGGCAAATACAATTCGATTGAACTGTTCAAGGTTGAGCATTGTCGTCCTTATACAAAATTAACCATCACTTTTCATCAGCAAGGTGAAAGTGATGCAAGAAGCGATGAAAAATCGGTGCGGCTAACACACCCACGGAAGCCAGAAGAATGACACCAGAATAGATGGCATAGAAAGAGGCAAAGATATTCCCTGCATTCGTTTGCAATGGAGTCACAGGTCCCATACCGCCAAGGATCATGGATGCGTTGAGCAGGGCATCGATCCACGATAAGTTTTCAAGAAAATGGTAGCCGATCATGCTGTTGGGGATGCCTGCAAAGTGGGGGCGGGCGTGTTCGGTATCGCAGTCGGCACATCGCCGACAGGATTAAACACATTTTTGATGTAGGTCTTTGTGACTTCATAACGCCAAGACAGGCGGCTGTTGACGGCGGGGATCTGATAGATGACTATTGCAAGCAGGAACAAACCCACACCCGCGAATAAAATGTTTCTTTTCTTCATGCCGGGAAGTGTACCAGAAGTGGATGAGTGAAAAATAAAGGAGCGGTAAACAAGTATAAAGGCTGACACCACTGAGAACACAGAGTTCACGGAGAAACTACAGGAAAGAAACTCCGTGTTTTCAATGTGCTCTGTGGTGAAAAACAGCTAGCCCATTTAGATGATCTCGCGATCATTATTGTCACTACGATGGCACAGGGTCTACAAATGCACCTGCGGTTTACTGATGTCCCAACAAGGTCAGTGCCGCGGCAATGGATGGGTCGGTCTCGAAGGTGAAGGTATCCCATTCGGCAAAGGCTGTCAGGTCGGTGACGATGCCGGTCTGCTCCCAGTCCTCGTCCGAGTTCTCCGGCTGGAAGGTTGCCGATGCGATCCATGCCTGCGAACCGTCGTCGAAGTCAAAGCCGTACATCACCTCCACGTTGCCGAGGCTGGTCTCGCCTGTGACCCTGGCGCGTCCCTGATCTTTCAATACACCGGCAAAGATCTCGCCATAACTCGCCGTATCCTCACTGACCACCACCACCAGCGGAACGGTCTGCGAATTGGCGATCGGGTCCGCTTCCACATCCAAGGGATACGATTCCTCGCGGGTGACGAACTGTCCCAGACTGCCCGAAACAAAATGCGCGAACACCGGTTCAACGACATTGCTGGCGCCGCCTCCGTTCAGGCGCACATCCAGGATCAAACCGTCCAGTTCGCCGAAATTCTCCAGCGCGCTTTCGATCTGCGGCGGGATGGTCTCATCGAAGAACGAAGGGATGAAAATGTACCCGATCTTCGAGCCGTCCGTCGTCGGCACGAGGCGCGCATCGATATCCAGCCCGCCCTGAATCTCGTGCCGGATAAGCATCACATCGCGCGGTTCCCCGCCGGGCGATTGAATGGTCATCACCACCGCCGAACATCGGGGACCGCGCAAACGGAACCCCGAATTTTCTGCGATCGGAACGCCATCCACTTTCAGGATGGCATCATGGGACCCGATGCCGCTGTTATCCGCCGAGGAACCGGGGAAGGTCGAGATCACAATGTGACGCCCGCGCTCCAGGTCCGTTTGCCCATAGATGCCGATACCGACGAACTCATTATTGCCCTCCAGTTCCGCCTCCGATCGTTTCACATCGGCAGGTGAAAGAAAGAACGAGTGCTCGTCGCCCAGTTCGTAGATCATCTCGTTCATTTGCAGGTAGAGCGCTTCAGTATCCAGCCCGGCTTCGATCTGTGCCTTGTAACGAGCCTGTATCCCGTTCCAGTCCCTGCCGTTGAAATCGGGGTATACGTATACGTCGCTGATCGTATCGGTCAGTTCGTTGAAAATATCCAGTTGTTCATCTTTCGATAATTCGGGGTTCGGTTCGATCTGCAGCGTGGGTGTTGCGAAATCGGGGGCGGCTGTGGCGGGCGGAACGGCGGAACATTCGGGCGGGATAAAGGATGGTTTAAGGGGAACAGGCGTCGGGGTGAAAGAGGCGCTTGCCGTCAGTGTGGGAGGTATGGGCGTCGATGTCGGTGCCGGTGTCGTGATCATCCGGTTGAGATAATTACACGACAACATCGAAAGGAGCAATAATCCGAAAAAGATTCGTCTGGTTTTCATGTTACCTCTATTGATAAGTTGACGGTCATCTCAAGGACGACTCTCGCCTGCCCATGCTTTTACCCGCTCGAACAGGGCTGATACGGGTTCAAGATCCGAGATTTTCACAGCCAGGTTTTTCGTTCGGGTCTTATCGTATTGAAAAACACGCCTGCCTGCTTCGACGAAACGCGCCCGCTGATTGAACTCGCCGCGCGTCAGCCAGCCCGCAAGCAGAACATCCATGCCGTAGACCCAGATGTTGCCCCACTCCAACGCGCCGATGAGATGCGTCTCTTTACGCGCCGCACTGCGGATGCCGATGCGCGCCTCAGGCAGGTTCTGGATGCGGATGTGCGATACGGAATAGAACTGCTCTTCGACTTCGACTCGCGTGCGCGGGGGAATCTCCACCGCAAGCGACCGCGTCGCTCTACCCGCATCCTGCCCGCCGATCTCGACGATTTGAGTCTCCGCTGATTCGGATTTCAGCACCAGCCGCCCCAGCGGATTCCACTTCGTCGGGCGCGTCCACGCATCGGGCATGGCGTGGATGATGTACGTCGGCTGTCCTGCAAGTTGAGCTTTCTGCAAATCATCCTGCGATGCGGCAACAAGACCGGAGAGGAACGCGAAGAGGTAGATGTCGTTGTCCGAATGTCCCTCCACGGCATTCTGGTCGGAGGGGACAAGCGCAGGCGCGTTCAACACCACGCCGGGATTCTTCTTCATCTCTGCGATCTGTTCGCGGTAGGTGATGAGGAACGATTTGATGTCACAGCGCCTGCCGCCGAGGGACACATCGTAACGGTCCGGTTCGGTGAAGGGAGTCGCGCCCTTCACATCGAAGGGGATGTCATGCTCCGAAAGATGACGCCGGAACGCCAGTTCCACCGCCACGCCCGCGACAATTCTTCGCAAACGATCATAGGGCGAGCCACCCATGCGATTGTACGTGTACGGCAACGAACGCACCGCGTACGCAATTCCGCCTTCGGTCAGGTCGCGGGTGTAGGGGAGGTGGAGGAGGTCGCTTACTCTGATCATGGTTAATGGAGGATGGTCGATGGAGGATGGATCATGGGCTATTCACCATAATCCATCCTCCATTAACCAAATTTACTCATTCCTGAACTGCAAACAATAATGATGGAACGTATTGCTCACCCAGGCGGAGCCCATGCCAAATGGTGCGAGAGGTTGGTTATCCTGACAATTATGTACGACAAAATTTTCTGTTACATACGAGTTTGCCGTTTCCACTTCCAGATTATAGACAAGGCCTGAATATTCGACAGTTTCAATTTGGCAAATTGGCAACCAAATCAGGTTGTCTCGAACCCAATGATGGTCTCGTATACCTTTTCGGCACAACGATGCAACCCCGAGCATTTCTTGCATTTTTATCATGGATTGACCACGATAACTAAGATCAAACCATTTGGGATTTCTTTGAATATATGGCATTGCACCGAATCTGGCAGTTAAGTACGAAATCCCTATAGCAAGGTCTTCTGAAACCGTTTTATATAACACCCTGCTTTCATGCGCATGTCCGTCGCCAGCCCAAAGAGATTGAAGCAGATGCTTTTGCTTTTCTTTTGGCAACTGAAACATAAAACCGGGTATCTTTTTTTGATGAGCACCCTTGCCAAAAAGGCTGATAAGAAGATTTGAGATTGATCTACTTCGGCACCATACACCTTTGGAATCTGCTTTTAACGATACGTCAAATACAGATTGAAATAAGCCCACAATTTCACTTTGCGCTTGGGGGGATATGTTTGCAATATAGACTCCTGATATTCCCGCACTACCTTCAGATAAATACCAGCCAGCGAGCCTCATGAAATCGTTGTTAACCGAAACAAATTTTGGCAATTTCCCTCTTCCATGTTTTCCCCGACCGCGGGTGTAATACCAGTCATCATCCTGTATCCAGTCCATTACTTCTGGCATGTACATGCTGGTATCTAGCCGAACCAGATCAATGGTTGTTTGTGGTATGGGAAAAGCAATTGCATCACCGATATTCAGGTCTTTTGCGGGTTTCCATAACGAACCGCGTTTTTCACTTCTTTTGAAGTTTTCCTGAAATAATTCGCCATTTTTGTGTCTGTATCGTTTGCGTTCAATTGTGAGAACTTCATGTTCAGGGGTCAAGGAAATTGTCTTCCCCAACAGTCCAGACTTGATCGTGATTAACTGCCCTGAATGCCTGCGTTGCATCGTTTTAGTTACATCATGAAAGGTACCAAGGTGCGTCAAAACTTTTTCGCCAACTGATATAGCCTCAATTGTTTTTAGTCCCGACTGTGTCCAAACTCTTTGCCCTGACGGTAGGCACCAGATCTTTTCATCTTTCAATGTGTAGGTTTTGCCGAGTTCGCGGGCGATATCCCACGCCAGCGGATAGATCCTTCCGCCCTTCTTCACGTTCTTGACGATGATGGTCAGATACGCCTTTTCCCGTAGTAACGGCTTCAATCCTTCATAAATTTTCACCAATCTGGAAAGAAACTCTTCGTAATCGCTGATGTTTCCCATATCGTTGGGGTCATCCGAATAATGGACATCCAACTCATCCGAGTCGCGCCGCTTCTTTTGGGTTTCGGCTCCTTTGGCGCGGAGCATATCCCAGTAGGGAGGGGAGGTGAGGATGTAATCGATAAGTGGTAATTGGTAATTGGTCACCAAATTTGCGTCGCCATTAATGACTTCCGACGTTAGACGTTCGGCTTTCTCTCCCAATGCAACACGTTCCCCGTCAATAATATCCTGCGCGATCTGCGCGTATTTGGGATTCAATTCGATGCCGTAACTGTTCCGCCCCGCACGCAAGGCGGCGATGAGAGTCGAGCCCGTCCCTGCCATGGGATCGAGCACGGTCTCGCCTTCCTTTGTGAAGAACTCGATGAACTCCTGCGCCATTGTCTCGGGGAATTTGGCGGGATGCACCAGCACTCCCTTTTTACGCGGCGGCGGGTTGTGGATGAACCACGATTTCTGGAACTTCAACCATTCTTTGTTCGTAAGATTGTTCAGTTTGTTGGAAGGCATGGGACAATGGTAATTGGTAATCGGTAATTCGTAAATTGCTACGGTTTCGGGGTTTTTGTCGGCGGGATGTAATCCACTTCATACACTTTCAAGTCCGAGAACGTCACGCTGACGGGATCGGTTCCCTGCGAGAGGGCGAAGAGGCCGAGCGTGCCGCTGGAGTAACTGGTATCGGTGAATCCGAACTGGTAGCGCCCGTTCAGGAAGAGACGCAGTTCACTGCCCACCGCCCAGACGCCGATGGTCACTTCGCCGGGCGCGCCGGGCGGCACGTCCGCGCTGGCGACCGGTTCATGCAGGATGATGATTCCGCGCGTATTGACACGTTCTGCCCGTACCAGTCCGTTGCAGGACAGGATGAAACGATAATACGACCTGCCGATGTTCCGGATGATGATCCCATAACTGTCCTCGCCGCGGCACAGGCTGGGACGCGCCGTGATCTCGGCATAAAAATCCCCCAACACAAGGTCACGCTTCTGGCTGAGAAGATAGATACCCGGTTGCACCGCCAGCGACAGGCGGTTGCGGCCGACAGCGGCGCTCCCGTCGTTGGAGACTGCCGTGTCCCATGCGGAGGCATCGGAAAAATCGTCGGTCAGGGTCAACGCTCCGATACCGGGATCCATCTCAGGCTCGGCGGTGTAGGTGGAAAAAAACAGCAGTGTGGGAGTCGCCGTTGGCGGGAACCAGACCACGGTCGGAGTCCGAAGCGGGGTGTCTGTCGGTTGAACAGCTGCAGTGGGCAGAGTCGAATTCGATGGCAGGCAGGATGCGAGGAAGATCGTCAGTGCGAGGAGGGTGATCTTCCCGACGACACTTGCACCTGGCGTACACCTGCCCCGGACGCAGGTGCCGGGGAGTGCAGGTAAGCAATCTCCTCGCAATAACGGAAGGCTTATGTTTTTCATAAAAGAATAATGACAAACTTCGTGAAGGAATTCATGCGGTGTGTTGTACAATATTAACGTTCGTCATTCTACCGCTAAACGCGGCACTTCGTGGCAATAAGGAGATTCAATGACCGAAAAACTTGTGCTCGTGACTGGTGCATGTGGCGAGATCGGGCAGGCTCTTATTCAAGGACTGGCAAAACAGGGCGGTTACAAGATCGTTACGGCAGACCTGGTTCCGTTACCCGACAGCATCAAATCCCTGTCGGCGGAACACGCGCAGGGCGACCTGGTATACCGGATCAAGACCTTCTACGATTACGATTTCGACGTGATCTTCCATCTCGCGGCTTCGCTTTCCTCCAAGGCGGAGGTGGCAAGCGAGGACGCGCACCGCATCAACGTGGAAGGCACGATGCAACTGCTGATGCTCGCCGCCTATCGTTCGGAAAAGTATCGCAAGAGCGTCAAGTTCCTGTTTCCAAGTTCCATTGCGGCATACGGCATGGCAAGCCGCGAAGTGAAAAAAGCCGCGGGCACGGTGAAGGAGGACGAATACAACACGCCGCACACCATGTATGGATGCAATAAACTGTACTGCGAAAAACTGGGGATGTATTACGGAAAATACTTCGGTCAAAAACACCTGGATGAAAACCCGCCTCACTTCCTGGACTTTCGTGCGATCCGGTTCCCGGGCCTGGTCTCCGCCTTTACGCTTCCCAGCGGCGGGACGAGCGACTACGGACCCGAGATGCTCCACGCCGCCGCGCAGGGTAAACCGTACTCGTGCTTCGTGCGCGAGGATACGAAGATCTCGTTCATGGCAATGCCCGACGCGATCAAATCGCTGTTGATGTTGCTGGATGTGCCGCGCGGGAAGCTACAGCACCAGGTCTACAACATCGCCGCCTTCGCGTTGACCGCGGACGAATTCCGCGACCGGGCGGTGAAGGCGTTCCCCAGCGCGAAGATCACCTTCGAGCCGAACCCACGCCGCCAGGGTATTGTCGACTCGTGGCCCGAAGACGTGGACGACTCGCTTGCCCGCACCGAGTGGGGCTGGAAACCCGATTACGATGCGGATAAATTCTTCGATGAGTATTTCCTGCCGGAGATACGGAAGAGATACGGAAAATAGTGATGACAGGTGACAGTCACTTCCGAAGTAATTGCCGCCGAAATGTTATGGGTGTGTTTCAAATGAGTTGAAGGTAGGAACGTCCCGAAGGTTTTGCTGAGAAAATTGGGTCGCTTTAGCCAACCTTCGGGACGGTTTCAACTGAAATGAAATGCGCCTAAATGTTATAATCCCCGCCGATGAAAATTCGTACCGTATTATTTATCTTTTCCTTTGTTCTGGTTTTGTCACTGGTCGGCATCGGGCTTCCTGTGAGTACGGCAAGTGCGGCCCCCCATCCGCAGGGATTTATCACTTCCACACCCGGACCCGATGGGCGCATCATCCATATCGTGAGAGAGGGCGATACCTGTTCGCAGGTCGCGCTCCTGCATGGGATTACCGTCCCGCAACTGCGGTCCTTCAATACCCGGCTGGATGATAACTGCACGCTTACGCCGGGACAGCAACTCATCGTGGGACTTTCCATCTCCAGCCTGCCCACCCTGCCGCCCGCCGCCACGCTTGCTTCCCCCACTGTAACTCTGACACCCGTCAGCGGAACGACCGAGGTCTGTGTCCTGCTCTTCAACGATGCGAACGGCGATGCGTTACGCCAGGAAACCGAGTTCGGCATCGACGGCGGCGCGGTCTCGCTGACGAACATCAACGGCTCCTATTCCCAGACCCAGAACACCACATCCACCACAGACCCGGATACTCTGGAACCCGTGCGTGCCTGTTTCCTCGAGGTGCCGCAGGGGGATTACAACATCAGCATGGCAGTACCCGATGGATACAATCCCACCATGTTGGTGAGTTATAAACTGACCGTTAAAGCCGGCGATCGCGCTTCGATCGATTTCGGCGCGCAGTCCAGGACGGTCACCATCAACGAACCGGTCGAAACGCAGTCAGGAGGACGGTCACCGCTCCTTGGGATTTTCGGCGGGCTCCTTTTGCTTGCCGGTGCCGGGCTTGGGTTTTATGCCTATCGTTCCAGCCAGCCAACCAGCAAACTAAAGGGAACTCCGCTGGATAAGAGATAGAAAAAAAACAGACCGCCTCACGGCGGTCTTTTCATCCTTTACATCTACCCCTCTATATACGGAACGTATTCGGCGCGGGCGATACCCTGCTTTACGGCGGTCTCCGCCACGGCGCGCGCCACTTCCTGATGCACCTTTTTATCGAGCGGGTTGGGCGCCAGTTCACCGGCGGGGGTCATGCGCACAAGCACTTCCATGGCGGCGATCAGCATCTCGTTCGTGATGCGAGGCGCGTTCGAATCCACGGCGCCGCGGAAGATGCCGGGGAATCCCAGCACATTGTTCACAGATTTCCCATCCGCGGCAAACGCCGCACCGTTCGCCAGCGCCACATCCGGGTCGATCTCAGGGTTCGGGTTCGAGAGCGCCAGGATGATCTGTCCCTTGCGGACCATTTCCGGTTTGATGAGTTTTGGCGCGCCGGTCGTAGCAATGACGACCTCACACTCGGACATGATCTCTTTGAGACTGGACCTGTGACCGCCCTCGCGTTCGAAACGCGCCAGCGCCTCTTCGTTCAGGTCTGCGCCCAGGACGGGTCTGCCTGTGAGACCCATGATCATCTTCGCGATGGCATTCCCAGCCGCGCCCAAGCCGATCTGCCCGACCGTGACATCACCGATATCCACATGGGCGCGGTGTACCGCCACCATCAACGCGGCAGTGCTGACGACCGCCGTGCCGTGCTGGTCATCGTGCATGACGGGGATATCGAGTTTCGCCTGCAGGCGTTCCTCGATCTCGAAACAACGCGGCGCGGATATATCCTCCAGTTGGATGGCGGAAAAGGTCGGCGCGATGGCGGTCACCGCCTGCACGATCTCATCGGGGTCTTTGGTATTCAACAGCACCGGCACACCGGAAAGACCGACCAGCGTTTCCATCAGCATGGCTTTGCCTTCCATGACCGGCATGCTCGCCAGCGGACCGATGTCGCCCAGACCCAGCACCGCCGTCCCATCGGTGACAATGGCGACCATGTGACTGATGCTGGTGTACAGCCGCGCCAGCGAAGGGTCTTTGGCGATCCTCAAGCAGACTTCCGCCACGCCGGGCGTGTACACGCGGCGCAATGTGGCAATGGAATCGATGGGGAAACGCGAACGGATGGCGATCTTTCCCTTTTGGTGGAGCGCCAGCACCTCATCGCGGACTTCCATCACATGCGTGCCTTCATTCGCGCGGATCGCTTCGATGATACGGTCCATGTGTTCGGGGTTGTCCGCATAAATGGTGATATCGCGCACCACGCTTTGTGATGTCTCGGTGATCATATCCATGCTCCCCACACTGCCGTCCAGTTCGGCGATGGCGGTCAACAGGCGGGCAAGCACACCGATCTCGCGTTCATTGCGGACGCGCACGGTCCGCATCATTTTACGTTCCCATGCCATGGGTCATTCCTTTCGTATAAAAGTGATAGTCACTTTATGGAGCGTTTCTTAAGTCTGGTTACGGCAATGCTCACAAGCATTCACCACAGAGAGCACAGAGCCCACACATTGTCCCGATGCTCTTTCGGGAGAGATTTTTAAAGGTTTTCGTCTGAGCTGTTACAGGTTTTCTCTGTGATCTCCGTGTGCTCAGTGGTGAAAAACCTTTACGAAACAATCACTTAGGAGTGACTGTCACTTTTGATGATGGAGAGCAACTCGTCGAACGAGCGGATCACGGTGCAGTCCGCTTCGGGGAAGATAATGTTCGGGTCGTAGAGAACAGGCCGAAGTCCCGCGCGACGCGAGCCGACCACATCCGCAAAATAGTTGTCGCCCACGTAGACGGCGTCCCGTGGGGAGAGTCCGGCACGTTTCAAGGCGTGTTCGAAGAGTCCGGGCTCGGGTTTGTAGGAGTCCACTTCTCCGCCGGACAAGGCGAATGTGAAGTATTCGCTGAGGTTGTGACGGTCGAGCGTATCATGGAAGGGCTTTTCGCGGTTCGAGAGCACCGCCATGAAGTAACCCGCCTGTTTCAAGGAAACCAGCGCCGCGCGGACATGATCGGGGACGACACTCTCAGGCTTGTATACTTCGCCCATGTGCAGGGAAACTTTTCGGGAGAGTTCGCCAGCCTGCGCAGGGGATGCGCCCAGGACAACGAGTCGGCGGCGGCTGTATTCGATCCAGAAGTTTTCGGTATCGGGGGAATGGGCAAGCAGGTCATCGCGCAGGTCGGCGGAATTTGCCCAGTAGAGATATTCCCAGCGCATGGCACGGATGCGGTCTTCGTAGTTGACGCGCAGTCCGAGGCTGGCAACATAATCGGAAAAGACATCACCGCCCTCGGGTACGCTGTGACGGAGTGTGCCGTCGAGATCGAAGAAAATGGCTTTAATGGACAAGGGGACCTCCGGGTTGGGTTTGATGGGAATTGTTTTACCCGCCGATGTGCGACATTTCCACTTTGGGCAGGTCGATCGTATTTTCGGAACGCAATTCGGAATAACGGTCACTTCGTTTATTCCAGATATGTGTGATGGTTTGTGAAATTTCATCATCCGTTGCGCCGCCGCGCATCAAGCCGCGGAGGTCGTGTCCCTTGACTGCGAACAGGCAGGTGTATAACTTCCCTTCGGCAGATAAGCGCGCGCGGTTGCAGTCGCGGCAGAAAGGCTGGGTCACGGAGGAGATCACGCCGACCTCGCCCTTGCCGTCCTTGTATCGCCAGCGTTCCGCCACTTCACCCTTGTAGTTCGGGTCAGCCGGTTCCAGCGGCAGTTCGGCGTTGATGGTGTTGACGATTTCCCTGGCAGAGACCACATCGTCCATGCGCCAGCCGTTGGTGTGGCCCACATCCATGTATTCGATGAAGCGCAGGATATATCCCTTCTCGCGGAAGAAGCGCGCCATCGGCAAAATGCTGGATTCGTTGACCCCGCGCTTGACCACCATGTTGACCTTGATCGGCTCCAACCCGACCCTTTTGGCTGTTTCCATTCCATCGAGCACTTTCTCCACCGGGAAGTCCACGTCGTTCATGGCTTTGAAGGTCGCCTCGTCGAGCGAGTCGAGGCTGACAGAGACCCGCTTCAGACCGGCATTCTTCAGCGCCTGGGCGTTGCGGGCGAGGAGCGAGCCGTTGGTGGTCATCGTCAGGTCGACATCGGGGATCTTCGAGAGCATGGAGATCAGCACGGGCAGGTCCTTGCGGACAAGCGGCTCGCCGCCGGTTAGACGGATCTTCTGAACGCCGTGTGAGACGAATATACGCGCCAGCCGCGCGATCTCCTCGAAGGTCAACACCTGGTCGTGGGGCAGGAAGGGGTGATCGGGACCGAACATTTCCCTGGGCATGCAATATACACAGCGGAAGTTGCACCGGTCGGTGACGGAGATGCGCAGGTCGCGCAGGGGACGGTTAAGGGTATCTTTCAGGGTCATCATGGATGTGCGTGATTATAACAATTTTATATGAAGCGGGTTTCCTGAATTGACTTGACATCCCAGCCATGCTATCATGCAGTCATTATTCTCATTATTCTGCACGTTACAAAGGAGTTTTCATGAGTACTGAATTCATTGTTCGCATTTTTGGCATGATTTTGGTGGCAATTTTGGGGTGGGCATTGGGCGGCGAGGCTTCAAGGATCGAGCCATTTATTCCCGAGCAGGACCTGCTGTACAGATTAGTGTTTGGGTTGATCGGCGCGCTGGCTGGGCTGGTGCTCACGCCCTACATCACCACACGTCCCGCGCGCGCCGTCCGTAACAGACTGGGGCGGCTCTCCGCTGAGACTCTGTTCGCCGGGCTGGCGGGACTGGTGTTGGGCTTGTTGATCGCCGCATTGCTTGCCTTCCCCATTTCGCTCCTTCCCCCGCCATTTAGTGAAATCCTGCCCTTTGTCGGGGTTTTGATTTTCTCCTATTTTGGGGTGTCGCTCTTTGTCATGCGGCAGGGGGACCTGCTGGGATTGGTCAGTGCCCTCAGCGGACGCGGCGGCGAGAGCGGCTCCTCCTCCTCCTGGACCAACCTCAACCGCACCATCCTGCTGGATACCAGCGTCATCATCGACGGGCGCGTCGCCGATATTGCCAAAACGGGATTTTTGCCTGGCACGCTTCTCATTCCGCGCTTCGTGCTGAACGAACTCCAATACATCGCCGACTCACCTGACGGCTTGCGCCGCCAGCGCGGACGCCGCGGCATGGAAGTGCTCGCCGAACTGCAAAAGATCCCCAGCATCCTTGTGCGCATCAGCGACATCAACGCCGAGGGCGTGCGCGAAGTGGACGATAAACTCGTGGTGCTGGCACGTCAATTAAAATGTCCGATCCTGACGAACGATTTCAATTTGAACAAGATCGCAGAGTTGCAGGGTGTGACGATCCTGAACATCAATGAACTTGCCAACGCGGTCAAGTCGGTCGTCCTGCCCGCCGAACGTATGAACATCAACATTTTCCAGGAAGGCAAGGAACACGACCAGGGCGTGGGCTACATGGACGACGGCACGATGGTTGTGGTCGAGAACGGTCACAATTTCATCGGCGAATACAAGGATGTGGTCGTCACCAAGGTCCTGCAAACCGCCGCCGGACGCATGATCTTCGCCCGTGTGGAGGAAGAGAACGGGAAGAAAAGGAAGTGATCCGCGGATTGGGCAGATTTCGCAGAAAGCAATTATGAAGATCGTGGACAAGCGTGACCCGCAGACCTATGCCATCATCGGCGTGGCGATGGAAATTCATCGTCAGTTGGGTCATGGGTTTCTTGAAGCGGTGTATCAGGAAGCGGCGGTTATTGAATTTCCCCTCAAACAAGTACCGTTTGAACGAGAAGTTTCCCTGCCGATAAAATATAAGAACATACTTCTCCCAACTCATTACCGGGCAGACTTTGTTTGTTTTTCTGAAATCATTGTAGAGTTCAAAGCCTTGTCCCGATTATCCAGTGTGGAAGAAGCGCAATTACTCAATTATTTAAAAGCCACAGGGCTAAAACGCGGACTGTTAATCAATTTCGGCGCATCAAGTCTGCAAACCAAACGTCTCGTCTGGGGATACGAAGAACCAATTAAAAAATCTGCGACATCTGCGTAATCTGCGGATAAAATTAAGGTAATTATGATCAAACTTTACAACACACTCACCCGCAAAAAAGAAGAATTCCAGACCCTTGAGCCGAACCTCGTAAAACTGTACGTCTGCGGCGTCACGGTCTATAACGACGCGCATGTCGGTCACGCCATGTCGGCGCTGGTGTTCGACATCATCCGCCGCTATCTCGAATATCGCGGATACAACGTCAAGCACGTCATGAACTACACCGACGTGGACGACAAGATCATCAACCGCGCCAACGCGCTCGGCGAAGACCCGCTCAAACTCTCACAACGTTATATCGAAGCGTACGCGGGGGAACTTGCGAATCTCAACATCCTGCCGCCAACGGCGACTCCGCAGGTCAGCAAGACCATGCCGCTCATCATCGAGTTCATTCAGGGACTCATCCACAAGGAAGCCGCCTACGCCGCGCCGAACGGTGACGTCTATTTCAGCGTCATCAGCGACGACGACTACGGCAAACTCTCCGGCCGCAAACTCGACGACATGCAGGCGGGTGCGCGCATCGAAGTAGAGGAAGCCAAAGACCACCCGATGGACTTCGCCCTCTGGAAAGCCGCCAAGCCCGGCGAGATCTCATGGGACAGCCCGTGGGGCAAGGGTCGCCCCGGCTGGCACATCGAGTGCTCCGCCATGAACCTCGCCGAACTCGGCGAACAGATCGACATCCACGGCGGCGGCAACGACCTGATCTTCCCGCACCACGAAAACGAGATCGCACAGACCGAATCCTACACGGGCAAGCAATTCGCGCGTTACTGGATCCACAACGGCATGTTACAACTCGGCGGCGAGAAGATGTCCAAGTCGCTGGGCAACATCGTCAGCATCAAGGACTTCCTCACCGTGCGCGATGCCGATGTCATGCGGATGCTTGTCCTGATGGGATCATACCGTGCGCCGTTGATCTTCAACGACGAGACTCAAGACTCCGCGGAAAAATCACTGGAACGCCTCAAAGCCGCGCTCAGACCTGCTCCCGTTTCTGCAAAGGGACTCTCGGCTGAAGCCGCCTCCGCCCTCGCATCCCAGGCAGACTCCACCAGGCAAGCCTTCACCGACGCCATGGACGACGACTTCAATTCCCCGCTCGCCCTCGCCGCGTTGTATGAACTGGTCAAAGCCATCAACACCGCCCGTGACAACGGTGCAAACAATGAGAAACTCAAGCCTGCACAGTCCATGCTCCGTGAACTGACTGGCGTGTTCGGTCTACGACTTCAAGAGAAGCAAGGCTCCAGCGATGCCGAAGCGCAGGTCAACGCCCTGATTGCCGAGCGCACCGAAGCCCGCAAGCAAAAACAATGGGTGCGCTCGGATGAGATCCGCGACCAACTCAAAGGAATGGGTGTGACCATCGAAGACAGCAAAGACGGCACGAAGTGGAGATGGAGTTAAGTTGGTAATTAGTAAATGGTAATTGAAAGACTTCCGAGTCGATGGGCTCGGAAGTCTTTTGTTTGGCATGTCATTCTGAGCGACTGAAAAGAGCGAAGAATCTCTGACACAGTAGTAGAGACTCTTCGGACGCTTTGCATCCTCAGAGCGACATGATCATTTTGTCTCCGGCAACACCAGCGGAATATCCAAAAATGGATGTTTGACCACCTGCACGGGCAGGCAATAGGCTTCTTCGATCAATTCCGGCAGTAGTACTTCTTTTGGCTTCCCCATTGCTTTGATATTCCCCGCGACCATGAGGGCAATGCGGTCCGCGTAATGGGCGGCGAGATTGAGGTCGTGGAGCGCGACCAGCACGGCGAGATTGTCCTTGTGCGCGAGTTCGGATACCAACTCCAACAAACCGACTTGATATTGCAGGTCCAAATGCGCGGTGGGTTCATCGAGCAGCAGAATCGGCGTGGACTGGCACAATGCCCTCGCCAGTAATATCCTTTGCTGTTCGCCGCCGGAGAGTTCACCGATGCGTCTCTCCGCGAATTGAAGGGCGCTCACACGCTGGAGTGATTGCCGCGCAATCTCTTCATCCTTTTGCGATGGCTGACCGAGAAAACCGAGATAGGGCGTACGACCAAGTAAAACCGTTTCCCATACTGTGTATGCGGGCGGCATGGATACTGCCTGTGGGACGGTGGCAATATATCTCGCCCGTTGCATTGGCGAAAGTGATATGAAGTCATCGCCGTTCGTGCGGACGTGACCGGTGTAGGGGATGACTCCGCTCGCGGCGCGGATGAGGGTCGATTTACCGGCACCGTTCGGTCCGATCAACGCGAGCACTTCTCCGCTTTGCACGTTGAACGACACATCGTACAGGATGCGGTGGGAACCATAGGAGACGGAGAGTGATTGGATCTTGAGCATGGTTAGAAAATGAGATACCAATACAACGCGGTTTCCTTGGTGTTTGGGTTGATGGCTTTGTAGACGTTACGGTCAAAGCCACCCAGCACGAACCCACAGCTTTGATACAACATGCAGGCAGGGACGTTGTTATCCTGCGTTTTGAGCATCACGCCGGGGAAGCCGTTTTCGCGCGCCCATTGGATTCCTCGCTCCAACAATTTGCGACCGACGCCCATGCCGCGATATTCGGGATTGACGACGATGTCTTCGACGTAGCCGAATTGATTCCACCATTTCATCATTTTGATCCGCCCGGCGAGTTTCGCGGAGCGATCCACCTCGGCGAAAAAGACCGTGGTGCTGTCGTTGTCAAAACCATAGTCTGTATCTTCGGCGGCGTAATCCCTTTCGTAGGCGGCAACTGGAGCGATGGTGTACGACAGGTTTTCGTCTTCCATCTTGAGGACGAGACGCGAACTCACCAGGGACTTGCGCGAGAAGAATTTCGTCTGCGGCGATTCGTGCGGTTCGATTTTTCGGATTGTAATTTCCATGGTTACCAATATCCCTGATTCTTGGAACGGCGCAGAACCCACAGGAAGAACGGCGCACCCGCCAGTGATGTAATGATGCCCACGGGGATCTCCTGCGGGGCAAGCACGATACGCGCGATCACGTCACAGATCAGCAGGGATGCCGCGCCGCCGAGAATGCTGAGGGGAAGTAAACGCTTGTAATCGGGACCAAACCAAAGTCGGATGAGATGCGGGACGACGAGTCCGATAAATCCGATGATGCCGGAAAATGCCACGGCGGCTGCAGTCGCCAGCGAGGAGGCAGTCAGTAGTATCCGTTTGGTGCGGGTGACGTTGAGTCCGAGTTGTTGCGCCTGGTCGTCGCCGAATTGCAGGAGGTTGAGGGCGTGACCGCTGAAAACCAAAACGCCGAGACCGATAACGAGATAGGGCGCGATGGCAAGGATCGCGGTCCAGCCGCTCTGGCTCGCGCCGCCGAGAAGCCAGCCGAGGGCGCGCCGCACTTCGCCGGTGGAACGGAGCATGAGGAAGGATGTGAGCGATGTGGCGAAGGAGGAGAATGCCACGCCCGCAAGGATAAGGTTGGTGGTCGGAACGGTCTGACCGACGCGTGCCAGGTTGTAGACGATAAAGATGGTAAGCAACGCGGCGACGAACGCCGATAATGGAATCGCCATCAGACCCCAAAACGAATAGGGCCACTTGACGGACATGGCAATGACCGCGCCGAGTCCCGCGCCGGATGCAACGCCGATCAGGAATGGGTCAGCGAGCGGGTTGCGGAACAGCCCCTGATAGGTGGCACCGCTTCCGCCTAATGCCATGCCTGTCAACGCGATCAGCACGGTGCGCGGCAGGCGGATTCTCCAGAGGATGGATGTGGAGATATCCGTGCCGTGCCCGAGGATGGTCTGCCAGATCTCAGAGGGGGAAATGAATACAGAACCGATCGCAAGGCTGAGGAGGATCGCGAGGAGCAGAAGGAGGAATGATGAAAGGAAAGGTTTTGTTTTCATGGCGTTGTAGGGGCGGGGTTACCCCGCCCCTACATGATTTTATTTAAACAATTCCGGCCGCAACAATTTCGCCAATTGCTCCAACCCATCCACCAAACGCGGACCGGGGCGGCTGATGAGGTTATCGTCGAAGGGGAAGACGCGACCGTTCTGCACGGCGCCCAGGAATTCCCATCCTGCGCGTTGCTTTACGGATTCAGGTGTCACGCCCCACATTGAGTCACCCAAAATGATCACACCCGGATTGGCAACGATCAATTGCTCCAGGCTGATCTGTGGATAGGCGTCCGCGAGCGAACCGGCGACATTGGAACCACCTGCGCGGGCGATGAGCAGGTCACCGAACGTGCCGGGACCGTAGGTGTACGGCTTCGCCGCATCGCTGGCGTCGATCTCATAGAAGACCGAGATCGCTGAAGACAGCGGCATGATCTTCTCGTCCACAGCCGCGACACGCGCCTTGAGCGAGTCGACCAGTTCGGTGACATCATGTCCCGTCAGTTGACCAACGATCCCCAGGTTGTCGTACATGCCTTCGAGCGTGACCGGATTCTTCAGGTAGTACACGGTCAATCCCAGGTCTTCGAGTTGCTTCACGAGTTCGGGCGAGTTGATCTCCGCGGCGAGGACGAGATCGGGTTTCAATGCTACGATGGCTTCGGCGGAATACTGTCCCATCGAACCGCCAACGCTTGAAACGGATTTGGCTTCTTCGGGATAATCGGAAAATTCATCACGTCCGACCACCTGTGAGCCTGCTCCGACTGCAAATAAGATTTCTGTGTTTGACGGCGCGAGCGAGACGACGCGTTGCGCGGGTCCGTCGAGTTTGATTTCGCGTCCGAGACCGTCGGTGAAAGATAAGTTTCCTGTTGCGGGCGCGATTGAGCCGCATGCGCTGAGCAAAACAGCAACAAGTAATGTAAGCATCAAAGTCTTTCGAAACATCTTTTTCTCCTGAGTGTGTAGTGTGGCATTCATGTCGCTCACAGTAAAACGACATGAATGTCGCCTTACTGTGAATCAAAATCCCCAGCATGGGCTGGGGAGGTTGGAGAGGCAATCCGAGTGGCCGTCATCCACCTCCTTTTCGCGAGAGAGTGGTGAACCGACCAGGGCGGGCGACCTGACTCATTAGCAATTAGCTTGTAGCAATTAGCGCTTAGCCCGAGTGGCTAAAAGCTAACAGCTGACAGCTGACAGCTAAATTACAGTTGCGCGACAGTGCCGGAATTACACCGGCTTCGCCGCTTGCTGATCGAGTAAATTATGCAGGCATTGTATGCTTGTTATACAACCGAGTCAAGATGATGGAAATCATGACAAGCGCGGATACCAGTAATACGGAATTCCCCGCGCGTTCGAACAGGATCAGTCCCGCCCACGGCAAAAGGAAGATGAGCGCGATCCACAACCAGTCCCATTTGGATTGGGCACTGCCCGCCAGGTAGAACAACGGGACAAGCACGAACGCGAAATCGTAGTTCAACAGATACGGATTGACCAACAGCGGGACGCACACAAAGAACGCGACGAACGCTTCATCACCCAGCCGGTACCCTTCGATCAAACTCAGGGCAGGCCTGCTCCCGATAAACAGGGCAATCAACGCAATGAGCAGGATTCCGGCAACCGGCGCGGACTGGTCGAAGCCCAGCCCGATCAGCCATGTGATCGAAAGCGGCAGGCTGACACAGATCTCACACTCGGAAACATTCTTGAAATTGAATAACGAGTGAGGATAGGTGATGATCCATGCTCGATCTGCGATGAAGCCAACAAGAAAGAGAACAAAACCGGCGAGTGCCGTTGCCCAGAACGCACGCCGACCGAATTCATCGCGGCGCAACAGCAAATGGACGATCACTGCCAGAAGAAGGAATATCCCAATATGCGGCTTGAATGTGGATAATGCCATGCCCAATGCGATCAATCCCACGCGCTGATGTTTCAAGGCGTAGACGATCAGCGCCATACCAAGGATGGTCGGGAAGACATACTGTCCCACGATCAACGCGCCAAGGATCGGGAGAAATAAAAAGGACGCGATGAATGAATACAGTCGCTTGCGCGGTTGCCAGCCATCGGTCAACAGCCAGACGGAAGCGAGCAACATGGCGATGTTGAGCAGGAACCACATCCGCACGGCAACATCGATGGAGAGCAGGGCAAGGGGCAGGGTGAATACCGCATACCACGGCGGATAGGGAAACGGCAAAACGAGAACTCTATCCACAGAAACACCGAGTTCATCGGCGACTTGTTGCGCCTGATCGGCTTGATCGTAGAGCGGAATTCCATGCAGGATGCCGCTATCCGCGCGGTGGAGTACCTGAAAATCCTGATAGGGGTCGAGAGGGATGGGGATATAGATTGCGATAACGAGAAGGAAAATAATAATGAGGAGAGTGGAAAGTAGAAAGTGGAGAATCCGTTTCATGGTCGTTTGCTTTTTGGGGCAACCTTTCGAATTAAACCGCGAAACTTCAGCCAGTGGAATGGATAGAGCAGAAACCAGTAGAGGAATCCGGGGAGTCCGCGCGGGGAGAAGAAGATGTTTTGGATGAGGTGATTTTCATACACTCGCCATTCGATCCACATTTCGCCGAATGAATTGTGTCGACTCTCCCTCACCCTGCCCTTATCATCCCCGATGGGGGCTCCCAGCGGGAGAGGGGGATGCACTCCATTCAGCAAAGAAATTCTGTGAAGGATAAAACATCCTTCATGTTTTATGGATTTGGTTTTTGAGTCGCCATCCTCCCAGACCCGTTCGATGTGGTCGGGGTGCGTGAACTTAAGCGCTTTCTGTGCGGCGGTGTCAAAGTCGATGAGTTCAACTTCGGGGAAGATTTTCAACACGTCGGGATGTTTGACAACACTGTCAGACGATAAGCCGCCGATCAGGGCATACGCGATGGGATACGGCACAGGGGTCATCAACCCGACGCCGAACGCCATGAGGGCGATGGGAATGCCGGGGACCAAGAACATACTGCGTCTGAGTCCGCGGGCGCGGGCGTAGCGCACCATCAGGTCGCCGTAGGTGGTGACATCCGGTCCGCCGATCTCGAAGACGCCGCCGTGTCCGTTCAGGTTGGTGAGCGCGGCGATGAGATAGTCGATCACGTTCTGGATGGCAATCGGTTGGGATCTGTTCTTCATCCACATCGGACCCGGCACGATGGGACATAACTCGGTCATGAAGCGGATCATCTCGAATGAGATGCTTCCCGAGCCGGTGATGACGCCCGCGCGAAACTCTGTGACGGGGACTTTGCCCTCGCGCAGGACTTTTCCCGTTTCGATGCGCGAACGCATATGCGGCGCGATGTGTTGTTCGGGGTCGGCAAGTCCGCCTAGATAGATGATGTGCTTTACGCCTGCTTTCTCTGCGGCAGAGGTGAAGGCGCGCGCGCTCTCGAGTTCGAGGGATGTGTATCCATGTCCATGAGACATGTTGTGGATGAGGTAATAGGCGGTGTGGACTCCCTCCATCGCGGCAGACAAAGTTGACGGTTCGGTGACGTCCGCCTGGGCCACTTCGACATGACGGAACCAGCTGCGACCCTCGAGTCGACGCGGGTCACGGGCGAGGGCGCGCACCCGATAACCGGAGTCCAACAGGCGCGGGATCAGTCGGCTGGCAATATATCCTGTTGCACCGGTAACGAGTATGAGGGGGGAATTCAATGAGTCCGCTTTCCGCTTTCTACTTTCCAACAAAAAAGTGGAAAGTAGAAAGCAGGTTAATGCGCCAACACGCGCGCCCTGGATGCGAGTTGGTTGGTGAGTCCATCAAAAATAAAACGATGCGGAATCCACATGGCGTACCAATAAAGAAAGCCGAAGAGTCCGTGCGGCGCGAAGTAGGCGGTGACGGTGAACAGCGTTTTGCCATCCTGTGGTTCGGATTTGAATTCAAGCCATGCCTTGCCGGGCAGTTTCATTTCGGCGCGCAACCGCAAAAGACGGTTGGGTTCCACTTCCTCGACGCGCCAGAAATCAAGCGACTCGCCCGCGCGGATCTCATCGGGGTGACGGCGACCGCGCCGCAAACCCACGCCGCCGACGGCTTTGTCCATCCAGCCGCGGATGCCCCACGCCCAATCCATGTACATCCAGCCGCGTTCGCCGCCGATGCCGGTGTAGGCGCGAAAGACCGTTTCATCGGGGAGATCAAGCAGAGCCTGCCGCGTCTCCACGTACATGCCGTCTTCCACGCTGAACTTGTACGGTTTGATATCGCCCGCAGACGTGACCAATGCATCGGTCCA
>JBFYRY010000153.1:0-15287 GCA_041302025.1 Chloroflexota bacterium | reverse complement strand
TCCTTTCTGGTTGGCGAATGAGACAAGCAGATTGAGTATACGTTGTTTTGAAATGATTTTCAATAGGACTTTTGAAAAACCTTCACGAGTTACACACCGACATCAGCAGGCTCGACTCCAAGATGTTCCTGCGCGACCTTGATCCCCGCAAAGTTTTCGTAAGAGAGGTTGTCGAAGGTCAGGTTCAGAGCGGATTTGACGGCTTCGAATAATTGTTGATAGCTTCGTGTGACTACCGCTTCCCATTTCAAATGCAGTTTCATTGCGGCGTTCTGTATTTGAGTGACATTTTCCCCTTCGATCTCGATAAAAAAGCCATAGGGCAATTCGTCGAGCATGATGTGACAGTCACCGAGTTCGAACACTTCGCGGTATTTGTCGTATCTCAATAGTTCTTCATATCCCAATGCTTCCAGGAATTGTTTTGCCTTGTCGAAATCTTCCACGACAAATTCGATTTCGGTGCGGCGGAGGGTGCCCTGTTCGTTCCTGCTGGCGCCTTTGTAGGTGAGGCGTGTTTCGGTGTCACGCCTCAGGCGCAGGACGCGCCCCTCGGAACGGAGACGGGTATCGGGTAGGTCGAAGCGGATGTTCGTTTCCAGTATCCGTTGTTGAACAGAACGCGCCTCCAGCTCGCGAAGACGCGCCCGGACCCCATCCAATCCGGTCACATAGAATTTTGCTTCGATCTCCTGGTTATTGTTCGGCATCGCATCACGCGCTTTGTGCAGAACGTTCCGAAGGTTTCCATGGTCTCTTCGGGACGGTGCATATCTTTACATCACGCTCAACAAAGTCTGCTTTTGCTCCACGCTTTCGCCCGCCTTGACCTTGACGCGATGGACAGTGCCGTCGCGCGGGGCTTTGAGTTCATTCTGCATTTTCATGGATTCAAGGATCAGCATGACCTGACCCTTTGCGACCTGCTGACCTTCACTCACGGGAATCGCGACTACCAGTCCGGGCATCGGCGCTTTGAGGATAAATTCGCCGCTCTCCACCACGCTTCCGCCCGCCGCCGCACGCAGACGCTTTTCGCGTTCATCCTCGACGGTGATCGGGTACAGGCGGCCGTGCAGGAGCACCTGCCAGTTATCGTCTTCGCGCGCCACGTACGATTCGTGGGACTTGCCGTCCACGATCAGGGAATAGACGGGTTGCCCGCTGATGGATTCGAAATCAATGGTGTACACCTTGCCGTCCACAGAGATGTGCTTATCGTCGATGATCTCGACAAGGAATTGTCTGCCTTCAACGGTAGTTATGTATTTCATCGTCCATCACCTGTGCATTCTTTCCCAGCGGCCGACCCACTTCCAGTTGCTGGCGTCGCGTTCGTTGCGGTTGACGATCTGTGCCGAGCGTTCGGTCTCGCGGTGCGCAACCAGCGTGGCAAGGATCGCCGCCACTTCGTCGCTGTTCTTGCGGTTTTCTTCCGAATCTTCCATGGAGAATCGCTCCTCGACGAAGCGCGTATCATATTGTCCGCCCATGAAGCGGTGGGAATCCATCAAGGTCTGGTGGAAGGGAATATTCGTCCGCACGCCGACGATGCGATATTCCTCCAGCGCGCGTCGCATCCGCAGGATGGCTTGGGCGCGGGTCTCGCCCCATACGATCAGTTTGGCGATCATGGGATCGTAGAAAGGCGTGATCTCGAAGCCGGGATATACGCCTGTGTCAATGCGGACGCCGGGACCGGTCGGCAGAATGGTATGCGTGATTCGCCCGGTGGACGGCATGAAATTGTTATAGGGGTCTTCGGCGTTGATACGGCATTCGATGGCGTGACCGCTGAAGCGCACATCCTCCTGCTTGTAACTGAGCGAGCGCCCGCGCGCCACGCGGATTTGTTCCTTCACGATGTCGATGCCGGTGATCATCTCGGTGATGGGGTGTTCCACCTGCAGGCGAGTGTTCATCTCAAGGAAGTAAAAATTCTTGTCCTTGTCGAGCAGGAATTCGATGGTGCCCGCGTTGACATAATCCACCGCCTGGGCGGACTTCACGGCGACACTCCCCATCCTTTCGCGCAGTTCTTCATCCATGGCGGGCGAGAGCGCCTCTTCCACCAATTTTTGATGTCTCCGTTGCAGGGAGCATTCGCGTTCACCCAGATGGATCACATTCCCATGAGTATCTGCCATGATCTGGAATTCGATGTGCCGCGCGCCTTCGACCAGTTTCTCCAGATAGACGTTTCCGTCCCCGAAGGCGGATTCCGCTTCCCGCCGCGCGGACAGGAGCAAGCCCGGCATTTCATCCAGGTTTGTGACCTCCCTCATGCCTTTTCCGCCTCCGCCTGCCGTGGCTTTGATGAGCAATGGGAATCCGATCTGCGGCGCAATGGAAAGCAGATCATCGTCTGAGAGTGAGCCTTCGCCTTCTGTGCCCGGCACCACCGGCACTCCCGCCGCTGCGACGGTGTTGCGGGCGGTCATCTTGTCTCCCATCGCCGCAATGGAGGATGGCTTCGGTCCGATAAACGAAATGCCTGCGTCGGCACATGCCGCGGCAAAGTCTTCCCGTTCGGCAAGGAAGCCATATCCCGGGATCCGCATAACGGACGTGCAGTGCACGCCGGTCCGCTTCGGAATATACGGCGACGGTTTCGATACCTGCTTCGCGGCAGGCACGGATGATGCGTACCGCGATCTCTCCCCGGTTGGCGATTAATACTTTATTCAACATGACACCTCTTGAATGTAGACAAGTAAACACGTATGCATGAAATATGGTTCAACCTGTCTACCTGTTTCCGTTCATTCTTCACAACGGAATATTCCCATGCTTCTTGGCGGGATTGGCATCACGCTTATTGCTCAACATTTCCAACGCGTTGATCAAGCGCGGACGCGTCTCCTTTGGCTCGATGACATCGTCGATGTAACCGCGTTCCGCCGCCACGTATGGACTGGCGAACTTCTCGCGGTACTCTGCCACCAGTTCCGCTTTGCGCTTGACCGGGTCCACGGCTTTTTCGAGTTCCTTGCGGAAGATGATGTTGACCGCGCCGTCGGGTCCCATCACCGCGATCTCGGCAGAGGGCCACGCCAGGTTGAGGTCGCCGCGGATGTGTTTACTGCTCATCACGTCGTAGGCTCCGCCATATGCCTTGCGCGTGATCACCGTCAGTTTGGGGACTGTCGCTTCGCAGTAGGCATACAGCAGTTTCGCGCCCGAACGGATGATGCCGTGATGTTCCTGATTCGTGCCGGGCAGGAATCCGGGGACATCCTCCAGGGTGAGGATCGGGATGTTGAACGCGTCGCAAAAGCGAACGAAACGCGCCGCTTTCTCACTCGCATCGATATCCAGCACACCTGCCAGCACGGCAGGCTGGTTCGCCACGATGCCGATAGAATGTCCGCCGAGGCGCGCAAAACCGACGACAATGTTCTGTGCGTAATTCTCATGGATCTCGAAGAACTGCCCGTTATCCACGATCAGGCGGATGACTTCCTTTATATCGTATGGCTTATTGGGGTCATCGGGTACGATGGTATCGAGCGCTTCATCCATGCGGAGCGGGTCATCGCCTCCCGCCACGAACGGCGGGTCTTCCATGTTGTTTTGCGGCAGGTATCCAAGCAATTTGCGGATCAGGAATAAAGTGTCCGCCTCGTTTTCCGCGGCAACATGGCAGACACCGGATTTTTCAGAATGGACGCCGGCGCCGCCCAATTCCTCCTGCGTCACTTCTTCGTGCGTCACCGTCTTTACCACATCGGGTCCGGTGACGAACATATAGGAAGTGTTGCGCGTCATGAAAATAAAATCGGTCAGGGCAGGGGAGTAGACCGCGCCCCCGGCGCAGGGTCCCATGATGGCGGAGATCTGCGGGATGACGCCGGATGCCATGGTGTTGCGCAGGAAAATATCCGCATAGCCTGCCAGCGAGACAACGCCCTCCTGAATGCGCGCGCCGCCCGAATCGTTCAAACCGATTACAGGCGCGCCGTTCTTCATTGCCATATCCATGATCTTGCAGATCTTCTCCGCATGCACTTCGCCAAGGCTTCCGCCAAAAACTGTGAAATCCTGCGAAAAGACATACACCAAACGCGCCTCGATCGTGCCCCAGCCGGTCACCACCGAGTCGCTCATGAACTTCTGCTTATCGAGACCGAAGTCATGTGTGCGGTGCTGGACGAACGGGTCCATTTCGCGAAAGGAACCTTTATCGAGTAAAAGGTCGATGCGTTCGCGCGCCGTCATCCGTCCTTTTTTGTGCTGGGTCTCGATGCGTTCCGCTCCGCCGCCCAGCCGTGATTTCGCCTTCAGTTCATGCAGACGTTGAATTCTGGTTGTGTTGCTCATATTCCTCGCTTCTCATAAGAAAATGTTTCGTACTTCGATGCAGTGCGCAGGCGAATGTCACCGCTAAAAATAACATCGATAAGGCAATCGCAATCGGCAGGTTTGCCCGTCCGGATTGAAAGAAGACCCTCTCAATCCAATAGACGGACAGCCAGAGCATGACGAAGACCGGGACTGCCGGACGCGACCACCTCTGACGGCTCAACATGCCCCACAGAAGGACGCCTCCCGCGACAGCCCAGCCGGCTCCCGTTATGGAGAGATATACCGGGCTGAGACCGGATTCGAACTCCGTCAGCATATCCCACCAGCGCAGGGATGCGGCAAATCGCACCGCACCCCAGGCTGATAGGCTTAACACCATCCATGCGAGCAGGGTTACACCAAAAGGACGTTTGAAGGACATGAGTCGACCTCGGTAATGGTATCAGATTCCAGCGTGGGAGGAAGCGCAGGTTTTCATCCAGCTACTGCGCCCTGCCATATTTCATCAGGGCATTTCCACCCAGTTCGTCGATCCCCGTATCCGTAAGATACGCATTGAACATTCCTTTGTACGGCTGGCTTTCAAGTATATATTTGTTTGCAAAGACATAGTCAAGACCCATCGATTCAAGATAAGCACCGGCAGTCCTGTCCTTGAGCGATTCGAAATAGGGCTGGCTGTTGATCAGCCCGTCCATGTTGACGATGGTACGGTCATGGATGAAGTATCCCGTGT
Organism: Chloroflexota bacterium; assembly: GCA_041302025.1. GTDB lineage: Bacteria > Chloroflexota > Anaerolineae > Anaerolineales > Villigracilaceae > Defluviilinea. The sequence goes on along the minus strand of JBFYRY010000153.1, from coordinate 10,246 downwards.
TGCCGCCGCCGGTGAGACCGATGATACTGCCCGGCTCGGTGTTGGCTTCCAGAATGGGGATGGTGTCAACAAAAACGGCATCCTCCTGCCAGCGTCTGTGCGGCATGTCGGTCTTGATGACGTCCCAGAAGGACAGGCTCGATGAAAGTCCCATGACGGCAACGATGCTCCATGCAACGATCTGTTTGATGGATGAACTGATGACCTGAAGGAAACAGCCGGTGAACAACGGCAGGATGCCGAGCCTGGCAATGACTGTCCGTGCCTTTTGTTTGTCGGTGCGGAGGATGAGATAAAAAACAAGCGCGGCGGCAACGATGACGATGACATAGCGCGTGTTGCCATCTGGATTCAGGAATGTCAGTTTTGCCGCCCATTTTCCGAATATCTCCGAAATAGGTTGCCACGCGGCGCTATCGCCTTTGGTGTTGACCCCAAAAAAGGTCAGGGTGTCTTGCGGATGCTTTCCGTAGAAACTGACGAGGAATGAACCCCACCAGCGCTTGATCTGTCCGCTGACCGGGGAGAATGTGCCGAAGGCGAGCTTGCTCCACAGCATGTAAACGCCCAGCAGACCAACGACAATGCCATAATAGGTGGAGCCTTCGATCAGCCATTGTTTCCAGTTTGTTTGCAGGGCGCCGATCGGGGTATCCATTTTGGGCTGGCTGGATGCGGTATGCAGGTCCCTGTGAAGGAAGCGGGTCGCGCCGATGAAGAGGAATGAAAAGACCGCATCCATGGCGAGGACAGTGCGCGGCATGGCGTCAAAGTCCATGACCCTTGCAACGACAAGCATCACTACACTGATTGCCGCCGAACTGACCAGCGCGAAGGCCGCCAGTTTCGCAAGTGTTTTCAGCGGCTTATCCGCCGAGGGGTTTTGATGAAGCCCTAGAAAATATGCGGCAGGGAGCCGGATGAATAACGCAACTCCGACCATGGTCATCGCCGCGTTCGTATGCTCAAAGTATTCGGGGAAACCGAATTTGGTTGTGAAGGCAGACAGGACGGAGAAAATGATCGCAACAATGTCCAGTGGAAGATAATACCGCAATGCTTGTCCGCGGAACACGATCCACAAGCCCGCCATGCCCGCAAAAAAGACGAGATCGAGCCGGCTGAACATCGTCAGTGCGGCGAGCAGGGCGAGCGCGACCAGTTGTTTCCGGGGAACGCCGTTCCTGTGCCATGTTGTGTTTCCAGTCCCTGGCGGTAGACGTTGTTCAGAATGGTCGTATCGAACACCCAATAGAGGGCGGCAAGCGCTCCGATGAACGGGGCGAATATTTTCCCGAGCAAACGGAAAAGTAAAATGCCTGTCGCAACGGATAGCCCGCTCATCACGAGCAAAAGGATGCGCAACGGCAAGACAAGGTCGAAGCGTGCCAGCGTGAAAATGGGAATGCAGACAGCCATCCACAAGGGATGGTAGCCGTTGGTCGGGTTGATGCCGTCGAAGGTACTGCCGCGTCCCTCGCTGATGTTCTGCGCCACCTTGAAATAATAGTAAGCGTCATCGCGCATGAACCAGCGTTGGGAGAGATTCTGCGCGTCTGAAAGAGCCGCATACAGGCTGATGGACATGACGATAATAACGAGTATGGTCTCAAACCAGGGGAATTTCTTCATCTTGGGATGTCCAGTGTGATCTTTCCGAAGTTCTCGTTCTTCCACAGTCGTTCCTGCGCGGCGGCGGCATCTTTAAGCGGGAAGACTTTGTCCAGGACCGGTTTGAGCTTCCCTGTGACGATCAAATCCATCACTTCGTCGAAATCGTTCATCGTGCTCATGGTCGAGCCGATGATACTGAGGTGTTTGGCGAAAATAAAGCGGTTGTCGATCTCGAATGTGGGTCCGCCACTGTTGCCCACGGTGAGCAGTCTGCCGCCTTTACGCAACGCGCGCAAACTCATCATGAATGTCGTGCCGACATTATCCACGACGACATCCACGCCGCGTTTGTTCGTTGCCAGAAAAACGGACTTCGACCAATCCACCTCTTTCGAACGGTCGATCAGGATGTCCGCACCGATGGACTGCGCCCGTTCCAGTTTCTGCGCATCGGACCCTACGATCACGACCTGTGCGCCGATATATTTGGCGATCTGCACGCTGGCAGTATTGACTCCGCCCCCCGCACCGACGATGAGTACCGTTTCCCCTTTCTGCAACTTCCCGCGCTTGACCAGTGAATGCCATGCCGTCTGGTAGACCAACGCCGATGCCGCAGCCTGGTGGAAGTCAAAGTCATCGGGCAGTTTGTACAGTTGCCTGACCGGGACAGATACGTACTCCGCATATGTCCCGCGGACCGTTTCGCCGAGCAGGTGCCAATCGCGGCATAGGTTGTCCCTGCCTTCGAGACAGAACTCACACTCCCCGCAGCCGAGATTGGGGTTGATAACGATATGATCCCCTGGCATCACCCCTGTCCCTTCTTCTGAGAGGATAGGTGAAATGGCGACCACTTCTCCCGCGCCGTCTGCACCATTGATGTGGGGCATTTCCAGTTTCAAACCGGGCCAGCCATTGCGCACCATCACATCCATGCGGTTGATGGATGCGGCGCGCAAACGGATCAACGCTTTGCCGGGTTTTGGTTCCGGCATGGGAAAGTTGGCATATTCAAGGACTTCCGGTCCGCCGTGTCCGTGGAAGAGGACAGCTTTCATGGATGTGATTTTAGCTGGAGAGACTGATTTGGAATCAATGGTTTGCTGTCGTGTCTTGAGAGTGGTAATACCGGAGACCGCGCAAACGAGAATAAGCACCATCAACACCCAGCGAACCGGTGTACCCATCATGGAGAGCCAGCCTTCCTCCCGATCAACCTTGGGGTTAATGTCGATGACGGTATTGGTGATCACATAGCCGATGATGCTCCCGTCGGTGTAGGTGTAGGGAATGGGTACGCTGAAACCGGGAAGGTTCCGCAGGGATGATCTGAGTTCCTTTTTGTTATTGTCAATGAAGAGTATCGTCGGTTGATTGGACAGGTGTTCTTTTGGGGAGAATTCGGTGTAGGTCAGGGAACGGTAGTTGTGGTCCACTATTTTTACATTTACAAGGTATTGCACGCGGCGCGGTTTGATCTCCTCGCCGAGGTAGATCAAATTGGCGGGTGCCTCTGTCTTCCATGCGATCCATGAAGCGATATCCTCAAAGGATGCCCTATGGACGGCAGGCATGGTCACGAAATAATTCTGACAACCGGAATAAATGATTGCAATGCCGGCAATTCCCACGAGGATGTTTTGTAAAACGGGTTGGAGGCGCGTCCAGCGCACAGGCATTGACTCGGTCAGGGTCTCGGTCAATGCAGATAAACCCATCCCTGAAATCAGCGCCAGTACGGGGATGACCGAAACGAGATGCGTATTCCGCGGCGGGAAGGCGGCGATGACGCTCAGGAAGAACAATCCGGCGAGGAGCCAGATCAGGGGGAGTCCGAAGCGCAATTCCTTCCAGCGGCGAAGGCTGAGGACGAGTCCGACCAGGAAGAGGACGGAGAAGATCGGCGCGCCTGTAAAGCCTGTGACGAGAAAATGCTCGCGGACGATGTGCGGGTCGAAGAGCGATGTCAAAGTGCGGATGGTTCCCCGGAACAACAATTCCCTGTAGATCACCGGGTTGTAGAATATCGTATCGTTGTAACCAAAGTGTATGAACGGCATGGTTTGCAGGAGGTCAGCTTCTCCGTACAGTGTCCTGGCGTAATACGTATTGACAAAACTGGTCTCGAAAAGTTTGTAAACCAGGCTGTTGGGACCTTCTGCACTGGCGCCGTAAGCAATTCGCGGCGCGAACATGATCCCCAATGCCGTGAGGATGATCCCCAGCGAGATCAGTACCTGCCTCCAATTGGCTTGTCTGGTGATGAATAGATAAAGCACGCCCAGGCACAGTGTGACGGGTCCGAGCCAGGCGGCGGAGTAGGTGTAGAAACCCAACCCGGCGGCGATGCCTGCCAGCCAAAGATAAAGGACGCTTTCCTTCCGTACGGCAAGGATGAAAAAATAAATGCACAAAGTGACCGGGAACAGGGATTGGCTATTGTTGTATCCCAGCCGCGCGAACGAAATGAAATATGGGTTGGAAACCAGCAGGACCGCCGCCGCGATCCCCGTCCGCCGGTTGAACCAATCCCTGCCAAGCAAATACAACGGGATGACGGTGATCACACCTGCAATGACGGATGAAAACCGCCATGCCCACAAGTTCACCCCGAAGATCCGCAGGATCCAGCCTTGATAAATGGTGCTTGCCATCGGGAAGGAATACACACCGGAATCGAAAAAAGCCGGCTTGAGTTCATGAATGGCGACAACGCGCGCATTTTCCCAGAAACTTCCTTCATCGGGGACAAGGGTGGCGGGAATATCAGCCAGGGCATACGAATTAATGACGAAGCCGAGGAGGAGCAGGCTGACGATCCAGAACAGGTCCAACGCGGTAATGCCGGGGGACAGTTCCTTCCCTGTATTCCGGTCCCGCTTCCATGCGGTGAAGGTGAAAACGAAAATGGAGAGAAGCCACAAGATGGGGTACGCGGGATGGTATGTATGCCTGGCGAGTTGAATGACCAGAAAAATGAACAGGGTGCCGCCGATCAGATGAAGGGGCAGCTGTTCCTTCCAGTTGAATCTTTCACGCGAAGCGAAATTAATATTTGCGGTCGAAGTTTTCCACGCCACTGGCAGGACGGTCAGCGCACATAAGAATGCCCCTCCGATGAGGAACGGCAGGGCGCGGAGCACGTTGTCGAAGTTTACGATATGGAGTTTGTAGAGGGCATTCCATAATTCCGTCTGGGGAAGCGGCTCGCCATCTGTGTAGCGTTGCTCGATTAGGTATTGTCCATATCCGATGGACGCCATCCCAAGTAGAAGAAACACCCATCGGAAGCGGATCAGGTTTTTCAGTTGGTCACGGAGGATGCGCCAGATGGCGGTCCATTTTTTCATCGGGATTCCGGCACCGGCTGAGTCAGAGGCGGGCATATCCTGTTTATTTGAGTCCCAGTTCGCTTCGTGATATCACGAGTCGCTGTATCTCGCTCGTCCCCTCGTAAATCTCTGTGATCTTTGCGTCGCGGAAATAACGCTCGATGGGCAGTTCCCTGCTGTACCCCATGCCGCCGTGGATTTGCACCGCCTGATGTGCGACCCACATGGCGGTCTCGCTGGCGAACAGTTTCGCCATTGATGCTTCCAGCGAATAACGTGAGCCGTCCGTTTTGGATTTTTGTTTTGCCATCGCCGCGTTGTAAATGAGCAGGCGGGATGCTTCGATGCGCGTCTTCATGTCTGCGATCTTGAATCCCGTTCCCTGGAAGGCTCCGATCGGTTGACCGAACGCCTCTCTCTCAGCCGCATATTGTTTCGCCGCTTCGTACGCCGCTTCCGCGATCCCAAGCGCCTGTGTCGCGATCCCAATGCGACCGGCATCCAGCACGGTCATTGCGATCTTGAAGCCTTCGCCTTCCTCCCCCAAACGGTTTTCCGCAGGGATGCGGCAATCTTCGAAGATCAACTCGCTCGTCGCCGATGCGCGGATGCCGAGTTTCGGCTCCTTCTTGCCGCGTATCAGTCCGGGTGTGGTGCCTTCCACCAAAAACGCGCTGACTCCCTTTTGTTTTTTCTCCGGGTCGGTCATCATGAAGACCACAAAGTAATTCGCCACGGGTCCGCTTGTGACCCAGGATTTACGTCCGTTCAACACGTAGAAGCCGCCGTCGCGTACGGCTTTGCTTTTCATCGTCCCTGCATCCGACCCGGATTGCGGCTCGGTCAACGAATACGCGCCGATGGCTTTCCCTGAAGCGATGGGCGTGATGAATTTCTTCTTTTGCTCCTCGGTGCCGAACTTTAAAATGCCATGGCAATACAGGGAGTTGTTCACCGACATGATCACGCCGTGAGCCGCATCTGCCTTGCTGATCTCTTCGAGGGCAAGGACATACGCCAGTGCATCCATGCCTGCGCCGCCGTATTCTTCGGGGATCTCGATCCCCATGAAGCCCATGCCGCCCATCTTTTTGACGGTCTCATGGGGGAATTCCCCGCTTTCATCGAATTGCGCCGCGACCGGGACGATTTCATTTTGTGCGAAATTGCGCGCCGCGTCCCTCAGCATTTTGTGCTCTTCGCTCAATGGGAAAATGGGAAGTTCAGCCATATCTCCTCCGGGAATTTGTCTGTTGCGATTATACCCCGTTGCCCTCTGATAAAATAACGCCAGATTTATCGTATTGATTGTCGTTTCTCCTCCCTTGCCTCTTATGTCTGTTCGGGGCAGGGTTCATCGAAATGACACTGAGGAATCCATGACCAATACTCCTTCCCCCGAAGAACGCGTTTGGGCAGTGATCTCACATCTTTCAACGCTTGCCTTTGGCATGGGGCTTTTGCTTTCGGTTATCGGCTGGTCGGAGCAGAGGCGCAAATCAAAGTATGCGGCGTTCCAATGCCTGCAGGCGCTGGGATATCAGACGTTGGGGTACACCGTCTGGCTGTTGAGTTACCTGGTGCTCATGGTGGTCTTCTTTTGCTTGATCCTGACTGTTTCAGTAGTTTCCGACAACGGAGATCCAGCTGGCTATGCCTGGATGGGCGGCGGAATGGGGATCGTTCTCGGCATCCTCATGTTGGGTGGATTCGGCTTGTACTTTTTGCTTCCGGTCATCGCGGCGGTCTCCTGCGCCTTTGGCAGGGATTTCCGCTATCCGGTCATGGGTAACCGGCTGGCACGGTATTTGGGATATGACCCCGCCAGCGCGGCAGATGAACCAGCCGGGTTGATCGAAGAGCACGAAGACCGCTGGGTTTCGGCGATGGGACATGTCAGTGTCATCCTTCCGCTGTGGGGCCTCCTGGCTCCGCTTACGGCGTGGATACTGCAAGGCAAGCGCAGTCTGTTCCTGAAATTTCAATCGGTGCAGACGGTTGCGTATCAAGTGCTTGCAACAGTTCTCTATTTTGGATCAGGCGTTGTGTCCATGTTCGGATTCTTTGGCTTTACCGTGGCGATGGGATTGGGCGTTGGACTGAATAATAATTCAGTGATCGTTTTGATCGGTGCCATTGTTTTGATCATATCAGGGCTGTTGGCGATGCTGATCGGGTTGATCATGCCTCTGTTGCATATTCTCGGTCAGTGGGCTGGATACCGTGTGCTGAAAGGGGATGATTATCATTACCCGGTGGTGGGAAAATTTGTTGAACGATGGACTTCGAAAAATACAATTTCTGTCACAGAGGAGAAGCCTGTATGAAGATTTTGATCGCAGTGGACATGGAAGGAATCACCGGAGTGACGATGTGGGACCAGGTCACGCCGGGACATGCGGAGTATGCACGCTTCCGCAAGCTGATGACGCAGGACGTAAATGCCGCCATCCGCGGCGCAGTGGATGCAGGCGCGGACGATGTGGTTGTTGCCGATGGTCATTGGAATGGGTCGAACATCCTGATCGAGGAACTGGATCCGCGGGCGCGGTTGAATACGGGGGCTCCCAGTCCGTTCTCGATGATGCAGGGGATTGATGAAACCGTGGACGGTGTCTTCTTTGTCGGGTATCACGCGCGTAACGGCTCGCCGAACGCCATTCTCGATCATACGTGGTCATCGAAAACAGTTGCCAATGTCTGGCTGAACGATATTTTGGTGGGTGAATATGGTTTGAACGCGGCGGTGGCGGGTCACTTTGGCGTGCCGGTCATCATGGCAACGGGAGACCAGACGGCATGCGCGCAGATCGTCGAGCAGTTGGGCGATGTGGAAACCGCTATTGTCAAACAGGCGAGCGGAAGATTTTCGGCAGAGTGCCTGGCTCCGCAAGTGACCCGGGAAATGATCTATCTTGCGGCGACGCGCGCGGTGCAGAGGCTGGAGGATGGCAATGCGCCCGATCCGTTCGTGCTAGATACACCCGTGCGCGTGACCGTGGAATTCTTCACATCGGATATGGCGGACAGGGCTTCGAAGATTCCGTTCACTCAACGCGATGGGACGCGAGTCGCTTTGACGGTGCAGGAAATGGCGTCGGCGTATTCCGGGTTCCGGTCCATGGTCATGATGGCAAGCGGCTGATGAAACGGGATCAACCTCCCACGTGGAGCGAAGCGTGGGTTGAGTCCCAAAAAAAATCATCCATCCCAAATATTGACAGCACGCCGATAGCCGTTACAATTGCACCACAAAATCCAACAAGGAGCGTTCGATATTCCAACGACTCGCACGAGTGTGAATGAAGAAATGCTTGTGCCCTTTCTTTAATCTGATACGCCACGAATGAAATCTGGCTTCCGCCGCCCTCCAAGTGAAACCTGGTGAGGCGGCGGGACTGCTTAACGTAATTGCAGTCAACACAGTGGTTAAGAGCTGTTGTGCTTTGGCTGTTTTTGTTTGTCTGAGAAAGAGCAAGCCACAGAGAACACAGAGCTTTTTCTCAGAGTCTCTGTGATCTCTGTGGCTAAGAAAAAGTGTAGTCACTTTGGCGCAGGTTGCCAAAGATTATTCTGGGCGAAATGCCTTCACCAAGACGAAAGGAAAGAATGACCGGTCAGTTTTATTCCCATCTAAACCCGAAATGTGACTCGGGTGTGTTCGAAGAGAAAGGCGGATGCGGTGTGTTTGCCCGCGAGCCGATCCATAAGGGCGAGTTGATCTGCCTGTGGGGTGGACGTATTGTGGCTGAAAAAGAAATCGACCCCAATATGCAGTACTTCACCCAGCGCATCCTTCAGATCGAGGAAGGTTTGTATTTGGAAGCGCCGTTGCCATTGGAACCCACCGATTGTTTCAATCATTCCTGCGAACCCAATATAGGGTTTTCGGGTCAGATCGGGCTGGTTGCCATGCGCGATATCCATGCAGGCGAGGAACTCAATTTCGACTACGCCATGTGCGACGGTTCGAATTATGACGAGTTCACCTGTTATTGCGGCAGTGAGAATTGCCGCGGGCTGGTCAAAGGCACAGACTGGTCACGCCCTGAACTGTGGGAGAAATATGACGGTTACTTTATGCCGTATCTCGCAAGACGCATCGAAAAGCTCAAAGCGAAAATACATGTGATCGCGTAAATTGCGCTCAGGCTGACAAAACGAAAACGGATTGCACGGTACAATTGTGCAATCCGTTTTATGTTTGGCGCAAAACGTCCCGAAGGTTTCCTTGAACAACCTGCTTGAGTCGCTCAAACCTTCGGGACGGTCATGTTTATTATGTTCAAATCCTTTACCTTCCGCATTTACATTGTTGCGCTTGTCCTTCGACTCATTCCCGTCATCCTTGCGCGCGGGATGGGCATCGGACTCGACGACATGTTCCAATACGACATGCTGGCGCGCAGTCTCTCGCAGGGACATGGATTCCGCTGGTACGCACAAGCGGACTTGAACCAATTCGCCTCTTTCGTGGACTTCGACCTGACCAGCGTCGATGACTATGATCCCAGCCTCGGCATTCCCACCTCGTTCCGCGCGCCGTTGTATCCGGCATTTCTCGCGATTGTTTATTTTGTCAGCGGGACAGGTTTCTCGCGTTTCTTCGCCGCGAGACTGGCGCAGGCATTTTTCCTCGGGGCGCCATTGGCGCCGCTGACTTATTTGGTGACAAAGCGCCTCTTTCCTCTTTCCTCTTTCCTGAATGGCGAAAGAGGAAAGAGGAAAGAAAATGCGGCGCGTATTTCTGCATGGCTCGTCGCCACCTATCCCCTCCTACTCGTTTACCCCCTCGGTCTCGGAACTGAAAATCCCTTCTTCTTCCTCCTCCTCGTCTCTTTTCTCTTTCTTCTTTCCTCCATCGAAAACCCTTCTGTCATCCGCTTGTTACTTTCTGGCATATTCCTCGCTCTAGCCACCCTCACTCGCTCCGTCATCCTTCCCTTTGCTTTTGCCGCTTTCTGCCTTCTGTTTTTTCTACATGGGAAACGTACGCTTATTGCCGCGCTCTCTTTTGTGCTGGTTATCTCTCCCTGGATCGTTCGTAATTCACTTTTGCATCACCAACTGACCGGCATCGAAACCTCGATGGGATACAACCTGTACCTCGGCTATCACCCAAAGGGAAATGGTTCATTCGTCTTTGGTCCATCACTTGATTTGCTTCCCATCCTCGACGATGCCGAACGCGACAAAATCGGCACGGAAAAAGCGATCGAATTCATCAAAGCGGAACCTGAGAGGATCATCCCTCTTGCTGTCAACCGCCTGGGCTTTTTCTTCGGTCTCGAAAAACG
>JBFYRY010000152.1:0-14327 GCA_041302025.1 Chloroflexota bacterium | reverse complement strand
AGGGCGCCTTTGGCGTGGGCAAGTTCGGTGATGCGGCGCATGTCGTAGAGGTAGCCGCTTTTGAAGACGACGTGTGAGAGGGTGACGAGGGCGGTGTTTTCGTCGATGGCGGATTCGAGGGCGGCGAGGTCGGGGGTGATGTCGTTGTCGAGGGATGGGATTCTTATTATTTCGTATTGCGTATTGCGTAAGCCATCACCCTGCGCTTCGTCTGCACTGGCGTTCCGCTCAGCGCGAGAGTGGGATAGAAGATTTTGAATGCCTTGAAGAATATAAAGATCAGATGGGAAGTTGAACGTATCTGTGATGATGCGTGTTCTGTTCGGCTGGAGTGTGAGCGCGGATGTGGCGAGTTTGAAGAGGTTGAGCGAGACGGTGTCGTTGACTAGGACTTGTCCAGGCGCCGCGCCGACGAGTTTACCGATCTTGTCGCCCACGCGGGAGGGCGCGTCCCACCAACCTTTGTTCCAGCCGCGGATGAGGTCGTTGCCCCATCCTTCTTCGACAACTTGTTTCGCTCTCTCCTGTGCAACCTTTGGCATCATGCCGAGCGAGTTGCCGTCGAGGTAGATCAGGTTGGGGTCGGTGATGACGAATTGGTCGCGGAAGGAGACGAGGGGGTCCTGGGAGTCGAGCTGTCCGGCGAAGTTGAGGGAGGTGTTAAATATTGTCATAGTCTTAGCCACGGATTTCACGAATTATCACGGATTTTTCTTTTCTTTTTTTAGCCACGGATCGCACGGATTGTCACTGAATTTGTTTTGGTTTATTTGATGACTCTGCGGTGTTCGAGGGAACCTGCACCGAAATTGAGCAGGAGGGCGAGTCGCAGACCAGTCGCGGCGATGTAATGCATGGCTTGGGCTTGATGGCTGGCATTGAATTTTGAAACCGCTTTGATTTCCACGATAAATTTACCATCAATTACAAGATCAGCTTCATAAATTCCGACTTCAACATCTTTATAAGCGACAGGCAGTTTTACCTTGTGCGCAAATGGAATTCCGCGAAGGGTTGGTTCTCTTTCAAGCGCAGTGTGATACACCGCTTCCAAAAATCCCGGTCCAAGGATTTTATGGACTTCCATCGCTGCGCCAATGACAGCGAACGTTAATTCTTTGTAAAGTAATTCAACCATAGAGCATCCAAAAATATAACAATCCGTGTAAATCTGTGAAATCCGTGGCTAAGGTTTTTTCGCTATCTTACTCATCGCATATTCTGCCAGCGCGGTGATCGTCAGTGATGGGTTGACGCCGGGGTTGGCAGGCATGACGGAGCCGTCAACGACATAGAGACCTGGGTAATTGAAGACTTGAAAATCGAGATCGATGACGCCTTCGTGATCGTTCTTCCCAAATTTGGCGAGGGTCAGACTGCTGGCTTGATGTTCCTTGTTGTTTCGGATGACCAGTCCCTTGCGACCGAAGGTGAAGAGACTGCGACCGAGACGAATGTGCGTCAGGTTTTCTTCTGTTTGCATGACGAGCAGAATGGTTGTGTAACGCGCCCAATGTGCAAAGAACTTTGCATAGAGAAAATCCCACAGGTGACGGAGGATCGCCCAGAGAGTTTTGACAAATCGCATTGGCATGTTGTGAGCGCCATCGATCAACGGCGCAGTCAGCACACGGATGAAATTTTGCCCGTCCGAATAGCGCACAGGTTCGACGCGGGTTACCTCGTCGGCGTTGAAGATGGAGGAGATGGCGATGCCCCTCGAGTAGTCCACGTCGCGTTTGCGGGCGGTGACGCCGAGGATGTTTTCGCTGTTGGTGCGGACGCGGTCGCCAAGGTGTTGTGAAATTTTATTGAGCGATTTCGTTTCGTCGCGGCAACGGAAGAGCAGTTCGAGCGTGCCGACGGTCCCTGCTGAGACGATCACGTTGCGGGCGCGCACTTTGCTTTCGGGTTTGCGCAGAAAAGCTGTCGAGGAGGAAAAAGTGATTTCGTAACGGGAGCCATCCTCCTGTCCAGAAGGAAGCGGTTTTATATCCCGCGCTTTGACTTCGGGAATCACCGTCGCTCCGTTCTTTTCCGCAAGATACAAATAATTTTTCGGAAGTGTGTTCTTGGCGCCATACCGACAGCCGACCATGCATCCGCCGCAGAAATTACAGCCTGTGCGCTCGGGTCCTTCGCCGCCGAAAAATGGATCGGCGACAGTTGCATTTTCCTCCCCGAAAAAGACTCCAACGGGGAGCGGCTCGAAGGTGTGACCATAGCCCAGCGACTCGGCGATCTGTTTGCATATTTCATCGGCAGGTGTGATACGCGGGTTGCGCGCCACGCCGAGCATGTTACGCGCGGTGGCGTAATGAGGGCGGAGTTCGGTCTTCCAATCGTTGAGGTGACTCCACGAAGGTGCGGCAAACAGGCGGTCATCGGGTTCGATCAGCACATTGCCGTACATGAGGCTCCCGCCGCCGACGCCGCTCCCGTGCAGGGCGAGCAATCCGTTCATGAAGGTCATTTCGAAGAAGCCGTGGAGCCGCAATGCGGGAAGCCACAGATACTTTGGGAGATTCCAGTTCGATTTGGGGAAGTCCTTGTCTGCAAATCGTTTTCCCCGTTCAAGGACGAGAACCGAATAGCCTTTTTCAGTGAGACGCATTGCCGAGACGCTTCCCCCAAAGCCGCTTCCTATAATCACATAATCATAGACTTGTTGCATGAGTACTGCCCTCCACGGTGAGTTGGGTTGATTATAAGCGGTCAGTAGTTAGCATAAGCGATTAGCTTTTAGCTATGAGCCAACCGCTAACAGCTCCTAAAACCCAAACCTCTGCTTCATGACCCTCCATGTTGACGCGGCGTTTTTGTATGGTCCCTCGCGTCCCACGTAGATGAGACTATCGCGGACATCGTACGTATTGCCGTCTCCAATGCCGACGATCCAATGGATGTCCGTCCTTTGGATATTTTCGACATCGCTGACCATATCCCCCCCCGGCAGGACCAGCGTGATCGGGCGGACGCCCACCGCTTTTTCGATCTTGTCCATGCTGATCATGACTTCGTTATATACGAGATTGAGGGACGCCGTTTCGGCTCTTCCGAGATTGAGGTGGGTATCGGTATGAGAGGCGATCTCCCAGCCCGATTTGACCAGGTCCTGCAAGAGCGCGACATTGTTCTTATCGGGGGAATCCGTTTCGGTGACGACACTCAACACGGCTGGGTAGCCTGCCTCCCGCAGGATGCGGATCATTTCCAATACCCGTTTGTCAATGGGATATGCCAGGAAGATATCGTCGATGGTGATGATAAACAGTTTCCCCTTTTCGATGGCGGTGACATCCGGATGTTCGGAGATGTATCGATAGGTCACGACCTGCATGTTGTTCAATTTGAGCAGGGCGATGAAATCCTTGAGGAATGCCAGCGAGTCGAATTGCAGGTTCGGGCGGTGGAGCATGAGTGTCGGCGGCGTGAAGCGGATCGGGTCGAATGTGGGGATGGCGGTGGGCGGGAGCGTCGGCGCGGGTATCGGCGTTTGCGTTGGCACGGACGTGACCGTGGACATGGACATCGCCGTCCAGACCACGGTTGGGATGGGAGATGGGGTGCCGGTCGCTTCTTGGATCATTGGGATTGGAGCGATCTTTGCGACAGGCGCGCAGGCACCGGTGAGAAAAAGGATACCGAGTAAAAGGGATGAGATGCGTTTCATGGATTTCCTCCCGATGATAAACTGTTTGTTGTTTAAACGGGAGGGAGTTGCGGATTGTTCCAGCCCTGACTTGCCTATGGAATGGATGGTTACCGAAACGGACAGACATCCACAGGGACGTAGGTGTGACTTTGCCAGCCGTGATAATCGCTCCCGAGCGGGATTAATATTGCCGGATGTTCTGCTGCATATTGAATCGCCGCCGCACAGCCATCGTACATTTCGTGCGTGGATTGGTATGCCTCCCAGAACGCAGTTGCCATTTCGGCGTAGGGACGACCGTTGGGGTCGGTGCCGAATTTTTGTTGGAGGGTATTGTAGACTGTCCCTGCATCTGATTCGTAATTTTGCACAAGGTGGATGAGCATGATACGGTAATATGCATACGCAACAAGGCTGGGGAGTTCGGCAAGGTTGGGTTGTAATGATGGTGAGACTGTTGGCGTTGGTTCACTAAATGAGGGGAAGTACTCGGAACGGTATACCCAAAAGTCGTAATTGTTTCTCTCTTCCGTAAACCATTCAAGCGTTTCGTCAGATATAACTCGTGAATATAAGTTTAGAGCTTTAGGGAAATTACCGGCTAGAGTTGCAAAATCACCATCTTGCAATGCTTGATATCGATAGATTGGTTGAACATATTCGCTACTTAATAGATCGATTCCGTTCCCATTCCAGGCACAAATATGAAGTATCGCTCGGTATGGATATCCAAGACCATCTGGCCAAGGTTTACCGTTATGTGTAAGAGTGATTTCTTTTATACCGTCATGGTTTAGGTCTTTAATTTTAACTTCTAATGGTGCAGACATCGCTTGCCAACACTCAGAATTAACTGAGATCAGAGATTTGAATTCATTTCCATTCCACTCGTAGATGTCGATTGAAGGACATCTGTCGCCAAAACACGCATCAAAGTATCCAACCAAATCCAACAACCCATTTTGATTGGTATCAACGACGTCAATTATGGCTGAGCCTTGTGCACCATCCCTTGTAAATTCATTAAATAGTTGATACTTTCCTCCCTTGCATCCAAAAATATCAAGCCAAATCCCATATGCAATGATTAGCTCGTTGATGCCATCGCCAGTTAGATCTTTCTCTTGGATGATCCCATTAGGATATGTGTAACTTGCCTTTATGGAATTTGCTGTACCACCAGAATTTAGAAAATTGATTGTGTAGTCTGTAAATTGCTTGTTTGGACCGTCAACTGAATTTGTTAATTCTGGATTGAACTCCATAGTTGATGTTTCTTTAGGACATTCTGCTTTTTCTGCTACAGGCGTTACAGTTACGATCGTCCGCGCGTCGAAGGTTGGGGTGAAGGTGGGAATGGCGGGCAGGGGGGTGATGGTCCGCGTGGCGGGGACAGATGTTTCGGTGGGGCGGGCAGTCGGGAGAGGGGACGGGGTGTGGGAAGAATCCATAACGGCGGCAACGGTCGGCTTGCCCTGAGCCGTCTCAACGGGCGGGGCAGGAGTCACGGGGGCGCACGAGCCCATCAGCCAGACAAGACATATCCATCCGAACAGAAATTTTTTCATGGGAGTCCTCCCAAGATAGTCGGTTGCTACTTAAACGAAATACATCACCAACCCGTTCCAACTATCACTGATTACCGATCACTGATCACTTACCACTTGCTACTCTCTTCTTCCCTTTGTCACGATCCGGATCGGCGTTCCTAAAAACCCATATTCCGCGCGGATCTGGTTCTCCAGATAGCGTATATAGGTAAAGTGCATCAACTTCGGATCGTTGACGTAGATCATGAACGTCGGCGGGTCGCTTCGCACCTGCGTGCCATAGAACATCTTCAACTGTCGTCCCGCGTGGGATGGGTGGGCGTGCTTATCCTGTGCCCTGTGGATGACCTCGTTGATCTTGGATGTCGTCAGGCGGGCGAGCCGCTCCTCCTGCACGCGCAACGCCATCGGCATGACCTGCTCCACGCGTTGACCGGTCTTGGCGGAGATGAATAACAACGGCACATAATCCATAAAATTCAAGTCGGAACGGATCTTCTTCGTGAACTCCTCCATCGTGAACGAGTCCTTTTCGACCGCGTCCCATTTGTTCACTACCACCACACACGATTTCCATTGATCCAAAATAAAGCCCGCAATGTGCGCATCCTGCGCAGTGATGCCGGTGGTCGCGTCGATCATCAACAACGCCACATCAGCGCGCTCGATGGCTTTGAACGAACGCAGGACACTGAACTGTTCCACACCGCCGTGATCGATCTTGCCGCGCTTGCGGATGCCTGCCGTATCGATCAGCGTTACCTTCAAACCGTCCACTTCGATCTGTGTATCGGTTGCGTCGCGCGTGGTGCCGGGGATGGGACTGACGATGGCGCGTTCCTCGCCGACCAGTTTGTTCAACAGGCTGGACTTGCCCGCATTCGGCTTGCCGACCAGCGCGATCTTGATATTCTCGTCATCCTCCTGCGCTTCTTCCTCAGGGAAGGCTGATACCAATATATCGAGCAGATCGCCCGTCCCTGTGCCGTGCACCGCCGAGACGACGATCGGGTCACCCAATCCCAACTCGTAGAATTGACTCGCATTATCCCGCCGTTCCTTGGATTCACATTTATTGACCACCACGAAGATCGGAGGGAAGAACGAACCATCTGCCAGTTTCTTCTGTGACCGGCGCAAAATACCTGCCACCTCGAGATCAGGGGAAGTCACGCCCGACTCGCCGTCGTTGACGAAGAGGACAATGTCTGATTCGTCGATGGCGACCTGCGCCTGGGTGCGGATATCGTCGATAAAATCCGCCGAACCGATCGAGAGCGGAGTCCTGCCGCCGTGGGTCGGGTCGATGCCGCCGGTATCCACCACGTGGAAGGTGCGCCCGTTCCATTCGGCTTCCCCGAACAGGCGGTCGCGCGTGGTGCCGGGCGTCTCGTCCACAATGGCGAGGCGTTCACCGACGAGACGGTTGAATAAAGTGCTTTTTCCTACGTTGGGTCTTCCAACAAGTGCAACAATGGGTTTGGTCATTACGATTTCCGATTTCTGATTGACAATTTACGATTGGCAACTTTCCAATACGCAACTCGTATCTTGTATTTGTTTACGGCTTTGGCGTTGCCGTCGGATTAGTGGAGATAGATAATACCACTTCAATCGTTCCCGGCAGGATGGATTCTACCAAGACATTGTCCACCAGCGCCTCCACTTTGGGCGCGAGTTGATGTGTGCCGATATCCAGCCCGGTCACATCGATGATGATGGTGATATCCTGCGGGGTGAGCGCATCGAGCACCGGCAACGGACCAGAAAGGATGACATCCACGGTGGAAGGCGAGACCTGTGCGGCGAATCCCTCCGGCAAGCCTATGATATTGATCTGTTGATCTGAGAGGGTCAGGCTGGTCTGGATGGGGGAGATGCCCACCTGCACCTGAACGGTTTGCGAGCCGACAATGCTGATGTCGGGCGGCAGGGTCAATGTCAGGCGCGTGGAGATGTCATCTTTTGCATCCTGCAGGTCGAGTTCCTGTGTCTCCACCACGCCGGGCATCTCGTTGACAAGTTTGGGGTCGGACGAGAAGACCGTGATCACAGGCGGAAAGACGGAAATGTTTTCAAGGCGGTATCCGCTTGCCACCTGCCCGCGGACAATGACCTTTACCGCCACATCGCGGAACCCACCCTGCTGGCTGATGGGAATGTTCACGTGCGCAGTCTGCGGGTTGACGGTGATATTTTCCAACGGGTTGTTCTTTTCATCGAGTATCTCGATCGTTATGGACTGATCGATGCTCTCGCGTGTGCCTCCCAGGTCGACCGCAACGCGCGCCCGCGAGACTTGTTTGACGAGTGACTCGGGTCCGGAAACGACAACTTCAACCGGGTCGAGTATTGCGTCACCCGCCTGGTAGCCTGCGGCGGGCTGTCCGCTCAGTGTGAGGTCGAGGGATAATGCTTCAGTGTCGAGGGGTTCCAATTTAACGGTGACAGTTGTCGGGTTGGCAAGAACGATCTGCGCCGGTCGGAGCGAGACCTGTACAAGGACGTCCATTGTATGTTCGCCTGCGCCAAGCCCGGAGACATCCAGAATGGCGCGGACGGGATTTTCCTGCGCGGTTAATTGTTCCCATACCGAGCGCGGCGCGCGCAAGGTCACTTCGATCGTGGCTGGGATATTGCTGGTCCTCACAAGCGACGGGTCCTCCCCGGTCAGTTCGAGCGGCACGATGATGGGCGCGCGCACTTCGTCCGGGTCTGCGGCGGTGACCGCCGAGATCCAGACCGCGAGGGCAAGGATGAACGCGAGCAATAAAGTGCGGGTGTTGACGGCAAAGTTGCGCATGTTGTTCTGTACCGCAAAATTAATTTTGCGTCACTCGTCCTTCCTTTTGAACAGGTACGGGAAGAACCTTTTGAACCAGATGTGTTGCGGCGTGGTGGCATCGGGGCGGAAGAACGCGGTGAGGATGTTCTCGAGCCGCTCCGGTTCGATGCGGCGGATCATGCGCCCCGCGTGCGAGATGGATATGGAGCCGCTCTGCTCCGAGACGACGACGGATACCGCGTCACTGACCTCCGAGATGCCGAGGGCGGCACGGTGACGGAGCCCCATCTGGCGTTCGGGAGTTTTGTTGAGCACTCCGCTTGCCGAGAGCGGCATGACGCACGCCGCGGCGACGATGCGCCCATCTGCGATGATGACCGCGCCGTCGTGCAGGGGGGTATCGGGGTAGAAGATCTGCAGGAGCAGTTCGGGGGTGGCGTGGGCGCGCATCTGCACGCCGGTTTCGATGTATTCTTCCAGACTGTCCTTCCTCTGCATGACGATTAACGCGCCGTGCTGGCGCGCCGAGAGCCGCGCCGAGGCTTCAACCACCGCCCGGATCACCTTTTGGGTTTCTTCGTAGGGTGTCTTGTTCGCGGCGGGGATGAATGTGCCGGCGCGTCCGAGACGTTCGAGGGCGCGTCGTATTTCGGGCGCGAAGATGACGGGGATGGCAAGAAGCAGTGCCGGCAATGTATTTTGCACCAACCAGGAGAAGGCGGGGAGTTCCACGAGCGTTGTGAGCAGTACCAGCGCGACAACGATGAAGATCACGCCGCGCAGTAATACCATTGCCTGTGTGTCGCGAAGCGAATACAACAACAGGAAGAAGATAAGCGTCACAAGCAGGATGTCGAGGACACTTAACCAGTTCAGGCGCTCGAAAATAAAGAGGATGTTGTTGAGGAAATTCGCCATGGCTGAATCTGCCGGTCAGTATAGTATACCCGGCTGAAACAGGGATTAAATATCAATCGCCGGTTGACATTCATGCCCGGGTCTGTAAACGGTTTTCCGCCCTGGTGAGTTCCAGACTTCGGAGGTCTGTCAGACCTCCGAAGCATCATTAGATCGGGCGGAGCACCCGGTCTGTGCGGAGTTGTTTGAAGAAGAGCGCCGATGCCTTGGGCATGGATTCGTTGGCGGCATCCGTCCACGCCTGCACGCCGAGGGTGTCGGGTGAGCGCCGTTCGTAGCCGATGTGCTTCCAAACAGAATCAAAGCCCACCAGTTCCATGGGCGGGAAGACGAGCGATGCTTCGCATTGCAGGTCGCCTGCGGCGCGTTCCACTTCTGCCATGATGAGCGGAAGAGACTTCTCCGCCGGGGCTTTCATGTCGATGTGCAGGTCGGTCGTGCGCACCACGAGGTTTTCCACCTGCCAGCCTGCCACGCCGACGAGTTCATCTCCCATTTGAAGCAGGAGGAAGGCTTTGTCGCCGAAGGCTTCCATGACTTCATCGCGGGTCATGGCGTGCTTGCCTTTGCTCAGACGGGTGACCAGTTCGGCGATCTTTTGCGAATCACGCGGCTTTCCGCGCTGGAGGGATAACGCGCCCAATCCCGCTCCCGGCTTGGGAAGTATCTGGGTATCGGGACCAACTCCCTGGGAGGGTGAGACGCGCGTCCACGCTTCGCTGACCTGTTTCCACAAGTCTTCGTAGGAGCCGTGGTTGGTGATGACGACCTTTGCCGCGGAAAGTTTTTCCTTTTGCGCCGACTGCGAGTGGACGCGTTGCACGGCGTCGTCGTGGCTCAATCCGCGCTTGCGGATCAGGCGGTCAACCTGCACATCCTGCGGCGCATCGGTCACCCAGATGATATCGCACTTGGTGCGCAGGTCCGATTCGAGCAATTTGATCGCTTCGATCACAATGACGCTCTGGCTGGCGCGTTTGATGAATATATCGATCGCCTGGAAGACATAGGGATGGACGATATCCTCCAGTTGTGCCAGTGCCTGACCGTCGGCAAACACGAGACGTCCCAGTTTGTTGCGGTCAATCTGCCCATCCTTGTCGAGGAGCCAGGTGCCAAACTTGTCAAGCACGGGTTGAAATCCGGGCGCGCCTTTTGTGATGACGCGGTGCGCGAGCGCGTCAGCGTCAATGGTATATGCGCCAAGATGCTCCAACATGCGGCGCACCACGCTTTTGCCGGTTGCGATATTACCGGTGAGACCGATGATTGTTTTTCCGGGCCAGTTACTCACAGTGACTCCATCGTTTCAATTGAATTGCACTTCTCCTATTTTAATGTCTTTTAAGAGCCTCAGGTCGGTTGGGCGATCGCGGTCCTGCGTTGTCGGGATCGAGGAAAGTCCGCACTCCATAGAGCACGGCGTCGGATAGCACCCGGGGCGGGGAACCCTCCGAGAGGAGCTAACCTGCCGGACAAGGGCCACAGAAACAGGTCGCGACCCTCACCCCGCGAGGGGTAGGGCGCAAGAGTGAAAAGGTGGTGTAAGAGACCACCGGCATCCGCAGTAATGTGGATGGTCCAGGTAACCCCCGCCGGGAGCAAGGCCAAGCAGGGACGAAGCCATCTGCGGATGGCGGGAGACGGCTCGTCTTCATACGTACTCTTTCACACGGTGATTGGGTCAGTCCCGGGTAGGCCGCACCGAGCGGCGCGGCGACGCACCGCCCAGAGAGATGATCGCACAGGCAGGGAAACCTGCCGGACAGAATGCGGCTTATAGACCGGCCTGAGGTGTTTTTTAATGGATTTTACGGCGTAAAACTTTAGCACATGAGGAACTCCGCCTTGAATGGATCGAATTCGACAAGGAACAGACCAGGACTCATCCTGACGTTTTTCCTCCTCCTTGCCATCGCGGGATGCAACCTGCCCGCTTCACCCCCAAACCCCGACCTGTTCGCCACGCCGCAAGCCGCCGCTCCGCTGACGGTTCCATCTCCCGCGCCGGAGGAACCGGTCATCATCCCCACGCTCGATCTTCCCACACCAACGGAACTTCCGCCCACACCGTTGACCGGTGACCCCATCCCCGCGCCACTGCCGGAAGATGGACTCACCGGGCACATCGTCTTCACCTGCCAGATATACAAAGCCCAATACGCCGAACAAGTCTGTATCATGAACGCGGACGGGAGCGGATACCGCCGCCTGACCACGGAGGACGGCGTCCGGCACTTCTACCCGTCCCTCGCGCCGGATGGACAGAGCGTGCTGTACTCGCAATTTCGCGAGCAGAACATCTACGAGATTTACGAATACGACCTCGCGGATGGAAATACAAAACCCATCACTGACAAACTTGGGCTGGTCACCGCTCCCGAAATTTCCCCCGATGGAAAGAGCATCACATTCATGCGCTGGACCGTGGAAAGCAAACAATACCAGGTCTGGCTCATGGACCGCGACGGCGGGAATCCGGCGCAAGTCGCCCAAATCCCTGGCTGGGACCCGACTTGGTCACCGGGCGGGGAACAGATCCTGTTTGCGGCAACGGATATGGATGGAAGGAACCAACTGTTTGCTGTGAATAAAGATGGGAGCGGTCAATACAAGATCAGCAACCTGCCTGCCATTCGCGGACGCAATGACTGGTCGCCGGACGGCGCATTTATCGTCACTTATTCAGGTGAACCGTGGCATCGTGATGTCTACCTCATGAACGCGGATGGATCAGGCACGCGCCAACTCACGCCGACGGGCGGCAACAGCCAGGGACCATCCTTTTCGCCGGACGGCAAATGGGTGGTCTTCACCGCCTACTTCGACAAATACGGCGACGACCACGGCTGTGAGATCTATGTCATCCAGACAAATGGCACCGACCTGCGCCGGTTAACGAACAACGACTATTGCGATTATCAACCGAGGTGGGGTTTATGAAGTGTTTCGCTACCGTACAAATACGAGTAAATTTCGTCATTGCGAGGAGAATTGAGACGCAACAGCATCGAAATCCCGACGAAGCAATCTCCGTCAACGTGTAGGGATTGCTTCGGGCCCCTTCGGGAGAGCACCGCCCTCGCAATGACGGATTAATTGACGATCAACTCGTGCAACGACTTCACGGCATTCTCTGTATCTGCCGAATCCACTACAAGACTGATGGATACTTCCGACGATCCCTGTGCAATGGCGAGGACGTTGACACTGTTGTTTCCGAGTTGGCTGAAGACCTGCCCCGCCACACCGGGTGTATGACGCATCCCTGCACCGACGACGGTGACGATGGACACATCGTCCGTTGACCAGACCCGGTCAATATCTTCATCTTCGATCTCGTGGACGAACGCTTTTTGAAGCGAATCCAGAACAGATGGCGCAGTTTCAGACGGCACGGCAAAGCAAATGGACTGCTCGGATGAAGCCTGCGTGATGAGCGGGACACTCGTGCCTGTGGATGCCACTGCGCCGAACGCGCGCGCCGCTACACCGGGGACGCCCAGCATACCGCGTCCTTCAATGGTCACCAGCCTTTGCTTGCGGATGGCGGTCACGGCTTTGACAATATGTCCATTCACAGGCTTGCCGTTGGATTTCCCATTGGCTGTCAGCCGCGTGCCGGGGTGCGATGGATTGAACGTGTTGCAAATGCGCAGTCCGATACCTGCATCCACCACCGGGCGGATGGTCTTGGGGTGCAGGACTTTCGCGCCGTAATATGCCAGTTCGGCGATCTCGCCGTAACTGATCTCTGGAAGGGTGATGGCAGATTTCACAATACGCGGGTCGGTGGTCATCACGCCGTCCACATCGGTCCAG
Source organism: Chloroflexota bacterium (assembly GCA_041302025.1). GTDB lineage: Bacteria > Chloroflexota > Anaerolineae > Anaerolineales > Villigracilaceae > Defluviilinea. The sequence goes on along the minus strand of JBFYRY010000152.1, from coordinate 1,597 downwards.
ATCCAGACATCGTCGGCGGGGAGCACGGAGGCGATGATGGCGGCGGAATAGTCCGAGCCGCCGCGCCCCAGTGTCGTAGTAACGCCTTCAGGTGTTGCGCCGATAAAACCAGTTGTGATGGGGATAATGCCTTCATCCATGATTGGATTCAAAATTCCCCGTGTCTTTTCAGTTGTGACTTTGAAATCGGGATGTGCGTTTTGGAAGTGGGCGTTCGTGACGACGAATTCGGCTGATTCCACCGCACGGGCTTTGATCCCGGCTGAAGCGACCACCGCCGCCAGTAGACGGAGACTCATCCGTTCGCCGAGGGATGCCACCGCGTCCAGCGCGCGCGGACTGGCTTCGCCGAGCACGGCGATCGCTTTGCATAGATCTACGAAGGAAAGGATGAGCGCATTGATTTCGGTCCTGGCTTTCTCACGCAGAGACTCGTCCTTGATGAGCGCATCGGCGGCGGAGAAGTGTTTCTCTCTCAGCGTGGATTCCGCCTCTCGAAGCGGATCAACTTTCCCGTGCGAAGCTGAAGCGGCAGAGTCCAATAGCAAGTTCGTCACGCCAGACATGGCAGACGTCACAACGACGACGCGTGCCCAATCCCTTTTCGCATCCCGAATGATCTGCGTGGCGCTGATGAGCGCATCCACCGAACCAACGGATGTCCCTCCAAATTTCATAACGAGCGTTTGTTGCATAATGGTCTCCTTAGACTTCCGAAGCGCCAACGAGCGGCGAGACTTCGGAAGTCTCTGCAATGGGATAACAAAAACGCCCCACGTTTCCGTGAGGCGTTGTGTGTTTTGGATAACCTTGTTTCGCGGTTACTTCACCAAGCACAAATTCCTCACGGAAAGCCGGGAGGTATTCATGGTCATGGTCATGGTGAAGCGGGCCGTATTCATGCTGGGCGGTATTCTATGCGATGGATTGGAATGCGTCAAGGTCAATCATCGGTGCGGAATGTCTTGAGGGTGTCGAGGTAGTAGTCGGGCAGACCGATGTCGTAGCGTTTGCCATTGATGATCAGACCGTGGAAGCCGTCCTCCTGCCGCAAACGGTCGATGGCGGAAGTGAGTTGGAACTCGCCTTTCTCGCGCACATTGTTGTTGATGTGTTCTTCGAGAAAATCGAAGATCTGCGGTTTGATGATGTATTGTCCGAAGAGCGTGAGGTATTCGCCTTCGGGAAGACCAGGTACGAGCAGATGTGTTCGGGCGTAATCGATGTTCGGCTTTTCGGCAAACTCGGTGACATTGAGCAATTCTTCGGCTTTGAGCCAGACGCCCGCCACTGTGCCGAACGCCGCGATCTGTGACTCGGGTGTGCGGCGCAGACCGACAATGCTTGTACCGTGCTGTTGATAGGCATCCATGAGTTGTTGGACACAGTTCCGTTCCGAGTGGGAACGGTAGATGTGGTCGCCGAGCATCAAGAGGAAGGGGTCGTTGCCGATCAGTTCACGGGCGCAATACACGGCATGACCGAAGCCTTCCTGTCTTGTCTGCGTGACGAATTTGACACGGCGTCCGATCTCGAGCAGATAGCGGGCATAGTCTTGAAAATGGGCTGGCAGTTTGTTGTAGTTCTCAATGGAGAT
>JBFYRY010000151.1:0-9097 GCA_041302025.1 Chloroflexota bacterium | reverse complement strand
CGTTTCACCCACAAAGTGGGACGGGGTGTTTGTATTATGCAAAGTTCTCGGGCTAAAGTGGGAGTTTTTAAATCCGCTTTAGGCTTTTTAGACAGCCCCAGTGTGGTGTGATGGTCTATCGGAATAGAACGATAAAATCCCCCGTACGGATATTTGGTAGAAAATGCGCTTTTCTAGCAATTTTCCCCTTTGTGTAGCAGGTACAAATCGAGAAAGTCAAAATTTATACCCGTATACCAGATATGTACCCTGGTTGGCAGATAGTCTTTCAGGTGTAACTGGAAACAAGTAATTGGTAATCTGGACTAAGAAGGAAGTTGGATAGAATTCATAAAAGATCTTTGAAGCACGACCGATTAACGATACTCAATGACTCTGATCAAAATAGAAAAGAGTATGTGTCTTTTCAAATAGTTGACGCAAATCCAAATCATTAATCAGTGATGCGCGTTTTCTAAACATGGATAAGCCAGCGCGATGCATGGCGCTCAACCTTTCATCCTTGTTGGCTGATAGTACCTGTGTGATCAGAGAATAAATCCGAAACGGCTCATCTGTACCATCCAGCGCATCAGGATCGGATAGCGCTTCAATAATGGGAGTGACCCGAGCCAGCGCCAGGGATTTGTTGAAACTCTTCAGCGCCGCCATTGCCAATTCGGTTTGAATCTCCAATAACCGCCCAGGATGTGGTATTACGTTGCGTATTTCAAGCGCATGTTGCAGAATATTTTCTGCCAGGGATGTATTCCCATCTGCCAATTCGATGCGACCGAGGTAATAATAGGCGTTCGCCAGGTTGACCCTGTCGCCCATTTGTTCGGAAAGTTCGATGGCTTTCCCGGCGCTGGCGCGTGCGGACGTGTAGTTCTCTTGAATGCATTCCAGCAGGCTGAGATTGGCAAGTGTCTCTCCCTCTGCCTGTCGGTTCATACCTTCGCGGTGGACCAGCAATGCCTTCTGATAATAGTTACGTGCTTTGTTGTAATCTCCCAGGCTGAAATACGTGGCTCCAAGGTTGTTCAATACAGCCCCTTGTCCACGTGGATTTCCCATCCTGTGGTGGATGTGCAATGCTTTTTCAGAATACTGGATCGATGCGCCAAAATCGCCCTTATCGGCGAGTACATTCGATAGGTTGTTCAACGCCTTGGCTTCACCGGGAAGGTTGCCAAGTTCCCGATACAGTGCGAGGGCATTCTCGAAATGTTCCTGTGCCGCATCCAGTTCGCCCAGGTCCCATTCAACGGAAGCCCAGTTGTTGAGAGTGGCGCTTTCGCCGCGCTTGTCGCCCAATTCGCGCGATACTCGCAGGGACTGTTCGTATAATGGCACCGCGACATCGTACTCCGCCAGACGGTTTGCGACATTCCCCAATTCTCGAAGACTATCCGCTTCAACGCGCCGATCACCAGTTTGACGTGCCAATCCCAATGCTTGTTCGAGTATGGGTCGCGCAGTTTGGCATTCACCTTGCGCATTCAGCACCTGTCCCCATGTAAGTAAGGCGTGCGGTCTCGCTAATGACGATTCGCCGATATCTTTTACAAGATCGATCGCTTCTTCGTGTCTGGTTTGCATGTTATAAAGATGCGCCAACTCGATGCGCAGGCTGTCCTGCAATCCCTGCGCAGACTCGATTTCTTCAGTGTGTTGGATTGCTTCACTAAGAAGAGTCTCTCCTTCAGAGAGTGGACCTCGCAGGGCGTAGAGCATCGCAATCCCCTTGAGCAGGTTTGCCAATAAACTGATGTTTACTTTCAGCGACCACCTCCATGCCGCACAGAGGTTGGCTTGTTCTTTTTGGAGCGAATCCAGTGTCTGGAGGGTGGCAGAATCGCAGTTTGCGCTCCATTGGGAGAAATACCCGGCATGGCGTGATCGGATCTCCTCCGCATCTTCAAGTTTTTCAGCGGCGAACTGGCGGATGCTTTCATGGAGGGAATATCTGCCGTCAGTCCCCTGCCGGAGGAGTGATTTGGCTCTCAGGTCTGCCAGTTGATCGCAGGTGGAGCCAGTCACGAATTCTGCGGCTTGGAGGGTGAATCCGCCTGTGAAAACGGAGAGCCTCTTCAGCCGATTCCGTTCATCGGCAGTGAGTAATTTCCAGGAATGTTCGAATACCACGCGCAGGGAAACGTGCCGTGTGGGGAAGTTGCGCAAAGAGGGGGACAGGTTGTCGAAAGTCTCCTGCAGGGAAGCGGCAATCTCCTGACACGATCGTTCTGCTGAGAGGCTGGCGGCGAGTTCAATGGCGAGTGGATGCCCCTCCACGAGACGGCAAATGGCTGATAGATCACCGAATCGATCCGGGGTGAGTCGGAAGCGTGGATTGGCTTGGGAGGCGCGTCGCTCAAAAAGGGAGCAAGAGTCGAAGGCGCCGGAATCCACCGTTTGGTCATCCGCCGGATATGAAAGCCCATCCAGAGTGTAGACCCATTCCTCGCGCAGGCGTAGCCGTTCGCGCGAAGTGACGATCAGCTGGAGGTCAGGCGCGGCAGAGAGCAGTTCGCTGAGTTGTTCACTGCTTTCGACCAGATGCTCGAAATTATCCAGTACAAGCAGTATCTGTTTGTGACGCAACAGTTCCGGCAATCGCGGTCCGGCATCTGGCGCGGCAAAGCCCAATTCAACCGCGATGGCAGAGCGGATGTCGGTTGCCGACACAAGCGAAATGAAGAATATTCCGTCTCGGTAGAGTCCGTGATGGGCACGCGCCAACTGCAAGGCGAGGCGGCTCTTGCCTGCTCCACCCATCCCCAGAATGGTGATCAACCGGCAATTTGGATTCGCCAATTGGTCTGCCAATTCTGCCTGTTCACGCACGCGCCCAATGAATGACGTACCGGTATCGATGGGCACCGGGAGGGTGGGTGGAACGGGAATATTACCTTTTTGAATCGCCTCATATAGGGCGGTGGTTTCGGCAGAGGGACTGACCGCCAATTCTTTTTCGAGTAACCGTTGACAGGTTTGATATTGGAGGAGGGCGCTACTTCGCTCTCCCATTTGGGCAAGTAGACGTATGGCGATGCGGTGCGCTTCTTCCCGCCAGGGTTCGAGGTGAATTTGCTCACGTATATGTTTCAAGGAAGCAGTCAAATCGCCGCGATGCTCATGGATGCCCGCAAGGGCGATATGGGCATTCATGGCTTTTTGATGCAGGCGTTCCCGCGTTAGAATGACCCATTCTTCAAATGATTCGCTATTTTGTGATGGAAAACCTGCCAGAAAATCCCCGGTGTAATACTTAAGCAGTTGTTCCTGTCGGTCAAGACATGGGAGACAACGTCCCTGACTGCGGTGCGGGTGCCTTTCACAGGCTTGTTGAAGCGATTCGACAACGCCAACATCGGTCCAGACGTCACTTTGTGGGTTAAGTTGAATATCCTGTGGACTGATGAGAAGGAACTTACCTCCACCGAGTGCCTGCTTGAGGTGGGAAAGCGCCTGACGTAAGCTCTGGCGGGCAAGTTCGTCGCTCTGGTCGGGCCAGAGCAGGCTTGCCAAACTCTCACGCCGGTGCGGACGCCCATGTTCGACCGCAAGGTATGCCAATAATGCGCGTGATTTATCGGTGGCAAACCCATGGATGGATTCGCCGTTATGTTCTGCATGAAATGCGCCGAGGAAAGAGAGTGATAATGCAGGCATGTTGTGATGTTTTTCACGTGATTATACAGGAAAAACCTGTTTTGACGTTTTTTTGACGCCCTATTGTTATAAATAGAACATGGGCATCCCATACCGATCCTTTCTCCTGCGCATCTGGCTCGAACCCAATGACCCGCCCGTCGTGCGTGCCATGCTGGAAAACCCCAACAATGGGGAACGACACGGTTTTTCCAGTATGGAGGTCTTTTTCACATTCATCCGGCAGGAGGTGGAACGGTTGGAAAAGGAAGCTCAAACTTCAACCCCCTTCAACAATGGAGAAGAACTGCCATGAAAAAACTTGCACCATTCCTGTTAATTTTCACTCTGACGCTTTCCAGCATAGCATGTGGCATGTTGGAGAATCTAGCCAGTGAAAATCCAACACCGGTTGAGACAGATGCCTGTTGCCTGGAAGAGCCAAATCCTCAGGAGGAATTGCCACAAACCACCCCGGAGGCTTTCATCAATGAACCTGGAATCAGCAGACAACCGGGCTGGTATCCATATGTCAATGCCAACGTGGTGCGTGATCTTGTTATTTATGAGGGGGTTGTCCACACAGCCACACTGGGCGGGATGGTCACCTGGCGGTTGGATAGCGGCTATTCGATGAAGTACACCCCGCTGAACGGTATGGGACATGTCAGTGCCTACAGTATCGCCTATTGTGAGATCCCGGAGCCGCGCATCCTGGTTGGAACCCTGAGCGGTATCAGTATTTACGATCCGAACACCGGCTTATGGGAACAGAGGACGCTGGCTCCCGCCGAAAGCCGCGTGGATGACAGCAAGATCGAGCGCCTGTATTGCGACCAGGCGAATAACCGCCTCCTGATTGGGTATAACGGATTGGGAGTGCTCGACCTTTCAACGGGCGCTTTCCAACGCTTCACCCGGGACCAGGGCTTGCTCTGGGATTCGATCAGCGATATCGCCGTCCAGGGGAAGGACATCTGGATTGCACACGGTTACAAAGGCATTGCCCAGATTTCCAACGGCAAGGTAACGACCTACACCACTGCCAACGGTCTGCCCGATGAGACTGCTTATTCACTTGCCTTTGCCAAGGATGGTACTCTGTGGGTCGGCGCATCCAGTGGACTCATGTCATTCAAGAACAACAAGTGGACATCCTTTGGCGTGGATAGTCCCGCCGGGTTGGGCAATGTCAACGAGATCGAGATCGCTCCTGATGGCGCCATTTGGGTCACCACCCTGCCGCTGGGTACAGGGAAATTATGCCTATTCGACCCGAAGAGTGCCGCCTGTGCCATGGACTTCCCCGAGGCGGATGGTCAGGGCATCCATGCTCTTGCCTTGACCGAAAGCGGCTCCCCGGTGTATGGTACCAGTCAGGGTGTGTATGTCTTCGGTAACGGGATGGCAAAGGCATTCAAAACGGATGACCAGCTTGCCAGTAACTTCGTGGACTCTTTTGGAATCTCACCGGATGGCGCCTTATGGGCTGGCACCGATGCCGGTTTGCATATCCTCGATTCGATCCAGCCGGAAATAGAGTGGACCACCTTCCGACCGAATGACACTCCGGGCATGGGCGGCGCGTGGGTCAGCGCCATTGCTTTTGGTACGAATGATATAGCTTGGGTGTCGGTTATCAACGGCAGTGCCAGCCGCTATCAAAATGGCGAATGGACGTCCTTCAAGGACATTTATTCATTCAACTCAGTCACTGTCGACCAGCAAGGCAGAGCCTGGTTTGGCGATGATGGCAAAGGCGTTGTTGTACTGGATCAGGACGGCTCCCAGGTCATGAAGTGGACCACCGCCGAAGGGTTGCCTGGCGACAACGTCCAGGCATTGATTACGGACAGATCCGGACGGGTGTGGATCGGCACCGACCAGGGATTAGCCAAATACGAAAATGAAACCCTCGAAGTGGTATTTGGCAAGGATGATACAAACATCCCCAATAAATATATCCGCGCACTGGCGTTGGACCCCAACGGCGACCTCCTCATTGGTGCCTTCACCGGTGTTGCCCGCTATGATGGGACTCAGGTCGAAATCCTTGTCGATTTTCTCAAGGACGGTTTCAGCGAAGCGCGGCTCACCACTCTGGCAGTTTCTTCCACTGGGCGTGTCTGGGTTGGTACAGACAAGGGCTTGTTGTACCAGGACGGGAATGGTGGTTGGAGTATGTTCACCACCAAAGACGGCTTATTGACAAATTACATCTCTGCCCTGCAGGTCGATCCATACGATGCGCTCTGGGTGGGCGGTGGCGGCTCCAATTTCGACGGTGGCGGGATGCTGCAAATTGTGCCGTAACGAAACAGTTTCACAGGGCAGCCTGTCAGGTTGTCCCTGTGAAGGGAAAATCTCATGCGCGAACTCACCAATCTCTTTGTTGAACGCACCAAACGCCGATGGCTGCTTGGTTGTCTCAGTACTTTGATTAGCATCCCGGTTTTCTGCGGTTGTCTCTTTCTCCTGACAAACGTCGTTTTACCCTTCATGGATAATCTCGCCAGAAGCGGGGATGAAAATGCCGTTGTTTATGTATTACTGGGAGGTGGGCTGGTTTCTTTTTTGATCCTGCTGGTCATTCCGGTCATCATTCTGCTGGTCGTTCTCAAGGTGCGTGCCCGCTCCCTTGATGAGATCTTCACGCCTCTTGGTCTGACTGGCAGAAGTTACCTGCTCTATGGTCGTCACTATCAGGGACAACTGGGCGGGCGTGATGTGGATATTTATATCTACCGTGGACCAACCATTGAACTGCGGATGAAAACCCGTGTCCTCACCCGTGCCCAGTTTTTCTACAGCGATTCCGTCCCTGTCAATGTCGCCCGGGTATTTGGCAAACAGCCGCTGGAATCCCTTCCAGGGCTGAACGGCTATACTATTTATCCGCTGGATGAAGCGTGGACACGTCACTGGCTAACCGATGAACGGGTGCAGGAGTCAATTCGTACCTTGATGAGTGTCGGCGCCGAGTGGGCGATTTTCCGTACATTCGAACTTCAGCCGGGGGAAGTCCTGCTGCACCTGTACCGCTCGCGGAACATATTTGTCAGTTCCATTCCGCTCGATGCCGCCCGCAATTGGCTCTCTGCCCTTGAGACGCTGACTCAATCTGCCGAGGACCAGCCTGCCCCGGTGGTAACCGACAAACCTTTCCATACGGGCTTGCGCCAGTCGCGTCAGCGGGTCAACAAATTCCAGACATATGCAATTGCTTTCATTGTTTTTGTGATGCCGTTGTGTTTTATCGGCATTGGCGTGCTTGTTTACCTGATCGTTTCCAATCTGTAACCATACAAAGGAACTCCTCATGAAGACCCATCGTACCAAACTATTTATGATCGGGATATCCATCTTGCTTGCACTTTTGCTCTCCTCCTGCAAAGTGAATTTCATTACCGCCATCGAGAATAATGGCTCCGGCACCTATGTGCAGGAGATCGGGTTTCAGGGCGACGAAGCGTCGATGGCAGGGCTGAGCGCGGGAGATGAAAGCTTCTGTGCTACACAGAACCAGGAACTACCGCCCAACACATCCATTCGCCAGGAAACGCGAAATGAAACGGAAACCTGGTGCATTTATGAAAGTAGATTTGAATCACTGGATGCGCTGAAGGCGATCTACGGCATGACCGATACCCGCATCAACGACATTTCCCTGGATGATGGCAGGATGACCTATGATATCAGCCTTGACCTGAGCGGTGATGGCGGCGCTCCCATGGGAGCCGAAATCTCCTGGATTGTAAAACTGCCCGGTACAGTCGTCGAAACCAACGCCACTCAGCAGGACGGCAATACCCTGACCTGGACGCTTGTCGGGGGGCAGGTCAACGACATCCGTGCGGTGAGCGAAGTGGGTGGTTTTAATCTGGGTGGCAATATCGGGTATATTTTAGGTGGCGGGGCGTTTCTATGCCTTTGCTGTTTCGTGCCGATCATACTCGCGGGCATAGCCTTTTTGGTGCTACGAAAGAAGAAAGAGTCCGCACCTGAAGTGATGGAACCCGCCTCACGATCAAATTGAATACCCAAGGAAAATCCATGAACGAAATCACCCTAAACCTGATTGTCCTTGCCGTCCTGCTTGTGGGCGGAGGTGTCATTTTTCTCTTTGTGCGCCGTAGGCAGGCGCAGGCTGAGAAGGAACTTATCGTACTCGCGGAGCAAAACGGCTGGCAATTTGAGTCCGTGCGACAGCCGCTGACATGGGGAATTCGCATCTCCGCCTCGGGTTGGATATTGGAAGCGTTGTCTGTGTCCAGTGGACGCGAAAACGACTCTGGGTCGTCCAACATTTCCATGTCCACCATCTGGCAGGCAGATTCTCCTGGCAACACCTTGTTAATCGGAGGACGCACCTCGCAGGCAGATCTGGGCGGATTTGGAGATATGTTGGTGCGCCAGACTTTATCCATGGCATTGGGTGCGGACACTGACGGGTTAACCGAAATCCATGTGGGAAGTCAAGCCTTTCAGCAGCGTTTCATGGTCTGGGCGAAGGATGTAATGGATGCGGAGAGAGTGATCACCCCCAAAGTCGAATCCTTCCTGATGAATTGGAAGGGAATCTCTCCATTGATCAAACGGACATCCGCAGAGCTTCGTATTGAGTTGCGCGGTGTTCACCTCAAAAAAGCGGATGATATTCTCCGGCTAGCCGATCTCGGAATTGCCCTGTTGGATATGGCATAGTGTAGGAGGATGTCATGTCTCATATGGGATTGAAATTCTCACGTGCCCAGTGATAGACATGAACTGACAAACCGCTAAAACTCATTCTGGATGAATTGGGCTTCTCCCCTTTTCCACTATCCACAAACGTGCAAAGACAAAAATACTCCCCGGTTTTCGAGACCGGGGAGTGGGGTATGATCGTTTACGAGAGCGAGGTTGAATACCCATAAACGAGTATTCCGCAAGATAGAGACATTTAATCTGGTTTTTGTAACTTCATCCCATATCTGGGAGGCAGGCTGTGGTATGTAGTGAAGTAGGACGGAATTATACCCGTATACAATCATTCCACACTATACCCTTCATCCTAAACCTGAGAATTTAAGCTGTCAACTTAATTTTGTCATCCCATAATCAACTTCGGACGGTATTGCAACTCCTCCGACAAATGCGTGGATTGGATATCTTAACTGTCTGCTAAATCAGCAATCGTCCGTGCCAACTTCAAGATACGATGATATGCGCGCGCTGACAAATTCATCTGATTCCTTGCCGCTCGCATCAAACTCTGACCTTTGTCCTGCAACAAGGAAAATTGCTTGATCTCCCTGAAACGCATATCGGGGTTGCAGATGATATCGGAGTCATGATCCGCTAAACGGTGTTGTATATTTCGCGCGGCGGAATGTGTCAATGATTTGAGACACGAAAATCAAGAATTTAGTCACTCCAACGGGGAGACTGTGTGTAGACGAAATTCGGGTAAAATCATCTCACC
>JBFYRY010000150.1:0-10826 GCA_041302025.1 Chloroflexota bacterium | reverse complement strand
GCATGGAATCTTCTGTCCGTGGGGTCTTTGTAATCTTTTTCGCAATCCGGACAGAGTGTGAATCCTGCCATGGTTGTTTGAGGGCGGTCGTAGGGAATATCCTTGATGATGGTGAAGCGCGGTCCGCAGTTGGTGCAGTTGATGAAGGGATAACGATAACGCCTGTCGTTCGGGTCGAAGAGTTCACGCAGGCAATCGTCGCAGATGGCAACGTCGGGTGAGATGGGTTGGAACGCGCCCTCCACAACTTCAGAGTGGAAGATGTCGAAGGCGGTGAATCCGTTTGCAGGGCGGAAGGATGCGGTCAGTTCGTCGATTCGGGAAAGCGGCGGGGCTTCGTCACGCAGCGCTTTAACGAAGACATCCAAAACATCCTGCTCTCCATCAACTTCGATATCCACACCGGCAGAGGTGTTGCGCACCCAGCCGTTGAGTTTGAGTCGGGTAGCAAGGTTATACACAAAGGGTCGGAAGCCGACCCCCTGGACAATGCCTGTAATGTGAATGCGCGCGCCTTGCATGAGTGATTGGTAATTGGTAATTGGTAATTACCAATTACACCTTTCGAGAGTTTTCGATGAGCCAGTTGGTCCAGGCATTGAGACCTTCACCTGTGGTGCACGAGAGCGGGAAGGTGGTGACGCCAGGGTTGAGCACCTGCACGCCGCGTTCGAAGTAGTCCATGCGGAAGGGGACGTAGGGCAGAAGGTCGATCTTGTTGATGACCAGCGCATCCACGCCGCGATAGGTGCCGGGATATTTATACGGTTTGTCGTCGCCCTCAGGAATGGATGCGACGAGGACGGTCTTGTGTGTGCCGAGCTTGAAGTTGGCGGGGCAGACGAGGTTGCCGACGTTCTCGACGATGAGCAGGTCGAATTGTGTAAGGTTGAGTTGCTCGAGCGCGCCGCGCAACATGACCGCGTCGAGGTGGCAATCGCCGCCTGTGTTGATCTGGACAGCGGCTCCCGCGCCCGCCGCGGCGGCGCGGTCTGAGTCGATGGATGTGGCGATGTCACCGTCCACGGTGGCGACGCGCAATTTGCCTTTCAAGCGCGGCAGGGTCTGTTCGATGAGTGAGGTCTTGCCCGCACCCGGTGATGCGATGATATTGATGGAGAAGACGCCTGCGGCTTCGATGCGCGCGCGGTTCTCCTCCGCCAGTCGGTCGTTGGCGTTGAGGATGTTTTCAACTATGGGGATGTTTTGGGGCATAAAGTAATTTCCGATTTACGATTTTGGATTTACGATTGATGGTTGGCTCATTCGACGTCTATTGACTCGAGCAGAAACTCCTCGCCCGCGATGATTTTCACGCTCAGGCTTCCACATTTCGGGCAGGCGAGTTCGCCGTCGGCGGGGTGATATTTCTCGGAGCAGGTCAGGCACTCCAGTTCGGCAGGGATGCGTCGGAAGTGCAGGGTCGCTTTCTCGGCGATGGTGTCTTTGGCGATGATCTCCCAGTAGAACTGGATCGAGTCGTCCACCATGCTGGCGAGTTCACCCATCACAAGACGCAGGTCAGTAATGCGTTTGGCGTTCGCCTTTTCGGCATGTTGCAACGCGATCTTTAAAATAGACTGGGTGACAGGCAATTCATGCATGGACTATTGCCTGAGTATACATCACCGCCGCGGAAAATCCGAACATATAATACCCGCGGTCACAAATTGCGGTTTCCCGCCTTTGAAAAAGCGCAATTTGTGGCCTATCTCGATATCGGATGGTTTGGGTTACTAAGCGGCTCTGCGATCAACTTCATCAACATCTATGCGACACGTCTCGGCGCAACCGGATTCCAGATCGGTTTGATTGGCGCAGTGTCCGCCATTGTCAGCCTGCTCTTCGCCATTCCCGCCGGACGCTGGATCGAAAAGCGCAACACGGGCCACGCAGTCTTCTGGGCTTCTGTCGTTTACCGCATCGGTTTCTTCCTTTGGATCCCCCTGCCCTGGCTATTCAGCAACGAAAACCAGATATGGGCGCTCATCATCCTCACCTTCCTCATGGCAATTCCCCTGACGCCGTTGGCTGTCGGATTCAGCGCCCTGTTTGCCGAAGCCGTACCCGGCGAATGGCGCGCACATGTTGCGGGCGTCCGCAATATCGTACTCTCTGTTACCTTCATGGCTTCATCCCTCCTCAGCGGATACATCCTCAAAAATATCGCCTTCCCCATCGGATACCAGATCGTTTTTGGGATCGGCGCGTTTGGCGCGGCGATGAGCAGTCTCCACCTCTATTTCATCCGCTCCCTGCAGGCGGATTTGCCCGCGCATCCACCCCAGCCGGAGCCTGCCACTGTTAAGAAAGGATGTCCTGTTCTTCAAGCCCTCCGCCTCGATATCTGGAAGACCCGCTTTCGAAATATCCTGCTGGGACTCTTTGCCTTCCATTTCGCGCAATATCTGGCACTGCCTATTTTCCCGATCTACAATGTGCGTGTCCTTGCATTGAACGACGATCATATCGGCATTGGCACCGCGCTTTTCTATTTAACCGTCCTGCTTGGCTCGACCCAGCTCGGAAAAATCGTCAAAATGATGGGGCACAAAAACCTGACAGGCTGGAGCGTGGCTGGACTGGCAATCTATCCTTTTTTCCTTTCCTTCTCGACCAAAGTCTGGCAATTCTATGCCGTTTCTTTGATTGGTGGACTGTTTTTTTCGATGGTCTCCGGCGCGTATGCCAACTATATGCTGGAGAACATTCCGTCCAATGACCGCCCGACACATCTGGCATGGTACAACATCATCCTGAATACCGCTGTCCTTATCGGTTCCCTTGCGGGTCCCGTCATCGCAGACCAGATCGGGCTTTCCGAAGCATTGGTCCTGATCGCCGCCCTGCGCTTTCTGGCGGGGTTATCCATTCTAAAGTGGGGATAGTCCAATTGACGATTGTGGTAATATCAATTTATGTCCGAAAACGTTAAAGTCGTAGCAACCAATCGAAAGGCAAGTTTCGAATATTTCCTGCAGGAAAAGTTCGAAGCCGGCCTTGCCCTGCAAGGGAGTGAGATCAAATCCATCCGCGCCGGGCAGATCAGCATCCAGGAATCATTCATCGATATTGAAGACGGCAAACAAGCCTGGCTGGTCGAAGCACACATTGCCCCATACGAGCAAGCCAACCGGTTTAATCACGATCCCAAACGCAAACGGCGACTGCTTCTGCATAAAAAGCAGATCCGCGAACTGTGGAATAATGTCCGCATCAAGGGCATGACCATCGTGCCGACCCGCGTCTATCTCAAGGACGGGCGTGCCAAGATCGAGATCGCCCTTGCAAAAGGCAAGAAGGCCTACGACAAACGCGCTACAATAGCAAAAAGAGACGAAGCCAGGAGCGCTGAACGAGAATCAAGAGTCAGGTAGTTTGGCAGTTGGATGGCTTGATAGTTGGTCCCTGACAAGTTATTCGGCCGTAAAACTACAAAACTGGAAAACCACGAAACCATGACACCTTCAACGATTGGCGGGATCAATAATCTTCCAGAAAACGAAAAACGGGCGATCTATGCCCGCTATATCCCCAACGCCCTGCTGGAGCGGTTCAACCTCCCCGATGCAGATTCCCAGCGTATTCAATCGTTGCTAAAATTCAGGTTTGCCCCCGGCGCCAGCGACGTGGAGATGAGCCTGTTCCACGAACAGAACTTCCCCGACCCGATCCTCTACGCCCATCTCACCGACACGCTCAACGGACAGATCCACGTCCTGCTTTACATACTGAACGACCCGGAGGCACAGCGTTTCAACGTGGATAGAATGCCTGACGGCTCACCCACTCGCTTTGGCACACTCCAACGGAATCTCGAAGCCGAACGCGCCGCCATGTCGGCGGGACTGGTACCCGGTCAGGTGCGCCGTGGTCTGCGGATATTGCACCATGCAATGGACGCCTTCGAAGGTTTTGTCGCAAGTCTGGGGCATGAGATGTACTTCGCCGAGCCGTTGTATTATCATAACGCGGTCATCTTCGAGCGGTACGGGTTCGCCTATCAGATGGGCAAACGCCTGATGGACAGTATCCAGACCGGGTTCAAGGAGGGAGGCGATCTATATCCACTGCTTGATGACTCAACTCCGTTCCGATCATCCAAAGCCGCAAACAGCATCCGCCTGCGATCGTGGGCGATCCACGATGGGATTTTGGGCGAACCGTTCACGAATGTGACCATGTATAAACGCGTTGGAAAGATGGCGGGGGTTAACACAACACCCGGTTGTGAATGGTAGGTGTGGATGTGCTCAGCTTTTTCCTGACTTGGATACCCAGCCATGCGACTGTTTGATGCCATCCTTGCGTAATGTGCCCGCGCGGTATCTCCCTCTTAAAGAGACTTTGCTCCAATGGTTCGTGGGACAAGTCGCCCGCGCCACCAAAGGCAAAGCCGACCCGAATGTGACGAAGGAGTTGTTGGTAAAGGCTTTGGATGAAAGAAGGAAGTAAAGCTAAAGTGACAGTCACCTTTGCATAGCACTCTATGGGTAAAGGTGACTGTCACTTTTTATGGCGGTATAATCCGCAGGTTTTCACCGCAAGCCCAAGGACGTTCCGCCATGACATCCCTCCCCCAACGCCGCAAGGCGATCCTTATGCTCGTCATCACCGCCCTGCTCTGGAGCACCAGCGGGGTGCTCGTTAAAGCCCTGAGTTGGGGACCTGTGTCCATTTTGGCGGGGCGTGGACTGTTTACCAGCATCGTGTTTCTGCTCTACATGCGCCGCCTCCCCGCCAAGTGGACGCGCTGGATGTTGCTGGCGGCAAGTATGTCCATTCTTACGCAGTTTCTCTTCGTCACGTCTACGAAACTCACCACCGCCGCCAATTCCATTTTTCTGCAATACACCGCGCCCATCTACGTTGTCCTGCTCGGCTACTGGCTCCTGCGCGAAAAACCATCCCGTTCAGATTGGGTCTCCATGGGCTTGATCTTCCTCGGTTTGTTCCTATTCTTTGGCGACCAACTCAGCCCGGAAGGTTTTTACGGCAACATCCTGGCGGTTATCAGTGGCGTGACCTCCGCGGTGATGATGGTCGCCTTCCGCGCCCAAAAGGATGCGCACCCTGAAGACAGCATCCTCGTCGCCAGCCTGGTCATGGCCGTGTTGGGCTTCCCCTCCATCCTGAAAGAATCCTGGACCGTCACCAATTGGTCGATCGTCGCCTATCTCGGCATCTTCCAGATCGGGCTGGCGTTCATCCTGTTCACCAAGAGCATCAAACACATCCCTGCATTGGAAGCAAATCTGATCGGCACACTCGAGCCGATACTGAACCCCGTGTGGGTCTTTTTATTCCTTGGCGAAGCTATGGGATCATCCGCATTGTTGGGCGGGTTGGTTGTCTTGTCTGGAGTCATCGTCAGCGCGGTGGGTTCAGCACAAGTAAATAGGGAAGCAAAATAGCCATCTGCTATAATTGCACAAACAAATCAAGACAAGGATCATTCACATGGCTGAATACATCAGCGTTTCTAAAATTTCACAGTATATTGGACAGGAAGTGACCGTCAAAGGCTGGGTCTACAACCGCACGGATAAAGGCAAGCTGTGCTTTTTACTCGTCCGTGACGGCTCGGGCTTCGTCCAGTGTGTGGCGTTCAAAGGCGACCTGGAACCGGAAGTCTTCGATCGAGTCTCGCGTTTGCCACAGGAGTCGTCGGTCATCATCACTGGATCAGTCCGCGAGGATAAGCGCGCACCCGGTCTCCCTGGCGGATATGAACTCGGCGTGAAACAGATCGAGATCGTACAGGAGGCGGCGTTGGATTACCCGATGTCGCTCAAGGATCACGGTCCCGATTTCGCGCTCGACAATCGTCACCTGTGGATCCGTATGCAGAGTCAATGGGCGATCCTGCGCGTGCGTGTGCGCGTCATGAAAGCGGTGCGCGAGTATCTCGATGGTCAGGGCTTCTTCAACCTGGATACACCCATCCTGACCCCCGCCGCCGCCGAAGGGACCACGACTCTTTTTGAGACTGAATATTTCGATGAAGGCAAAGCCTATCTCGCGCAAACGGGACAACTCTACAACGAAGCCAACATCTTCGCCTTTGGAAAAGTTTACTGCTACGGACCGACCTTCCGCGCCGAGAAATCAAAGACGCGTCGTCACTTAACCGAGTTCTGGATGCTCGAACCTGAGATCGCTTTCTGCGACCTCGATGGACTCATGGATGTGGAAGAGGGGCTCATCACCTACATCGCACAAGCGGTATTGAAAGATTGCGCGGCGGAATTGAAATTTCTCGGGCGCGATACTTCACAGTTGGAGAAGATCATTGGTCCGTTCCCGCGCATGTCGTATGATGACGCGGCAAAATATCTGATCGACCTTTACGAAAAAGAGACCGACCCCGAGCGCAAGGAACTGCTCAAATTCGAATGGGGCATGGATTTCGGCGCACCGCACGAAACCGAACTGACCAAACTCTACGACAAGCCTGTGTTCGTCTACGGTTATCCCTCCGCGGTCAAAGCCTTCTACATGGAACCGTGGCCCGATCGCCCCGAAGTCTGCAAATCCGTGGACTTGCTCGCACCCGAAGGCTACGGCGAAATCTGCGGCGGCTCCGAGCGCATGAGCGACCCCGAGAAACTGCTGGCACGCATCCGCAAGGAAGGCTTGCCCGAGGAAGCCTTCAAGTGGTATCTGGAACTGCGCAAGTACGGTTCCGTCCCCCACTCGGGCTTCGGCATGGGCACCGAACGCGTCACCGCCTGGATGTGCGGCATCGAACACATCCGCGAGGCGATACCATTCCCGCGCACGATCAAGAGAATTTACCCCTAACCGAACGAGACCCGGCAGAACTGCCGGGTCTCGTTTTTTAACGAGGCTGTTTCAGCGGCGACAGACTCTCGAAACGGAATCAGCCATCCCCGCAAAAGAAGCGCGGATTTTCCATGACGTCCGACACTTATAAGAAATCCACGATTGATGTAAAATTTCGTATCCAAACTATGAATACAACAAAAGATCACTCACACAAGACATGGATCCTGGTCGAGAGTCTCGTCGGTTCGGGCATCATTGCCGGGATCAAGGATGAAAACATCCGGGTCGTTTCAAAGGAAGAACTGAAGGATGACCCATCCCTGCGATTCGAACAGGGCGACAAGATCATCATCTCCACCGAGACCGTGCTGGACGATGTGCTTCATCGCATGGACGATCCTCAGAAGAAGGAATTGATCTCGACGCTGAAGAATAAGGTTTCGTGCCGCCAAATGCTGACCGCGCTCTTTCCCGATTTTTTCTTCAAGGAGATTTCAATTCCGGATCTTGCGACCCTTGAACTGGATCCTGCGGAACGATATTTTGTCAAACCGATCAAGGGATACTGGGGCAGTGCCGCCTACCCGCTGGATATAAGCACCGACCGCAAGGCGCTGACCGATGAGATCACCCGGCAATTGCAGATCCGCACGAACATTTTCTCCGACCTTGTCGTGGCAAAAGACCGCCTGATCGTGGAGGAATTCATCGACGGCGACGAATATGCCGTGGATATGTTCTTCAATGAAGACGGTTTACCCGTCATCACGAACATCTGTTATCACCCCCTGCCCAAAAAGCTGGAATACCTGCACGTGGTGTATTACACCAGTTACGATGTCTTTCACAGACTGCATGACAACATGATCGGGTTCTTCACCGAGTTAAACAAGACCATCCATGCGCGCAACATCCCCATCCATGGCGAGTTCAAACTGCACAAAGGGAAACTCACGCCGGTGGAACTCAACCCCCTGCGCTTCGGCGGTGACGGTTTTGCCGACCTGAGTTATCACGCCTTTGGGTTCAATCCGTTCCTGTGCTTTGCACAGGGTTCCGCACCCGATTGGGAAACGCTCTGGAAGGGGCGTGAGGGCAAAGTATATGCCTTCTATCTCGGTTACAACGGCACCGACCTGGATACCAGCAAGTACCGTCCCGATTTCCGCAATTTCAGAAGGCTGTTCTCGCACATTCTGGCAGACACCGCGATGAACTACCAGAGCACACTAGCATTTTCGGTGATGTACATCGAGGAAAACAGCCTGGACCGAATCAACGAACTGCTGGAGATCGAGTTCAATGAATACTTCGTGGGTCAGGAGCAGTATTCCAAGAAATCATACATGGAACTGTACCGCGCCGGCACCGAAATGAATCTGGCTCCCGGCGAGATGCTCTGGGAGCTGAACGATGCCGGTGACTACCTGGTGCTCATCCTGCAGGGTGAACTGGATGTATTTCTGCCAACGGATGGCGAAGATATTTCGCTGGGGACGTATGGTCCCGGCGCAACCGTGGGCGAAATGTCGGCTTTCGATGGTCTGCCGCGTTCGGCATCCGTCCGCGCCAAAACACAGGCAAAAGTGATGAAGATCTCCGGTTCCAATTTCCGGCGGTTGATACAGAATACGCCTGACTTGCTGGAAGACCTGTTCTGGCAGCAGATGAACCGCATCCGTAAATTGAACCAGGAACTCATGAAAAAATCGAATCACAAGGGAGATCCAGAATAATGCGTCGGCGAAGTATCCACATCACACTCACGGTCCTGACCCTGCTGGTCTTGCTGGTGGGGGGATTTTTGTTGTATCCATTACCCGTGGAGGCCAGGATCCCTGTCAATTCCGGCGAGGCAGGCATGGATGCTCCCATCAACATCCCGGTGGGTATCTTTATCACATCCATTTATGGCATTGATTTTCGTTCCGAACAATTTACAGTGACTTTCTGGTTATGGACCACTTTCCCTACAGAGGCGATGAAGGAAATTGCGGGTGAAGAGTACAAAGGATTCAACCAGATCGAGGTCGTTAATGCCCAAAACAGGGTCATCAGCCCCACCGATCAATTTGTTGTCTCAAATCCCATCGATGGCACTACGTATGCCATTGCCAAATTCACCTCAACGATCATCCAGCACTGGGATGTAAGGAACTTCCCCTTCGACCGCCAAAACCTGACCATTGAGCTTGAAAGTGCGGGCATCCAGTCAAACGCGATCCATTTTGTGCCCGATACGAAGAACAGCCTGGTAAGCGAAGAGTTGAAGATAAGCGGCTGGAATATCAAAGACCTGCAGATGAAAGCCCTAAACTACGAATACCGCTCCACATTCGGCGACCCAAGCGAGCAGATGGGCAATTATCCACGCATTGTGGTGGAGATACCCATCCAGCGGATCGGCGGACGCCTGTTCATCAATTCCTTTTTGGGATTCTTCATCTCATTCATCATTGTGAGCCTGCTCTATTTCCTGGATGTCGATTCGCGCATCGGTCTTGTTATGACGGCGATCTTTGCGGCAGTCGGAAACAAATACACCATCGACACCTACTTCCCAAACCAATCTGCGTTCAGCCTCTCGGACCTGGTTCAGATCTGTTCGTTCGGCATGATCGCGGTCGCCATCGTAACAACCATCATCGGCATGAGACTCAAGAAAGCTGAAAAACTTGAACAGGTTAAAATAGTGGATCGGGTGGCACAATTCGGCTTCATTCCCGCCTATATCATCATTATCGCAATCGGAACGTTCCTGGCTGTCCGGGGGTAGGAAACGTTCTTCGTGACAGAATCAAACATCCCCGCCGCGCGATGCGTGACGGGGATGTTGTGTTTCACCGGTTACGGTATCTTCAAGACCTGTCCAACCTTGATCTGATTCGGGTTGGGGATATTGTTCAGCGTGGCAATCGCCGCGACGGTAGTCCCATATTGGATGGCGATGGCGTAGAGCGTGTCGCCGGATTTGACCGTATGCGTGCGCGCTGACGTACCGCCTCCAGCCGCGGACCCGGAACTGCCTCCGCTTTCAGACGGGATCGCCACTGCAACGGGTATCGTTAACTGGTCCCCCGACTTGAGCAGTTGCGGGTTGGCGCTCACCAATTCACGAACGGTCACACCGTATTTCAAAGCCACCGATTCAAAAGTGTCGCCTGCGGCCACTTTATGTTTCTTCGGCCCCTCTGAAGGTGTGGTGCCGGAAACAGGCGTTGCACCGGCGAATTTATATAACTCCTCCAATGTGCCGTTGAACAGGTCCAGATCTACATCGGCATTGATGCCATTGACCGAGCCTCTTTTACTGTACTGCCAGATCGTCCACTTGAACCAGCCGGTGGGAAGGAACGGCTGCATTCCGGGGGTATATTGATTCGGATACTGAGCCAGCCAGAGCGGGTAATCCTTTGCCCATGCCGGGGGACCGCCGCCCGCTTCAGACAGGTAATCCTGGAGAAAGTATTGCCCCGAATAGAGGATGGGCTTTTTGCCGAACGCGGTTTCGACCCGGTCAAGCCAGATCTTTACCGCAGGGATGATTTTTTCCTTTTTCTGCCCGTCATTGGTTTCCAGATCGAGCACGGGCGGTAGTTCGCCGTTGTCGTTGAATGACTTGACGTAGTTGATGAAAGTATCCGCCTGCTTCTTCGCATCCACATTACAGCGAAAGAAATGATAGGCTCCCCTCAGAAGCCCGGCAGACTTCGCACCAGACCAATTATTACCGAATGTCGGGTCCCGGTAATAGTCCGCCTCGCTGGCTTTGACAAACACAAATCGCTGTCCGGTGGCGCGTACCTTGGGCCAGTCGATCCCTGCATTCCAATATGAAACATCGATCCCGGGAACTGTTGCCATAGACATCTCTCCTTTGGTAAACGTTGGTTTAGGTCAAAACAAGAGTAGCACAAAACAGCGGTAAAATCAACCGGAATTCCGAAGTTCAGACAGGAGTTCGGACAGGAATGACAATCGACTGAAAGGCTTTTAGGGCGGTATTGCAGATTCGGCGAAATTCCATGAAATCCACA
>JBFYRY010000001.1:0-51099 GCA_041302025.1 Chloroflexota bacterium | reverse complement strand
GATGGTGAAGACCATGAAGATGATCTTCCAGACAAAGATGCTCGAGCGGGCTTTGTTGGAGATCGCCACTTCGTACGGCATGATGTACAGGCTGGTGGCGATGGCGGTGTAGAGCGTATCGAACACAAACAACACCAACAGCATCTGCAGGAACAAGCCCACCTGGGTGTTCACGCCCGGCACGTCCAGCCAGAACAGGATGAATGCCAGGATGAAGATCGGCGTGCCGTAGCGGATATAGGGAATGCGCCGTCCGAGTTTGCTCCTGGTGCGGTCACTGATATATCCGAAGAGCGGATCGTTGACCGCGTTCCAGATGCCGAACAACAGCCAGACGATGCCCGTGTAATTGGTCGAGAGTCCGCGCAGGTTGACGAAGTAATACGTCAGCGCACCGGCGGCGACCAGCGCCTGCAGGATGGCGACCGAAGCATCTGCCAGCGAGATCCAGATACGGCTCGCGAGCGGTACACGTTCTTCTTGTAGTGCTGTGGTGTTTTGCATGAATTCCTTCTCCCGTAAAGACGATTTTCAAGCTGGCGCTATTGTACACCTGCCCGGCTTGAATTCGGATGTGGAAAAGGATGCGGCGGATCAGAACATCGCGAGTTGACTCGCCGGACGCCTGCCATCGAGCAACAGGAATGGAGCGGCGCGTGCGACAATGATACCAAGTTTGCGAAGCGACGTTAGATCATGCAATTTGCTTGTACGTCTTGCGGACAGGATCGCCTCGGCTCCTCTCAAGCCGATGCCTGGTACGCGCAACAACTGGCTTTTCTCTGCCCGATTAATTTCCAGCGGACGCTCGCTGAGATTCGACTGCGCCCACGCCAGTTTCGGGTCAGTGGGGAGTGGCAAGTTGCCATCCTGCATGAAAGGCATCTCTTCAAGATCGAAGCCGTAATCGCGCAACAGGAACGATGCCTGATACAAACGATGTTCGCGCCACGGATTCACCGCCGCTTTGTTTTCCATCGGTGTATCCGAGATGGGGTGGAACGCCGAGAAGTACGCGCGCTTGAGTCGCACGTTCTTCACCAGCCAGTCGGTCGTTGTCAATAACTCCAGGTCGCTTTCATCGGCGCCGCCCGCCACGAACTGCGTCACCGTGGAGGGATACCGTCCGTTCCAGAATTTGTAGGCGGGCTGTGAACGCCTTATCTCTTCCACCCATTTCAACGGTTGTAACAACTCTTCCAGAAATACTTTGTGCGGGGCAAGCTTTGCCAGCCGTTCGGTGTTCGGCGCTTCGAGGTTGACCGAAACCCGGTCGGCGAGTTGCATGGCGCGTTCCACCTGTCCGCGTTCGGCGCCGGGCATGATCTTGAGGTGTATGTAGCCGCGGAAGCCCAATCGCTTGCGGAGGATTTCGGCGGTATCAAGAATTTTATTTTGCGTGTTGACTCCACCCGCCGCGATGCCCGAACTGAGGAACATGCCCTCAGCGGCTTTGGCATTGTTCAACTTCATGAACAACTCGGCAAACTCCTGCGGCTGGAACGTGGCGCGGCGGAAGTCGCGTCCTGCGCGGAAGGGACAGTAGAAACAATCCCGTTCACACGCCGAGGAGAGCAGGGTCTTCAACAGCATGATCTGTCTGCCGTTGGGGAGTTGGGCGGGATGCACGAACGCGGCATCTTTTTCTTTGGGTGTGAAGCAGGCAGGTTTGGCTTCGCGCTGAGCGGAGCCGTTAGGCGAAGACGAGGCGCGAGATTCTTCCGCGTGTTCCAATTCCATCTGGCTGGAAAGCATCTTGAGCGTGCCGATCGCGTCCATGAATGTATTATAGAACGGATATTCTAATTTTGCAAGCATCCCTTAATCCGGCATGAGATTGCTTCGTCGTCGCCCGATGGGCTCATCCTCGCAATGACATGCATGGTAATGAATAACGGAATCAAGCCCGGGCTTGAAAGGAGGCGGGTGGTCGGCATCCGAATGAGGAGCAATGTCACTGGAAAAGTCCAATCCGCGTGGCTATACTGTCCCGAAATCCAAAGGAGGCTGTCATGTGTGAATTTTGCACCCAACACGGAGAAGGGAAGAAGTGGTACCTGACGATGGAGAATTATTCCATCGAACTGCTCGATCAGGGCGACCGGCGCAAGTATGCCGCCGAATTCCTGAACGGATTCGATAAACGCGTCCCCAAAAGTATCAAGCAATTGAACATGGTACGCAAGACGCCGTTGATGGCGCTGGCAAAACCGATCCTGACAATGAACCAGAAAGCGGACCACTACGGGCAGGTGGTGCCGATGGAGGACGTGGAGCGGATCTTCGAGATGGTGCAGGGAGCGGTGCGCCTGCCGTGCGTGTGCCGGCGCGTGACCACGGGCAACATGAACGCGCGCTACTGCTACGGCTTGACCATGGATAAGCAGTTGATGGACTCGCTCGACGACTCGTTTAGCCTTGAGTTGCTGACGAAAGAGGAAGCGCTCGAGTCCATCCGCAAACTGGACAAGGAAGGACTCGTCCATTCGGTGTGGACGTTCAAGACGCCGTTCATCGGCGGGCTGTGCAACTGTGACCAGGACTGCATGGCGTACCGCATCACACATGCGCGCGGCGATTACCCGGTCATGTTCCGCGCGGAATGGGTGGCGGGAGTTTCTGCAGACGCGTGCAACGGCTGTCGACTTTGCATGCGACAGTGTCAGTATGGGGCGATCCGTTATTCATCGAACAACAAGAAAGTGGTCATTGACCCGACTGCCTGCTATGGCTGCGGCGTGTGCCGGGCGGTGTGCAACAAGGACGCGATCTCGCTCTCGCCGCGCGCGGAGGTGAAAGAGGCGGCAAATTTCTGGTAATATCAGGACAAATCGTTTTGATTCTTGGAAAGGAGAATACGATGGCAAACAAGGAACAAAAGAGCAAAAAGGAAAAGAAGAAGAAAAAGCAGGATAAGCCCAAGAAGAAGTAATTGCATCGAGAACTCGGAGGTCCGTTTCGCAACGACCTCCGAGTTTGGCAAATACGGGGGAGAATGAGTTGTTATGCGGGGGAAAGCGATTGATATAGATACTGCTGGAAATCCACGAACAGCCTGCGGATGGAGTCAATTGTTCCCAGAACTTCCTTGGCATCATCTATCGCTTTGTATTTCAGGGTAATCAGTTGCGGAAGTTTTTCCTGGTCGAGTTCTTCGACGCCGGTTTCGATGTATTTGGACAGGACGAACTCTACGAATTGTTTTTGTTCAACGGTCAGTTTGGCGAATATCTGGGATTGCGCCTTGGCAACCCGCAGTTCCCTAGTGATCGGTTGGACCGCGAAGGAGATGTATTCCAGCACATCGAGCAGGTCACTCTTTTCGGCGTTGATGAGGGACTGCATCATGGACAGTTCTTCTTTGCCGAAACCGGATAGTTCCAGTTGCTCGAGCAGGGCTCTGCGTGTGACCGGACTGGACCAGAGTTGGCGCAGCTCTTCTTCACTCTTGAAAAGTGCCGGCAACACGCCAAACAGGTTCTGTAGGAACTGTTCCGCAGAGATGGGTCTGCCATCGGGACTGTAATACAGCGTGGAAGTCATGTGCTGGATCTCGCGTTCTTTGCCGTCACGCAGTTTGACTTTGACTTTCACCCTGGGTTCGTAAGGTTCGGGTGGCTCAATAACGCGGGAATTGGGTTTCTTCGGTGGTTCATCTACAGGTAGCTCGTCGGTTTCGCCATCCCAACCGGGATCAGCGAAGTTGTGATGGGCATCCACAAAGTCGTAGATGGTGAAGTATTCCTTTTCGTCGAAGAGACGGGTGCCGCGCCCAATGATCTGCTTGAACTCGATAATGGAATTGACCGGACGCATCAATATGATGTTGCGGATGTTCCGCGCATCCACGCCAGTGGATAGTTTTTGCGACGTCGTCAGGATCGTCGGGATGGTTAGTTCGTTGTCTTGGAACTGACGCAGATATTCTTCGCCGAGCGCACCATCATTCGCCGTGACGCGGACGCAGTACATCGGATCGGGGTTCTTTTTGTATTGGTTGATCAGGTCGCGGACGGCGGCAGCGTGGTCTTGCGTGGCGCAGAAGACCAGGGCTTTTTGATTCTGGTTGATCTCGTCCATGAAGAGCTGGACACGTTTGGCTTCACGCGCTTTGATCTCGATGATGCGGTTGAAGTCGGATTCTTTGTAAACCTTGCCGACTTCGATCTCGCCTTCGACCACGGTGTCATCGGAAGTGTAGATGTATTCATCGAGACTGGTCTTCATGCGGCGGACTTTGAATGGGGTGAGGAAGCCGTCGTTGATGCCTTCTTTCAGCGAGTAGACATAGACGGGCTTGCCGAAATATTTATAGGTGTTGGCGTTGTCTTTTTTCTTGGGCGTGGCAGTGAGACCGAGTTGCACGGCGGGAGAGAAATACTCCAGGATGTCGCGCCAGTTGGATTCGTCGTTGGCACCGCCGCGGTGACATTCGTCGATGATGATGAAGTCGAAGTAGTCCTTTGGATATTCGCCAAAGTAGGGTGTATCGTTGGGAACACTCATGAAGGTTTGGAAGATGGTGAAGAAGATATTGCCGTTGGTGGGAACGCGTCCATGCTTGCGGATGGCATCCGGTCTGATTCGCACCAGCGCATCATCTGGGAAGGCGGAGTAGCGCGTGAACTCGCCAAAGGCTTGGTCGGCGAGAATGTTCCGGTCTGCCAGAAACAGGACGCGGGGTCGGCGTGAAGCGTCGCGCTTTAGATTCCAGCGCGTCTGAAATAGTTTCCAAACGATGTGGAAGGCAATCGTCGTTTTGCCCGTCCCGGTGGCGAGAGTCAAAAGGATGCGCTGCTTGTTTTTGGCGATCGCTTCGAGCGCGTTGTTGACGGCGATCTCTTGAAAGTAATAGGGAGGTTTGGTGCCGCTGATGTCTTCAAAGGGGACGGGGTTGAACTTGTCTTCCCATTCCGTGGACTTGGCGAAAGCTTTTTGCCAGAGTTCTTCGGGCGTGGGGAATTTTTGGACGGTGCCCTCTTTGCCCGTGTGCATTTCGATCTGATAGATCTCTTTGCCATTGGCGGCATAGGCGAAGTTGAGTTCAAGTTTTTGTGCGTAGTTCTTGGCTTGACCAACGCCTTCGCCAACGGGACGTTCGTTGCTTTTGGCTTCGATCACCGCGAGTTGACGGTTCTTATAGACCAGGATGTAATCGGTGATGAGTGGTTTGCCGCGCGTTCCGCCGGTTTGGATTCTGCCTTTGGTGATGTGTCGCTCACGCAGAACCTTGGAGCCCTCGACAATACCCCAGCCTGCGGATTGCAGTTGGGGGTCAATGAGTTCGGCTCTGGTTTCGGCTTCGTTCATATTTATCCCTTTTCAATGAGCAACGATTACCCGATTATAACTCCAGCACAGGCTTCTTCGACTCATCCAGCCTGCTCGACCATAATGCTCCTAGGGGTTTTCCGTATTAAGAATAACAACAAGGTTGTCAATTGCCCAAGACTCATCATCCCCTCCCTGCCAGTTTTCGCCGCTGGCATACCATTCAACGGTTAGAGTGTTTGAGGTGTGTGGGATATTTGAAAACCGTGGGTCCTGGCTGGTATCGTAGGCGGAATCTTGATCATGATCGTCAATATCACGAAAACCCAATTCCACATCTCTTGCCAGGGCCGCGCTTTGAGGCGGACGATATTCCTGGCTTCCATTGTTCCAGGCATTATCGAAGATCGCATCCAGTATCGGCTTGCCATCGACTGTTATGGTCAATTTATCGGGTCCACAACAAGTGTCTGGACCGTATCCATCCCATGAATCAATGATAGCTAGCAGAAAATGCAGATCGATACTTGTATGAGCGGGGAGGTTATCCAAAGCAAGTGTGGTTGGTTTAGGCGGGATGGAAAAATTTCGCAGGAAGTAGCCACTAAAAACATTGGGTTCTAAACCATATCCTGCATAGCCTTGTACTCCGACAATATCGGCAATTCCAGAAAATTGAGGTGGAAGTCCTTTGTTGAAATCGGTTGAGAAGACGATGACCGACCCTGGCTTCAGGGTGCCATTGGTGACTGACGGTGTATTTGTGGGTGTGTTTGTCGGTGTCAGGCTGGGAGTTGCTGTAGAGGTGGAAGTAGCTGTTGGCGTTGGAGATGGAGTATTGGTTTGGGTTGGTGTAGGTGTGAACGTTGGTTCAAAAAGTTGACCAGCTCCACAACTTGAAATAATGACCATCATTACTACGTCACAAATTATCCCAAATATCTGTTTCATTTTCATCGGTTTACCTCCTGATACCATATATACACTACCTGTCTTCCTTCTCCAAATTCAACGAAAAGATGTCGTATTTGGGGATGGCCGGGATGGGATCACAACTCTCCCGCAAACGCCTTCCCCAGCACGGACCTCTTCAACTCTTCCAGCGCATCCACCTTCTGCTGATAGATCTCACCCAACCGCCCGACGATGGCACGTTGTTCGATTTCATTCATCTTATTTCCCTCGCTATGACCTTAAACTCAGTCGTTGACCTTTGCATTTCGTACATTGGAACTGTATTTCCAAGAATTGACTTAATAATTTCTTTATTTTCTTCTGTAATTTTACAGCCCAAATAAACCCCTGTAAGAGCCGTTTTTTCGTAATCAAGTTCAGCATTTCCACGCTTCGAAAACAAACGCCATTCTCTTTCGTAACTCCAATGAAAAGACTTTGTAGCCAACAAGTTTTGAGAAAAAAAAGGCAACTGATTTAATGCTATTTCCTTAAGGCTCATTACTGGATATGAATCAGAATAATCAACCTTTTCTATCGCATTATCCTTATCTGGCTTATCCGTTCTCATAAAAGGGAATTTTGTTGTGTCAAACTCTAGGCAAAAGCCCCGATGAGATGAGGTGTAATGCGACCACATAAGGATGTCATCATTTATTTCAGAAAAGCAGGTAACTCCTAAAATTGAAAATTTCTTTTCCAACAATAACGCTGTTGCGTTTTGAGAACCATCTAAAACTTTATCCTTGAATAATTTTGTAACCCTGCCGTCAGAATGGTAAATTCTATCAAAATCCTTTTTGTTGGGTGCATCTTCTCTAAAAGAGTTGAAAAGCAATTCCAAATTTTCTTCTGTTATATCTCCAAGTTGGAAGTTAATATTACAGTCAAAGGGGTCGTTGAAATTTTCTGGTTTTGAAAACCAAAAAGAACGTTCCTTCAGGTTATTAAAAGAGTAATCATTACAGGAATAATACTTGTATAACCTTGGCGGCAAAGGCGCTTTCATATCACAACTCTCCCGCAAACGCCTTCCCCAACACGGATTTCTTCAACTCTTCCAGCGCATCCACCTTGGACTGGTAGATCTCCTCCAGCCGCTTCGTTTCAGCGGACAGCGCCTCCAGCCTGCCGACGATGGCGCGTTGTTCGGCAAGTGGGGGAATGAACAGTATGGCTTTCTTTACAAGGTCACCGCTTATATTCTTTACAATTGCTCCACTTGCAAGTTGATTGAATTGGTTTCGCACAAAAGGAGATACCAATAGATACCAGAAGAACTCCGTATCAATAAACTCTTTCAATCGTAATACGAACCAACCATCATGGATATATCCTTCGGTTTTCATAATATAAGGATTACCAAATGACATTGAATTAGTGAGAATGAAGTCGCCTTCCTTTACAAACCGTGATTGTTTTGCACCCTCTTTTGTTATTTTCTCTCTTGTTGAATAAATATATTTTTCAACGCCTTTTGTATCGCCAATTTTTATCCAATTCACGCCATCTTTGCTTGTAGTTTGATACTTCTTTATTGGTCTTGGCGAACTGCCTCTTTCGACAACACAAGCGTCATTCAATTTCATTTCTTTCCACCCATCTCTTGCATGTCCGAAATATTCATTCAATAAAGCCTCAAACAACTCCCGCGCATTGACCAGATTCTGCTCGGCGTTGGACTTGGCTTGCGCAATGGACGCAAAGGCTTCGTCCAGCACGGACACGATCCGCTGTTGCTCGGGGAGGGATGGGATGGGGATTTGAACTTCTGCTAATTTACTTCGACTAATTCTTTTTCTTGTTGTGCCAGAAGTTTCATGGTCAACATCATTTAGATATTGATCTGATTGAGAATAATAATTGAAAAACTCTGGTATCACTTTCTTTTTGTCAAAACGAATAATTGTGCAATCAACTGCCGTAATCATCTTTTCGCCAGTGTCAGGCAAAATACACGCTCTGCCGACTGGGTCTGGCAATCTTGAGACCAAACAATCACCTTCAAATATTTCTGTGCAACGCAATCTCTTGAAAGTTGCTTCTGAAATGTAACGCGCCTTTTCGCCCCTGTCTTTGAATATTCCATTTCCAACATTGCCAGTCTGAATCAAGCGAACACCTTCTGGAGATTGATCTTTACTTTCAATCCAATCCCCATCGGCAAAGACTTCGCAAACATCACCTAGCTTTTCAACTTTCCACCCTTTCTTCATAACATCCCCTTGATCGCTTTCAAAATCTTCGCACTCTCCTCATCCAGCGACTTCATCTCATCGAGAATAGTGAGAGGATCTCTCAGGGCAGAGTCCGCTTGCTTGTGCGGGTTCTTCACCGAAAGGTCGAAGGAGGCGGGGTCTACATCCGCGATATTGACCGTCCACGAGTTTTCCGAATCCACTTTGGACTTTTGCAGTTTCACAAAATCCGCCAGGTCCGCTTCATTCAACGGATTGGTCTTGCCGAGATTGCGCTCCAAATTCAATTGATAGAACCAGACCTTCTTGGTCGGCGCACCCTTCTCAAAGAACAGCACCACCGTCTTCACCCCCGCGCCCGTGAATGTCCCACCGGGCAGGTCCAACACCGTGTGCAGGTTGCAGGTTTCGAGCAGTTGCTTACGCAAAGCCACCGACGCGTTATCGGTATTCGAAAGGAAGGTATTCTTGATCACCACGCCAGCGCGTCCACCCGCCTTCAGGATCTTGATGAAATGCTGCAAAAACAAGAACGCCGTCTCGCCCGTTTTGATCGGGAAGTTCTGCTGCACCTCGGGGCGTTCCTTACCGCCGAAGGGCGGGTTCGCCAGCACGATCTTGTAACGGTCCTTCTCCTGAATATCCGAAAGATTCTCCGCCAGCGTGTTGGTATGCAGGATGTTCGGCGCATCAATGCCATGCAGGATCATATTCATGATGCCGATGATATACGCCAGCGACTTCTTTTCCTTGCCGTAGAACGTTTTCTCCTGCAGGAGCTTCGCTTCTTTCGTCCCGATACCTGGTTGCACTTTCAGGTACTCAAACGCCTCGACGAGAAACCCCATCGAACCACCCGCGCCATCGTAGACCGTCTCGCCAATCTGGGGCGCAATCACTTTTACGATCACCTTCTCCAGTGGACGCGGCGTGTAATACTCCCCGCCATTGCGCCCGGCATTGCCCATGTTCTTGATCTTCTCTTCATACAACACACTCAGCTCATGCTTCTCTGTCGAAGAACGGAAGCGCAGTTCATCGATCAAGTTGACGACTTCCCGCAGGTTATATCCGCTTTGGATGCGGTTCTTCAACTCGCTGAAAATCTCACCGATCTTATATTCGATCGTATCGGCATGGTCCGCCGTGGTCTTGAACTTCTTGAGATAGGGGAATAATTCATTGTTCACAAAATCGATCAGATCATCGCCCGTCATCGCTTTGTGATGATCTAATTTGCCATCTTTATCTTTGGGCGTCGCCCACTTCTCCCACTTGAACTTCCCCGTAATGATCGGCGCATATGTCTTCCCCGCCAACTCCGCCGCATCCTGCCGGTCCTTTTCGAGATCATCCAAATATTTCAGGAACAGAATCCATGAGGTCTGCTCCACGTAATCCAACTCACTGGAACAACCCGCGTCTTTCCATAATTTGTCGTCAATATTCTTGAAGGTTTGTTCGAACACTTATTATTTCTCCAGACCTGACAGGCGGTGCGCTGAGCTTGTCGAAGTGTTTTATCGTGACGCTCGACGATCAGACTTCTGAGGGTGATAATGGATTCGACCTACCAATGTTCTGCGAAAACCTGTCAGGTCTTTTCAGGTCTTTTAGTAATTTTACCAGTCCACTCGATGGGGCAGGGGAGGGGAGATCGAAAGGATGAAATCAGAAGTATGAAGTAGGAAGAGAAACAATCATAAATCCCCGCGTGAGGCGTTGTATTGCTTTTCATCCTTCATAAATCATCCTTCATCCTTCCGCAGTGGGGGAGGAGATTGCTTCGGGCTATCGCCCTCGCAATGACATGAACCACTTTATGCTTTCGATAAGTATTATTATCATAACCTTGACAAAATCCGGGGACTTCGTATAATGGAAGCATGGAAACGGTCAAACCTCCGCTGATCGCAGAAACCATAGCCAAATACCTTGGCTCGGTGAAGACCGCACGCAGTGAACACACCGCACGCACGTACGCCAACGCGCTCTCTGTTTTCTGTCGTGTATTGAAAGAACGCTGGCTCGACCCCGACACAACCCCCACCGACAAACTGAACGAGGATGCCATCGCCTGGCTGGCGGGCTATCTCAAAAATTTCTCGTCCGCCACGGAACGGCTATACCTCACCGCTGTGGCGGGCTTCTACGAGTTCGTTGCCGCCGAGCGCCTCGCCGATATCAACCTGCCGCGCCTGCGCCTGCTTATACGACAGCGCGCGCGCCGTCCCGGCATCCGCCTGCCCCAGTTCCCCGCCGAGGATATCGAGCGCGTGCTGGGCTTCATGACCGATCCCGCCACGCTCCTCGTCCCGCCCGGTGCGGATGCAGACCTTGAGAACGCTCGGTTACGCGAAATTCGAGACCGTGCCTTCCTGCTCACCTTAGCCGATACCGGACTGCGCGTCCACGAGGCGTGCGCCCTGCGTCGCGGTGACATTGACTGGAACGAGGGACGCGCGGTCATCATCGGCAAGGGCGACAAGCAAGCCGTGGTGCGATTCTCCACCCGCGCCATGAAAGCGCTCAAGGACTATCTCTCGCTTCGCTCCTCTTTGGACGGCGGGTCCGGGCGCCCATTAAGTTCCCTGCCCCTCTTCGCCCGCCACGACAAAGGCGCCGGTAAAAAGGTCAAGCCCATTACCACCACAACAGGACGGAACATCGTCACCGAACGCGTCATTCAAATTTTGGGGAAAGAAGCCGAAGGCAGGATCACGCCCCACTCTTTCAGACACTATTTCGTAACAACCGTTCTGCGCGGCTCAGGGAATTTAAAACTCGCGCAGGAACTGGCACGTCACAGCAACATCCAGGTCACCCAGCGCTACGCCCACCTCAGCGACGACGAACTGGATAAAGGCTATTACGAGATCTTTGAAAAGAAGGGTTAACACCTCCCCTGCCCCAGTTTCCACAAAGTCACATCATGACCTTCACCCTGTCTTCAATCAGGGTTAACTTGGATTAAGTAACTTTTTCCCCGTCCCAGCGTCATTTCAACAAATATCGACAACCTCCGTCCAGTGATTTGGACAGTTGAAGGCATCAACACCTGCATCATTCCCGGGATTAACTCAAAGTCAGATACACAAACGATAAAGTTTTGGTGACTAAAAAATGATCAATCATAAAGTCGTTCCTGCACTCCAATCCTACGGCGGCAGACCCGCGCATTGGAATCCCCATTTCATCATAAAAAGATGCGTGGACGTAACGGTATCCCTCACCCTTCTCATATTGCTGTTTCCGGCAATGCTTGTCATCGCTTTGTTGATCGCCATCGATTCGCCGGGTAATCCGATATTCCTGCAGGAAAGGATCGGTCGCCGCGGCCGACGGTTCAATATCCTCAAATTTCGCACAATGAAATCCAACCGTGACGATCAAGGTGATCGCGCTTTTATGAAAGCCTTTGTCGCCAGCGGCGATTCCGATCACTGCTCGGCGGAAAACCAAAAACAGATCAATAAACCGGACAATCTAAACGATTGCACACGTGTGGGGCGGATTCTTCGCCGCACAAGTCTTGACGAACTGCCTCAGCTTGTCAACATACTAAGAGGAGAAATGAGCCTGGTGGGCCCGCGGCCGAATGTCCCCTGGGAGGTCGAGATGTACCAATTGTGGCACCAGGCCAGGCTCGATGTTCTGCCGGGGATCACAGGGCTGGCTCAGGTGGAAGGGCGCAGCATGTTGTCCTTTAATGAGATCGCACGCAATGATATCAATTATGTGATGAACTATAGTACACTATTGGATATCAAGATATTATGGAAGACGGTTTTCAATTCGCTAAAAGGCCGCGGCGCTGGATAATATTTAACCAAAGGGATCCTTTCGCCGCAAAGGAAACTGAAGATGGAACTTAAACAATATTTCGATATCCTCAAACGACGGGCGGCGATCATCGTCATTGTCACAGCCACCGCCCTTTTAGCGGTGTCTCTCGCCGGTTTGATCATTCCCCCCGTCTATACGACCAGCACTACATTACGAGTCCTGCTTGATATTGGTGTCACGGATTTCAATTACCGCGATGATTATTCCGAACGTTTGCTCAATACCTATCGTGAAGTTGTCCTGAGTGGCACCTTCCTTGAAAATGCAAAAGCCCAGATCCCGGCCACTCCAGACGGCATAGACATTACGAAGCCCGAGCATTTTCGGGACATGATCGAGGTCAATACCATCGCAAAAACCGAATTGATCACAATATCGGTGACAGCTTCTGATCCAGTTTTTGCCCGCGATGCCGCCAATACACTGGCAAATCAATTGGCTGAATATCCAAAGAATCTTTACGTAGGCAGCGGCAAAAGCACCCAGCAAATTATTGAAGAACAGTTAAAAAGCATGCAGGCCGACCTGGATCAAAGCCGTGCACAACTGAATGCCATGATCGCCGCGAACGGTCCCACCACGACCATCGAGGATCTTCGAAGCCAGATCTCATTCAAGGAAGATGCCTATAACATGGTGTTGGAGCGTCTTGAACTGGCGCGCCTGAACGAATCCCTGCGCGCCAACAGTATCAGCATCCTGTCGGTGGCGGCGCTGCCTCTTGAGCCGTCCAATGGCATCGGTCTTACCCAGATTGCGCTGAGCATCATCCTTGGGTTGATGGGCGGCGTGGTGGTGATGTTGATTATTGAAAACATCGATACAAGGATATATGGCCCACAGCAACTTGAATATCTGACCAATCTTCCAGTATTCGGAGTTGCACCGCGTGGTATCGTCCCTCCGGGTCGGTTTGAGCAGTTGGATTCTCCTCCGGACGAACAGGAAATCAAGGAGGCCTATCGGGTTTTGATCCCGAACATGAAGATACTGGCAAGGCATGACGACACACTCCGTTCGATTCTGATTACCAGCGCACTGCCTGATGAGGGAAAGTCAATGGTTGCTGTCAATCTTTCACAGGCGGTGGCTGAACAGGGGCGCCCCACGGTGCTGGTCGAGACCGATCTGCGTCACTCTGGTCTGGCGGAAGTATTTTCCATGCCGGGTGAATTCGGTTTAAGCGATTTACTAAACGCCGCGTTCCTGTCCACCGAGATGATCCTGCCCACATTGCAGACCAATCTGTTCATGGTCTGCGGAGGCAAGAGGGTTACCAACCCCACCACCCTGCTTGCCTCCTCGGCGATGGATAACTTCCTGGGTCATCTTTATAAGAACAATCAATTCATCGTCCTGGATTCCACAGCCGTTTTAGGTATGGCTGATGCCCTCGTGCTGGCTTCGCGCGTTGACGGTGTGGTACTGGTGATCGGACAGGAAAAATCCAACCGTGAACAGGTTTTCGATGCAATACGCCAACTGCAGGCGGCGCGCGCGCACCTGCTTGGCATTATTTTCGTCTCAAAGGAAAAAAGCAACTGGCGCTGGCGGAAACAACGCAGCCTACCCCGGTTGGAGCACAAATAAGTTATCGTTTGCAGAAAAAAAATGAACAGACATATTGGTTGGTCATCCGGCAATAATGCATTCCTGCAATACGGTATCGCTGTTCTTGCGGGGGGGATATTGGGTTTTATTAGCGCCCTTTCTGTTGGACTGCCCAACAAATGGGTGGCGGTTATTGTCCTAGGCGTGGCAGGCATGGCTGTGGCATTGTTTGTGAAAGATATTAGAAAATTGATCCTGATTGTTTTGATCGCAGATATCCCTTTGGGCATTGATATTGCCATCAGAGATCAGGAATGGCACCAAGGCGGGCCAACCGGTTATGTAATTTCCTTGATGACGATCTGCCTCATGGTCGGTTATGGCATTTGGATACTGGAAAAAAAACCAAAAGGCCGCTTCTGGATCGCAACCACAGTGCCGGCTTTGATCTACCTTGGCATGATCATACTTTCCCTTTACCAGTCCTACAATCTGGAATTAAGTTTTTTTGGTATCTTTCTGGAATTACAACTCTTCTTCCTTTACTACTATCTCGCAAATCACGTAAAGGACTGGAATGATCTGCGGCTGGTTGTGAATACGGTTGCGGTTCTATTAATATTGGAAAGTGTCTATATCATCCTTCAATACGCCTTTGGATTCAACATTAACATTGGATTCCTTCCAAACGCCCGGGTCATTGGAAGTGCCGGCACAAGTGGGGTGAGAGTAGGTGGAACGATTGGCACCCCAAATTCCGCAGCCGCATTCCTCGCTGTCAATATGGTTTTGGTCTTGGGCGCCTATGCAACCAGCCGACTCGTCAACACAAAAATTGCGCTCTCCGCGCTCGGGCTGGGAGTGATAGCCCTTTTTATTACAATGACCCGCACTGCCTGGGGAAGCTTTTCAGTTATACTGGTCGTGATGACTCCTTGGTTATGGCGCACCTCGATCCGAAAAACACTATTTCCATTCCTTGTTGTCCTTGGAATTATGACGACCATATTCCTCGGTCCGCAGATCGTCACTCGCCTCCAAGCAGCTACAACAGACACCACGCGACCAGAACTGGCTTACATGGCTTACAATATCATCCGGGCTTACCCGATGGGGGTCGGTGTAAACAATTATGATCAGTATATGATTGACAAATACGCCCATCCGAACTGGGTGGGGCACACGAAATATCCTGTACACAATAAATATCTCCTTACCTGGGCGGAGTTGGGCATCCAGGGATTGGCGGCTTTTGTGTTGTTGTTACTGGCAGCCATATGGCGGGCTGGCCGCCAGTTGATCAGAAGCAAACAGGATATCCAATTATCCATGTTGCCTGCCAGCCTGCTGGCGGCATTTGCCAGTTATGCTCTGCATATGTCCACCGAGGGTTTTTCCTCCAGATCCAATATGCAAATTCTTTGGTTTCTCATTGCGCTGATTGTGGCGATCGACCCCATAATTGAACAAAGCCTGCACGAAAAGAAGGCTGCAAGTGAACATGAGCAAATCAATAGACGGACGAGTGCTTGATGAGCCTATCAAAGGAAGATCGCTTACTGCTAAATTGTTCCAAAATTATTCTGGAAGAAAAAGATATCGTTACGGCGGTGGAATTGCTTCAGGATCCTTTGGACTGGGGTTATATTGTCGAGTCGTCGATCCGGCATGGTGTGGCTCCGCTTTTACGAAATGCCCTTAAGCAGATGCTTCCCCGCTTGGATCAGGCATCTCAGGAATTCCGGAACGCCGTCGAGCGATTGGAGATGCTTTATCAAACCAGTCGCCGAAGGAATCAAAGACTCTATCATATTATCGGGGACATTGTCCGGGAGTTTGACCGGGCCGGTATTCCGGTTATGGGATTAAAAGATGTGCAACTGGCGAAGTTTGTGTATCCTGATCCCGCCTTGAGACCCATGGGGGATATTGACCTGTTGATCCATCAGGAGGATTATGAGAGAGCAGCGGAATGTATGTTCAGGTTGGGTTTTGAAAGGGAACCGTTCGATAAGATCCCATATACCTTAAAGTATGCATGGGGTCATCATTTCCGTCGCTCCAGTGATAATACCTACGTAGACCTGCAATGGAACGTCATGCAGATCGAATGGGACGTGTACAGGGAGGGGAGTTTTGACTTTGAAATAGAGCGCATGTGGAAAAACGCCAGACAGGTCAGTATTGACGATTTCCAGATCCTGGTTCCGCAACTTGAAGATATGCTGTTTCATTTGTGCGCGCACCTGGACGGGCATCGTTATGCCGAGCTAATCCTGTTATGTGATATTCATGAAATATTGCTGCAAAACAGACCCAATCTAAATTGGGAATATTTCGGACAGATCGTTAAAAAATATAATGCGGAGGCATTCACCTTCTACCCGCTCATGCTGATCCAGCAGCTGTTTCAGGTTGATCTGCCAATGGGGAATATCGCAAGTCTACGACCGCCGTATGTGAAGGCCGACTTGATCAGGAACTTGTTCGGCAATCTAACCCGTCTCCACCATGAACTGGACTACATCCAGCAAACCGTGTTGCCAGTTCCTGCTACGCTACAAGATCTGGAGATCACCATTCGTCACCAAACTGCCTGTGCAATGAAAGCATACAAGGAGATAAATTGGTGTATTCAGGCTTTCATGGAATCGGGCGGCAGTTATCTTCACCTGGACAGTGGACCGGCGGAAAGGTTATTTGCCGAATCTTCCCTGCCCGCCTTCGGGGATTTCAATCTGCTTGTGCCGGCAGACGAACTGCCTATCTTCAAGGAAGCGCTTTTATCCAACGGATTCAAACCCGGCCGGGAATCGGATGACAAACAGTTGCAAAAGACGGTTATATTCCAATCTCAAGATCCGATATTGAACAAGGCTCCCACTCAGGTCAGTATTGAATGCGTTGAAGTGACAGGTTGGGAATCCATCCTGGACTCCGCCCACTCACCTACCACGCGTCAGGTTGCCCTAAAACTACTTAAGAATAAACTAAAAAAAGAACCCTCAAGCCCCTCTGCGTTCAATATCTGCCTGCGTATCTATCCCATCCATCCTGACCAGATATTCATGTATCTTTGTCATCGCATTGGCTGCAACGCCAGCGAACGTCTCTTGGAACTGGTCTATCTCCTAGATTTTATGGAAACTCACCCCATGGTGCTCCAGCAATGGGGGCAATCCAAAAACCTTTCCGGGCAGGCTGTCCACCATGCGTCGGCCGGGATTGGACGCTCATTAGTCATGGATCTTTTAAATCCTGTAGATGCCCGGCTAGAGCCGGATGCGACAAACGATGCCCCGGTTCATATCTTTGAATGGGCTCGTCTTGGCCCTGAAGCAGCAGAGACCTTCGCTCGTTTCAAGCGGCCGTTCAATTTTTTCAGATCCCTGCTTTCAATTGATACCCCAAAAGATAAAATCGGTTATTTTTTCCAATTCAGCAGTGGCAACCACCCTATCCCGCTTATTGCAGTGGCGCTAGCCGACATGGTTTCCGGTGTTTTGCAATTGCTCAAAAAACCATCCGCCCCAGTGCTGGCTTACTGGGTTGAATCTGAATCGAACAGCGCTTTTAAAAGTAATAGTTGATCCCTATGAACCAGTCCCGGGCCATATTCAAGAATACGGTTGCTCAAACTCTTGCCAACCTGATCAACAAGTTTGGCAACCTGATTGTCGTATTTTTGATTGCACGTATGTTGCACGCAGCAGGTGTGGGCATCTATTCCACTGCGGTCGCTTATTATGTTGTGATTGACGAAGCCACCAACATGGGTGCTTCCACCTACCTGATCCGAGAGATCGCCAAAGAACCTCGGCTGACAAGCCGGTATGTGGTTAATTTTTGCATCATGGGCACGATCCTGGCGTTATTGGGGCTGGCCGGATTTTGGTTGATTCTGCCGCACCTTGGCTATTCAACGGATATGACACTGAGCATGTATGTGATTGTGTTGGCAATCATACCGGGCACTTTTAATGCAGTCCAGAATTCTGTCTTCATTGCCCATCAACGGGTTGAATTTATTACCATCACCACTTTCATCTCGTCCCTGCTGGGAATCGCCGGAAGCATATATTTACTCCTCAATCATTATAGCATCGTATATCTGGTCATCCTGTTCGTGATTGTTCAATACCTGACCGCCTTTTTGAACAATTACTTTATTAACAAGCAAATCACGCCGCTGAAGTGGCAATTCGAACCCAAATTTGCCCTTCAAATGCTGTGGGATATCAAGACGTTTGCGATGCTGTCGATCATTGGCGCAATGCTGGCGAATCCAGAAATTATCATGCTTTCCTTCATCGTTTCGGAGGATGATATTGGCTATTACAGTGCGGCAATCAAGGTTGCCTATTTCTGGTTGTTTATCTCCCAGATATTCATGAACAATGTCTATCCCGTACTCAGCCGGTCTTTTTATAAAGAGGATAAGCAATTCCAGGCTATTCAGGATAAATCCATCAAGTACTTGCTGGCGCTCTCATTGCCGATTGCAGTCGGGTTGATTGTTGTAGCAGGCCCAACGATTGCCTTGCTTTATGGGCCTGGTTTTGAGAAAGCTATTCTGCCTTTACAAATATTGTCGGCAGGTTTGCCGATCGGCTTCGCAAGTGCGGTATTGTGGCGTGCCCTGGCTGCCCGCGGCAAACAGGCAACAGTGCTTATCACACGCATCGTCTCGTTGGTAACTCGCTTGGTTGGCGGCTGGCTGCTAATTACCTTTGTCTCAACAATCGGCGCGGCCATTTCAGCTACATTAAACCTGATCCTGGGGATGTTGTTGCTGGCTTATTTCCTCAAAAATGAGGGCATTCCGATAAATTTTGCACGAAATGGCTGGAAGTTTACTTTGACGGCAGGCGGAATGGGATTAATAATCTGGTTTATGGGTGCCGAAACCTCCCTTTGGCTTCTAATACCAACAGCAGTGATTGTTTACGGAATACTGATTTTATTGGTCAGGGCGTTCTCTCAGGAGGATTACGCGGTTTTTCGGAGCATTTGGCGGCCGGGTCTCGCTGCAAAACAAGCGGGCATCCCAGATAAAGGTGACAATGGCAGTGATCTTCCCTTATAAGGAGCACAAGATGATATATAATAAAAAGGTCTTCTTCATTCGAAGTTTTATAGTGATTGGTCTGGTAGCGGGGATACTTGGTATGCCCAGTCATGCCGATGCCCAGGACACAAACCCTTATTATGAGGTAACTCTTGAGCAACTCGGGTACACAGAGCGCACTCTGCAGGATCCCTATTCAGCGGTCCGCTATTATTACTCCCTGCCCGCAAATTGGCTGCCAAACGATGGTACTTACGCCATACTCGATTTGAATCTCAGCTACTCCGGCATTTCTTTCATGCCATCCAGTTTACTGGTGATCAGCCTGAATAATCAGGTAATTCTTTCAACCCCATTTCAAACGACAGGAGACTCCACCTTGCAGGTGAATCTCCCCAAGGATGTTCTTTATGAACCGAATACCGGCATTGCAAACGTCCTGGAATTGGAATTCATTTCGTATGTGGACTGCAACACCAATACAGATGCCCGGGTGCTTTTAACAGTCCGCAATTCATCCTTGTTGCACTTTACGTACACAGTCCAAACTCCGACATTGAATTTGAAAGATTTTCCTGCACCTTTATATTTCGATCAATCCTTGATACCAAGCGGTGTAGGCATTGTCTTGCCAAATGAACCGAGTCGGACAGAGTTCGAAACAGCCTTGACACTTGCAGCCCGACTGGGCGCGTCAACCCGAAACAACATCCCCTTATCCGTGGTATACGCAGATAACTTGACCACTGACTGGGCCGCCGCCAATCACCTATTGATCATTGGTACACCTGGGACAAATCCTTTGATCACTCAGATGGATTTGCCCGTCTCCCCTCAACTCAGTGCCCTCGATCTGCATAGTTATCTGCCTGTTACGATTCTTTCCACCCAACCCTTTACAATGGGGCTTGCTGTAAGAAACACTTCGGGCGCTCCTCAAACTCTTATCCTGCGCGAGCGTTTTCCAGAGGGCGCCAGCATCGATTGCCAGGGTAATTGCATTCAACATGCCCCAGGAATATTTGAGTGGAACCTTGGAACATTGGAAATTAACCAAGAAAAATCTATTAACTTTGTCGTCACCCTGGATGGTGCAGCATTTCCACAGGGTAGTTTTTTTGAACATGGGGCAAGCCTTATAAATGAAAAGGGACAAGTAGTTAGTGGAAACAGCCTGTCAGGTCAGGTTGATCCGGTGACCAAGACCAATATCACCACTGAAATCAAAACATCCCAAACGATGAAGGGAACATTTTTCTTTGTTCAAGGTGAAGAAGCAATCGTAGATGGTGATGGAATAATCCAGGAGACAGTTTCTCCTTGGAATCCCGGAAAAGTGGTGATTGTTCTTACCGGCTTATCTGACAAGTCTTTACAAAAAGCAGGTCGGGCACTTGGAGCGACGACTGGATTTCCCGGTATGGATGGACCGGTTGCGCTCGTCAAGTCTGCAGATATTCTGGCTGACCGTACTCCCGTAATCAATGAAGATAGCACTTTCAAGGCGCTGGGGTATCAAGATGTCAAAGCTTCCTATTATTCGGACCTGCTACAGGTGAATTTTGACGTTCCTCCGGGATGGGCGGTTGATGAAGACGCAGCTCTCAGGCTGCATTACTCGTACAGCGCAGCCATGAGCGAGATGTTTAGCGCCCTGGAGATTGGTCTTAATGGCCTTCCCTTGAAAAGCATATTACTGGATAAACAGGACATAACAGATGATCTATGGGCCATGGTCAATATTCCGAAGGATACTCTGAATGCCGGCCCAAACAGGTTATCTTTTAAATTAATCAGCGATTATCCGGAATGTGTTTCCTATCAGGTTGCTCAAAGCTATTGGGCGCGTATATTTTCGGACTCGTACTTGCATCTGCCGCACACAATAGTGCCGGTTGATTTTTCACTGGACCAATTCCCATATATCTTCACAACCCAGTCCGACCTGTCGGATGTCACTTTTGCTCTGCCGACACAAACAAGCCAGGAACAATTACACGGCTTGGCACAACTGGCATCATTCCTTGGATATGCAGCTGGAGGAGATCAATTCCTTCCAAGTGTTGTGTGGGAAAAGTCGGCATCAGAAACATCTGCCGATTCTAATATCATAGCATATGGACGCCCAACAGAGAACCTGACAATTTCCGCCATCAACGATTCTCTGCCTCAACGCTTTATTCCTGGTACGGACAAAATCCTGCAAAACCC
Organism: Chloroflexota bacterium; assembly: GCA_041302025.1. Classification (GTDB taxonomy): domain Bacteria; phylum Chloroflexota; class Anaerolineae; order Anaerolineales; family Villigracilaceae; genus Defluviilinea. The sequence goes on along the minus strand of JBFYRY010000001.1, from coordinate 30,000 downwards.
GGAAAATATTATCTATCGCATGCCGGATGATTATGAATTTGGTTATATTGAATTGCTTCCATCTCCCTGGAAAAGCGATAAGGCAGTCCTGGTCATCACTGGCACCACTGACCGAAGTGCGTCCTGGTCTTTGGGGGCATTAATGAATGATCAGTTGAATTACAAGCTCACAGGGAACCTGGCCATTCTCACATCAGACAACGATCTGCGCTCACTCGATACACGTGTCAAAGCGGACGAAAAAATTATAAAACCAGCACCAACTCCCGCAGCTGCCATGACTCCTGAACCGCTGACCACCCCACAAACCGGAAGCACGCTGGATGCCGCCGAAGTCAACGGATCCCCCATCTCATCCCGATCGGTACTTTTATGGCCTTTGCTTGGTGCGAGCCTTCTTCTCATCTTTGGGACTTTGTATTTGGTATGGAAACGGAAATAGGGCGACGGATGGGTGCAAATGTCAACACATCAACTATGCGCATAACACTGGTCGACTTTACCTTTTTTGCTTATTCGATCCAGTTGTCAAACGCGCTTGCTGAATATGGCGATGTGACCCTGTTATTGCCAGATAAGGTACCAGATCATTATCTACACATGATAAGTGAATCGGTTACTGTACGCCTGTTCCACATGCCGAGGATCAGGTACCCAGCAAACCTTGTTATGATCGGTAAAATCTTTAGGATTATTTCTGAAATAAGACCCCACATCGTGCACCTGCTTGCCTGGCATCCCTGGATGAACCTGAGTTTGCCCCTTTTACATCATAAAGCCCTGATCGCCACCATCCATGACGCACAGCGCCATCCTGGAGATGGAATTATCCCATTTCATAGTTGGCAATGGCGGTATGCCAATCAAGTCATCGTACATGCGGATGCCATAAAGCGCCAGCTGGTGGAAAATCAGCATGTGAAAAAGGAGATAGTCCATGTGATCCCGCACGGAGCCCTTAGCAACTTCCGTATCTGGAACGATGCAGATGCGTTGGAACAGGAAGGCACGGTTTTATTTTTTGGCCGGATCCGTGATTACAAGGGGCTGCGATATTTAATTGAGGCAGAGCCTCTGATTACGCAGGAGGTCCCCGGCCTGAAAATAGTCATTGCCGGTGAGGGAGATGGGTTCCAAAAGTACGAACATTTGATGGTTCATAAAGAACACTTTGTAGTACATAATACCTTTATTCCCGATGAAATGGTTGCGCGTCTTTTTTCTGAAGCCAGCCTCGTGGTTCTGCCGTATATTGAGGCTTCCCAAAGCGGCGTCTTGACCATTGCTTATTCGTTTGGTAAACCGGTTGTCGCAACCTCTGTAGGCGGTATTCCAGAGGTTCTCAGGCAGAATGAGACCGGATTACTAGTTCCCCCTGCCGACTCTCTGAGCCTTGCACAGGCCGTCATTGCGCTGCTGAAAGACCCCCAAAAACGAAAAGAGATGGGACACAATGCCTTAAAAATGTCCCAGACAGAACTTTCTTGGACAGGTATTGCCGCGCAGATCTATCAAGTTTACCGTCAGGCGCTTCTTTAAAACCATAGCTGTCCACGGACAAACCCTTCGTCATCTATATCTGGTAAATTAAACCCGTATGCGAATCTTAATGTGTAATAGCTTTTATTACCTGCGCGGGGGGGTTGAGAGGTGCTTTTTTGGACTCATGGATCTGCACGCCATGCACGGACATGAAAATATACCCTTTTGTATGCGTCACGAGAGGAACCTTCCCACCCCGTATGAAAAATATTTCCTTGATGCCATAGATTTTCCGGCCTTGATGCAGCGGTCTACCAGCCTGAAGATGAAATTTCAGGTAGCCGAACGCGTGCTCTACTTTAAAGAGGCCCAAAAATACATGGAACGGTTGATCCTGGACACTCATCCCGAAATTGCACATATCCAACAGATCGATCATGAGATATCCCCCTCCATCATTCCGATAATCAAAAACCACAATATACCTGTTGTTCAAACGCTTCACGACTACAAACCGGTCTGTCCGAATACGAACTTCTATTCCCATGGAGCCATTTGTGAACTCTGCGCTGGGAAACACTTCTTTTATGCTACTGCAAAAAGATGCAAGCGAGGAGCGTTGATGCCAAGCATGCTGGCGAGTGCAGAAGCCTATTATCAAAAATATTCAGGCATTTACGAGAAGAATGTTGATTTGTTCATTGTCCCAAGCAGGTTTCTGCAGAAGAAACTTATGAAATATGGCTTCAAGGGCAGGATGGTCCATTTACCTAATTTTGTGGATCTGAATGTTTTCACCCCCGGCAAGGAGAAATCCGAATACTTTGTATACTTTGGCAGACTGGTGGAACTAAAAGGGATCCGTACCCTGCTGAAAGCTTTGAAACATGTTAAAACGACCAGGACTCTATATGTCATTGGGGAGGGCGAACTGGAGGATCCATTAAAGGATTTTGCACGGGAAAACAAAATTAAGAACGTTGAATTCATGGGGTTTATGCAGACACAGGATCTTATACCTTTCATCCAAAAGGCAATGTTCACCGTATTCCCTTCCGAGTGTTATGAAAATTATCCCATGTCGATTATTGAATCGAATGCATGTGCAACGCCAGTTGTGGGCTCTGATCTTGGCGGAATCTCGGAGTTAATCGACCATGGGAAGACGGGTCTGTTGTTTCAATCCGGAAACCACCTCGATCTGGCGGAAAAAATTCAATTTTTGGTGGATCATCCGGAGAAGGCCTACGAAATGGGCAATAACGGACGACAGCTTGTGGAAAGAACCAATCACCCGCAGGTTTATCATGAAAAAATCATGCAGTTATATCATGACCTGCTCGACAAGAATCATGGCCAAGCCGAAAACAATACACAATCAAAGGAGAAACACGAATGAAGATAGCAATTATTGGACATCGCGGCATTCCAGCCAATTTTGGCGGTTCTGAAACCGCCGTGGAGGAAATTGGAGAACGACTCGTAAAGATGGGACATGATGTCATTGTCTACTGTCGCCGCCACAATTCCACTACTGACGTCAAAATCTATAAGGGCATGCACAGGGTGATATTACCGTCGATCAACACATTGAATCTTGATATGCCAAGCCATACGTTTCTCTCCATATGGCATATGGCACTAACACAAAAGGTGGATGTGGTTCACTTCCACGGAGTTGGCAATGCCCTGTTTTTCCCTTTGCACAAAATACTCTCCCGCAGCAAAACCCTGCTGGTTGTGGATGGACCGGATTGGAATCGCCCTAAATGGGGATGGTTGGCACGGACTGCATTGCGCACTGCCTTTCCCATGGCGGCTCGTTTGGGAGATGAGATTATTTCTGATAACAGGCCGGTTCAGGATATGTTCCGTGACCAATATGGGCTTGACACAGAGTATGTGGTCTATGGAGCCAATCAGGAACCGGTCGGCGATACCGGGGAATGCCAGACCCACGGACTCGTTCCTGGCAAATATCTGGTCCAGGTGGGGGCAATGGTACCGGATAAGGGTGCGCATCTTTCAGTGGATGCATACGAGAAGATCGATACAGAGTTTCCCCTGATCATCGTGGGAGATACGTTATATGCACACGAATATAAGAACAGGGTTATGTCAACAAAAGATCCCCGCATTCATTTCCTTGGTTACATCTTTGGCGAAAAATGCCGGGACTTGGTGAAAAATGCCTATGCATACATCCACCCCTTGATCGTTGACGGGACGTCGCCTGCCTTGCTACAGGCCATGGCACTGGGAAAGTGTGTAATTTCAACTGATCTACCAGAGACAAGAGGCGTTGTAGAAGATGTGGCGATCCTGTTTAAAAGCCAGAATGTGGAAGATCTCCGCGAAAAGATCATCTTTGCACTGCAAAATCCAGACAAGGTGGCGGCTTACGGGAAATTGGCGGCACAGCGAATAGAGGAGCGTTACAACTGGGATGTTGTTGCACGGCAATATGAGGCGCTCTCATATAAAGCCCTAGGGTTGCCCTATGACAAATCATTGTTCGATACGAATAACAGGTAATTTTACTTCCCAAGGCCCATCTCCTCATGAATAAACCAGTTTCGATTCTGATTACCTGGGACGTAGATCCTTCTCCTGAAATTCCAATTGAAGCTCGACGGCTGTCGCTGGATGTAACCGCCCGGCTTTGCAAAGATTTCGGGATCGGCTCCACCTTTTTTGTGACAGCCAACTCCACACATGCCTCCCCCACGAAATTGGAGATGATTCAAAACCATGACGGTGAGATTGGCTGCCATGGTCTGACCCACGAAAGCGAAGAGGAGTATGACCGAATGCCGGAGCCAATGCAAAGGTCGTATCTGGAACTTGCTACAAGCAAATTGGATGCATCTTCCGGAAGCAAAATTCGCGCCTTTCGAGGACCTCGGGTAAAGATCTCATCCACCACCATTCGGATCCTGACTGAATTGGGCTACATTGCAGACAGTTCGGTCTGCTCTCAACGGATCGACCTGATCAGTTCCAACCTCATCAATCTTGGCTGGTTGACCGCCCCGCGGTTGCCTTACAAACCTCATCATGACAATGTGTATAAACGCGGAAATTTATCTCCGTGGGAAATCCCCATTTCCGCTGCAGGTGTTCCCTTTATTTCTACCATTTTGAGCGTCGCAGGGCTTCCCACCATGGAAATGTTGTTTCGGTTGTTATATACTGAGGCTCGAAGAACAGGAAAACCGATCGTTTACCTGGGGCATCCAATTGAGTTTACATCAGGCTGGTCGATACCTTTTTCGTGGAGGGAATTGACCCCGGGTTTTATTCGGACACATGGTATTCTGCTCCGCAAACGACTTTATCGCCTGGGCCCCGCAGAATGGCTGGCAGCGACCCGGAAATTATTCGCTTATATGGGTTCATTTCCCGATGTCCAGTTCAGGAGGGTCGGGGATTACGCCGCAGGACTGTAAACATCCCTTTCATTGCATCCCCGCAGCGGGAGAATTGCCCGCCTATTGGTGGTTTGTATCTGCCACATCTTTCATGCGTTGCAGGGCCAGGTCCAGCAATTCATCAAACGAAAAAGACTCTTGAGGGAATGATGCGCTGCCCCATACCATTTCACTATCCAGTTTGTCTTTGGTATGTTTACAGATGCGTTCGGCAAGAATCGCGGAATCTGAAAGGGTGGTCTCAGGACAGACAACCAGAAAACGATCGTTACTCTCTAGGATGATGAGGTCTGTCTGCCGGGCGAGTTTGCTGATCATTTGAGCGGTCTTGGCAACCGAAAAGCGCTTCAGCAGTTCCTGCTGGAGGCTTTTCATTTCGCTCCAGATATCCCTTTCACTGGTATTTTTTACCTGGAGAGCCAATATGGCCAAGGGATGATTTAAGCGGCGGCTTCGCATCATCTCAGTATCTATCCGTTCCCGTGCTTCGGTCAGTTCCAGCATTCTGTTAGGATATGCATGGGTGGACAACTCATTCAATAGGAACTCGACCTCGTCAACATGAAGACCGACAAAATGAGAAAGCCCGGCGGCTAGTTCGAGCAGGATGAATTGCAATCCCAGAACCAGTGTGGTGAGTGGCTCCTCCAGCACGCGCCAATATAGGAACCACACCAGGGCATATACAATTGCCCAAACAACCAGGGAAAGATAAAGGGATGGACGGAAAAAACCAGGCAGCAGGACACCGATTGTCGCTGCCAGGGCAAACATGACAAAAAACACCTCTTCGAAGTTTATGTAATTGGTTTCCAGATATTGAATTTGGGCAATGCCCAAAAAGCCAATGACATAGGCCAGTAACAACAGCAATGAGTTTCGCAGTTCTTTCATGGATGATCCCTGTTCAATGAATCGATGAAATTTGACCCGCAATGCAAGGAACGGCCATTGCTTATCAACAGCATTATAACAAATCCGCCGTGGGTTGATTCGCTTTCAGCGCATCCTGTGTTGCCACCGCCTGTTGGATGACATGCAAGGTGGGCATCGGGGTGACAGTGGACGAGGAGTGTGTTGGTGTGGCGGGTCTGTCTTTGGAGTTGACCCAACATACGGAGTGCAACCGGCAGACAAAGAAACACAAATAAGCAGAATGGACAATAGAGTGAGAAATATCTTTTTCATTGACGTGTCGTTTCCCGAGTAGGAAATTACCGGATATGCCGCATAGAACAATAACGCGGCTGCTCAACCACCCACCCTCGCAATGACAAGGACCAGATATTACGCCTTCCACAACTCCCGCAGACGATGCGCCGCCAGTTTCGGTAGGCGGTCGCGGGTAAAGACTCCCTTGTGGTTCAATGCCCCGGCTCTTGTGACTCCCTGTGATGTTCTGAAATCGCATAAATTCCAGACGTGCTCGCCTACGATGTACGGCTTCGTGCGGAAGAGTTCAATGTAACGTGTGATCAACTCCGCCTGATACTCCTCGCTGAACATCTCCGGCGGCTGGGCATGGTGCCCCGGTAACGCATCCGCACCGAATTCGGTCATCACGATCGGCTTGCGAAATTTCTCATACAGCGCATCCAGTTCCTCCGAAAGCAGGCGCACACCTTCATCGATCCGTCCCGTTTGCGAGTACCAGCCGTAATACCGGTTCATGCACACCAGGTCGCAGAACTCAAATGCTTCCTCCCCCGCCCCCACATGACTGACCAGTGTCACCGGGCGCGTTGCATCCATGGATTTTGCCTGTCGGTACAACCCATCAAAGAACTGCCTCGCATTCGGCACAGCAGAGTGCGGCTCGTTGGCAAGGCTCCACGCGATCACGCTGGGATGATTCTTATCGCGCGCGATCATCTCATTCACGAACTGACTGCACAGCGCGCGCCGTTCCTCCAGCCCGTCCTCCCGGAAGAACAAGCCGACCGCCGGGGTTTCGTCAATCACCAGAAAACCGAGCTGGTCTGCCAGGTCGAGCATCTGCTCCGAGTAGGGATAATGCGTGGTGCGGAACGAATTCGCCCCGGTCCACTTCATCAATGCATAATCCTTCACGATCAACGCCGGCAGGTATCCGCGTCCGACAACGGGAAAATCTTCATGCCGACCGAATCCCTTCAGGTAGATCGGCTCATCGTTCAGCAGAAGTTGAGTCCCTTCGACTCTGATCGTCCGCACGCCGATTTTCAGCGAATACGAATCCACCACAACACCATTTTGGATCAACTCCACCGTGAGCTCATACAGATTCGGATGAGACGGAGTCCACAGCGCGACATCCGGGACTTCGAGATCCGCTTCGACTCTCATGCCGGAAACTGTTTCCGTTTTCGATACGCTTTGTCCATGCCCTTTGATGTGGACCCGCACCTCTGCAGAACCCGTCAATTCGCAATCAACCTGCACATGGACTCTGCCCATCCTGCCGGAGAACCTGGTTTGCACGGTCACGTCTTTGATGTGCTTCTGCGGAACGGCATACAACAACACCGGACGATGGATGCCGCAGAACGGGAAGAAATCGAACTGCGTCTGTGGATAATTGCCAGCGTGACTGCCGAAGAAATCCTCGTCCCTGCCGGTCACGCCTCCCGGCGGGACGCGGTCGAATGCCAGCCTGCCATCCACGCGGACAACAAGACGATTCTCCATCGCGCGCACAGAAGACGTGACTTCGAACTCGAACGGCAAATGTCCGCCCTCGTGCATGCCCAATCGTTGACCATTCAGCCACACCTCCGCCTGGTAGTTGACCGAGCCGAAGCGTAGAAAGAGGCGCTTCCCCTCCCAGCCCCACGGCAGGCTGAACCCGGTCTGATACCATGCCGGACCGAGAAAGTCGCGTCCATCTTCGAACTGCTCATTCCAACTGGCAGGGACTGCGATCAGGCGCGCCTCATCGATTCCATTTTCCCAGCCGCTCCCCTGCCCCACATCCTGCGGGTCAAAGCGGAAATCCCAAAAGTCCGCGAATTGCTGAGTCTGACGATGTGAATTGGATTGTGGATAAAGCATGGATGTTTCCTTATGGCTGATATGTGGGTAATGTTGCCATGTCTTCCTGTGTTGCCGGGTAAAAGCGGATCGCCTGGCCACCGCCTGGGGCGAGTACCAGCCTCAAGTCCACGTTTGATGTGACAAGGACATGGGCAATATCCAGCGAATAAGGATTGCTCTTCCAGTCCGCACCGGCTCCATCCGAATAGATCTCGGCAGTGTAGGTCACGCCGGGAGTTAGGAAGTCCAGCGAGGCTTCGAGTTCGCGCGGGTTTTCATCCGTGATCGAACCGAGGAACCATTCGTCGCTGTCCCGTTTCTGCCGCACCGTTGTGATGTAGTCCCCGATCTGCGCGTGAAGAATGCGTGTCTCGTTCCAATCGGCAGGCACATCGAGAATGAACTGGAAGGCCGGGTTGCCCTCGTAGTTCTCGATCAGGTCTGCCGCCATCTGGAGCGGACTGTAGATGACCACATACAGCGCCAATTCTTTTGCGAGCGTATGGTTGATGTTATTGTTTGGCTTGTATTGATCATAGGTCAGGTTAAGAATGCCGGGGGTGTAATCCATGGGTCCAGCCAGCAAACGCGTGAAAGGCAGGATGGTGACATGGTCGGGAGGGTTGCCCCCCGCCCCATCCCAGGCGTTGTACTCCTGCCCGCGGGCAGCTTCGCGCGTCATGAAATTGGGATAGGTGCGCCGCAGACCGGTATCTTTGATGGTCTCGTGGGCATCGATCATGATGCCATACTTTGCGGCGGTCTCGATGACCTTTTGATAATGCCGTACCATGAATTGCCCGTAATGCCATTCGAGCCCGACCAGTTTCCTTCTGTTATCGTAGCGCTTGATATTTTGCCCGTATCCGACATAGCCGGTCTTGACCGTGTCCATTCCAAGGCTTCGATAGAGTTCGAATGCGTCATCCATTTGCGGTTCATAATTGGCGATGGCTGTGGATGTTTCATTGTGCCCGATGATCTTCACTCCCAAAGATTCGGCATATGCGGCGAGTCTTTTGAGATCATAATCAGGATAGGGCTTTGTGAAACTGAAACGTTCGCCGTTCGCCGCCCAGTCGCCGTCCCAACCTTCATTCCAGCCCTCGACCAGCACACCGTCAAAACCGTATTTTGCGGCGAAATCAAGATAGGCTTTCGTGTTCGCGGTGGTTGCGCCGTGGTTTTCTCCGCTGTTCCAACTCCACTTGCCGAGGTGCATGCCCCACCAGATGCCAATGTATTTCTGCGGTTTCACCCAGGACACATCGCCGAGTTTGTTCGGTTCGTTCAGGTTCAAGATGAGATAGGAAGTGATCAGGTCACCGGGCTTGTCAGCGATCTGGATCGTACGCCAGGGAGTCTTTAGCGGAGTCTGCCCTTTGACCAGCACCCCATCGGACCAGGGATACAGCCTCGCGTGCAGGACTAAATTGTCGTCCGCTTCGAGCGCCATCGAAGAGTAATCGACCAGCGCCGCCTCGTGGAAACTCAGGAACAACCCGTCTTCGGTCTGCATGGTCAGCGGAGTAAGCACACCGCTGGGCGCGCCGGTCATCATGCGGCTGATGGATGAGTTCCGAAAAAGATACTCATCCCGGTTGGATTGGAACGCCCCGATCCACCAGGCGGAGTGGTCTCCGCTCAGGGCGAACTCAGTCTCCTCCTTCATGATCTGGATGTCTTTCAGGTTCGGCTGTTTGGGAAGTTCATAGCGGAAGCCGATCCCATCATCGAAGGCGCGGAAAACAAGGATCATCTTTCGGGCTTCGCCACTCTGCTCGATCAGTTCAACCCGCAATTCATTGTGCTGGTCGCGGATGTTTTTGACCTCACCCCAGGGCTGGGTCCATGTCTCGTCAAAAGATGTCACTTGTGAATCAGAGATGGTGAAATTCGAATTAAGTGGAGTGTCCTCCAGGAAGGTGAAACCGAGTTTCGAAGGAAGGAGGACATCCAACTCTCCATGCCTGACCGCGTAATAAGGTACACCATCGATCAAACCGAAAAGCACTTCATTCATGCCGTTCGGCGAACTGACGTGCAGACTGTCCGCCGGAAGCACGATCCCGGTCCGCACCGCAGCCGGTGTTGCCGTGGGTTGATTTGCTTTTATCGCATTTTGGGTCGCCACCGCCTGCTGAATGGCATGCAAGGTGGGCATTGGGGTGACAGTGGACGGGGATTGTGTTGGCGTGGCAGGGTCCGTCTTTGGAGTTGACCCAACCTGCGGAGTGCAACCGGCAGACAAAGAAACACAAATAAGCAGAATGGACAATAGAGTGAGAAATATCTTTTTCATTGATGTGTCGTTTTCCGAGTTGGAAATCACCGGATATGCCGGCGCGAGAAATTGTACACCCTATCCCCCGGCATCTGTTTGTGGTCTATGTTCCACGATGATGGATTTACAAACACCGTTTCACTGCCATCAAAGTAATATCATCGAATTGATCGGTGACACCCGTGAATTGTCGTAATTGATCTACGATGTTTTCAATAACCAATTTGGATTTCATACCAGTACTCCCCTTCCCCAAGTGGAGCAGACGCTCGTGGCCGAAGGAATCGTTCTTTTCATCCCGGGCATCGGGGATTCCATCCGTGTAGATCACAAGCAGGTCGCCTATTTTGATTTCGATCTCCTCCACGCGAAAATCAGGATCGGAAAAGATCCCCACCACAGGACCAGTTGGTTTGAGCGTTTTTACCACCTCTCCGCATTGGAATAAAAGCGGGGATTCGTTCCCACAATTGACGTACGTCAACCTGCCCTGTTTCTGATCAAAGATGCCGACAAAAAGAGTGGCGAACATATTAGCGTCACCATGGGTCTCAACAATATAATTATTGGTAAAAGAGACAACATGCTGTAAACGTTCTCCGGGCGCAAGTGTATTCCCCCCTGCCCCACTGGAAAAAACACCGGATGTGCATGTGACCCGGATCAAACTGCGGAACAGGGTCATGAACAGCGCCGCTCCCACACCTTTGTCGCAGACATCCCCAACGACGCAGACGAGGTCCCCCTCCGGCAGCAAAAATGCATCGTAAAAATCACCGGCAACTTCCTTTGCGGCTTTGAAATACTCGGCGATCTCCCAGCCAAGCGCGTTGGGGAGCCGGGAAGGCAGGAATCCCTTTTGGATATTGCGGGCAATATCCATTTCATGTTCGAGACCCTTCAAATAAAGTTGCTCCACATCGCGCAGGCGTTTCTTTTCCAGGCTGGACAAAATACGTGCATGTAACAGCGCCGGTTCAAAAGGCTTTGGCAAATAATCTTCCGCGCCTAATTCGATGCCATGCACCACGCTTTGTAAATCGCTGTTCGCTGAAATGACGATCACTGGAATGTCCCGCGTGGACGGGTTCGCTTTGAGATGCGAAAGCACTTCAAATCCGTCCATAACCGGCATCATGATATCAAGCAAAACTAGATCGGGTAATTCAGTCTTTACTCGATTGAGCGCTTCCTGTCCGTTACTGGCAGAGACGGTCTCGTAATTTAATTCCTCAAGCTCCTGCTCAAGATAATCCACGTTGAAGGGTTCGTCATCGACAATGAGAATTTTTGAAGTTGCCATGGTATCACCCAAGATACTGCTTTAGCATGTTGAACAGTTTGTCTTCATCCACCGGTTTGGTGAGATAGTCGGTGCATCCCGCAACTTTGGCTCTTTCGGCATCGCCCTGCATGGCATGTGCGGATAGTCCAATGATGGGTAACGATGGAAACATCTTGCGGATGGTGCGCGTGGCTTCGTAGCCATCCATGACTGGCAAGGAAATATCCATAAGCACAAGGTCTGGTTTGTCTTGCTCCGTGAGCGCAACTCCCTGGGCGCCATCCTTTGCAATGAGCAGGCGGTAGTCGTCCTCCAGGAGCTGTGTGAGCAGGTCGATGTTCAGGTCAATGTCTTCGACGATCAATATGGTTTTCATGTGCATCCTCTCATCGGCGCGGCGTTTCATATACAAGCCTGTTCAACACAGCCTTCATTTCATCCACCAGTTTTTCACCCTCAAACCCCTGTTTGCTCATGACAAGCGATACTGTCTTTTTCAAATGTTCCGATTCTGCCGCAGTCAATTCCTTGGCACTGATGACGATGATCGGCATGTCATGCGTTTTAGGATCGTCCCGCAGACGTTCGATGACCTCGAATCCGTCCATGCGTGGCATGAGCAGATCGAGCAGAAGGATATCGGGGCGCTTCGCCTCGATCGCCCGAAGACCTGCCTCTCCATCCAAGGCGGACTCCAGATTGAAGTCGGATTCCGGCAACGACTGGCGTACCATGTCGAGTACATTGGGATCATCATCGATCACAAGGACTTGTTTTGGCATATGATCGCTTGAGCTAATGAGATGATGGAGCGCATTCCGCACTTCCGCCGCATCAAGCGGCTTGAGTAAATACGCTGCGGCACCGAGTTGAAATCCCAGTGGTTTGTTATCGACGATGGTCAATAAGATGACCGGGATATTGCATGTAACCGGATCCGCTTTGAGGTCATGGAGCACCTGCCAGCCATCCGTGCCGGGCATGACGATATCCAGCAGGATGGCATGAGGTCCTTGTTCGCGTGCCGCGCGTAACCCCTCCTGTCCGTTGAGCCTGCCAATGATCTCGAATTCGTTTTGGTTGAGATTCTCCTGTAGCAGATAGACCGCGTCCGGGTCATCGTCAATGACGAGGATGCGTTTTTTTGTAGAAACGGGTTCGGGCTGAGGAGCGGGTGTTTGAACGGGAGCAGGCTCACGGTCCGGGATGACGCGGGGAGTCTCCTCCACAGGCGGCAGTGATTTACTGTGATATTGAATGGGGATGACCAGCGTGAACGTCGACCCTTTTCCCAACTCGCTTTCAACGGTTATGTCTCCGCCGAGTAAACGTGCCAGATTGCGGCTGATGGAAAGTCCCAACCCGGTGCCGCCATATTGACGCGTGGTACTTGTATCTGCCTGTTGAAATTCCCTGAAGATGCGCGGCAAAGCTTCTTCGCTGATGCCAATACCGGTATCGGAAACGGAGATACGCAGACGCTCTCCATCCTGCTTCGTTGCGAGGATAATCCTTCCTTCGTGAGTAAACTTGGCGGCGTTGCTCAGAAGGTTGAGAACGATCTGCCGGATCTTGTCCTGATCCGAACAGATATGCGTAGGGCTTTCCTCCACTTGTTTTTCAAGCGTGACTGTGGGACGCAGGAGAGGTTGAGCTGTATTGGCACACAGGTCAATGAGTGCAGCGACGCGGAAATTGGCGGCGATGACATCCATGCGACCGGCTTCGATCTTGGCAATATCCAACACGGTGTTGATGAGGTTGAGTAAGTGGCCGGCACTGGTGAGTACCTTATCGAGGTTCTCGGTTTGTTTGCCAGGTAATACACCCTCCGCTTTGCGTCGAACGATGCGAGTGAAACCAATGATGGCGTTGAGCGGCGTACGCAATTCATGGCTCATGTTGGCAAGGAAAGCGCTTTTTGCCTGGGTGGCTGCCTCCGCCATTTCCTTCGCCTGGCGCAATTCTGCCTGGGCTCGCCTGCGCTCTGTGACATCCCGGTCCAAGCCGATGGTGAAATAGCGTTCTCCCACTTTGGTCGGGGCAGCATTATATTCGATGATGTTTTCTTTGCCGTCAGGGCGATCCCATGCGAAAACACCCGAGAATGCCTTTCCTGCTGTGATCGGTTCCCAGCCGAACCGTTCCGTGTCGACTCCCAGATCACGCTGTATGGCGCGGGTATCGTGGATGGACAGCAGTTCCTCCTTGGTTCGCCCCGCCATCTCGCAATAACGTTCATTGCACTCCAACAGGATACGTTTGTTCTTGGCGGGCAATTCCTCGTAGATGCTGATACCATCGAAAGCATTCTCAAAGATCAGACGCAGCTTCTCATTGGACTCACGCAACTCGTTTTCCACGCGCATGCGTTCGGTAACGTCGCGATCGAGCCCGATGGTAAAGTAGCGCTCTCCCACTTTGGTCGGCGCAGCGTTGTACTCGATGATATTCTCTTTTCCGTCAGGTCGGATCCATGAAAAGACTCCCGAAAAGGCTCTTCCTTCCAAGACCGATTCCCGCCCTGACTCTTCCCAGGGATTCACGATGGAGCGTTGAAAGACCGTGGTGTTTTCGACCGACATCAATTCTTCCCGGCTTCGACCTGCCAGTTCGCAATAGCGATCATTACAGTCCACCAGGATGCGTTTCCCTGTGCTCGGGATCTCCTCATAGATATCAATTCCATCGAAGGCGTTCTCAAAGATCAAGCGCAGCTTTTCTGCGGCTTCACGGGCATCCTGCTCATGCCGTTTGACCTCTTCAAAGAGACGGGCATTCTGCAAAGCGATGCCAACGTTCGCTGCGATCGTTGCCAGCAGATGCTGATCATTCTCCCTGAAGATGCCTTCCTGCGTGGTGCTTTGTACACTGACCACGCCGATCGCTTCCCCGCCAACAAAGATCGGCACACCAAGATATGAAAGTGCACGCCTGCCGACCAGGGTTGTTTCCATTTGCTCGCGTTGACGATCCATATCCTCATTCACGAGCAAGGGCAGTCCGCTTTCAATAATCCTGGAAGTAACCCCCTGTCCAAACTGCAGGGGCTTGAGATCCTCTCCGTACTGATACGGAAAATGAATCAGGTTGCTTTCCCGATCCAGCAAAGCAACATACACGATATCTGTTTTGAAGATGGAACGGACCTGTTCGCCAACCAGATGGATCAAGGCATCCACATCGAGCTCACGAACAAGAGCGGAACTGACGGTATTCACCGTGGCAAGTTCGGCGGCGCGTTGTTGCGTCTCACTAAAGAGTCGGGCATTTTCCAATGCTACTCCCAGGCTGTATGCCAGCGTATTCAACAAGCGGACATCTGATTCAGCGAATAAATCCGTGCGCCGGTCCTGCAAAGAAATCACGCCGACCACCTGGTCACCGCTTTTGATAGGCACCCCCAGCCAGGATTGAGAGCCAATATAGACTTTGTTATGTGTGAACATGATCACACCATGGGCAGTCTGTTCCTCCACATTTTTCAATACAAGCGGCTGCCCTGAACGAATTACCTCTGAAGTCAGCCCCGGTCCCAGTTCGGTGGGAGGTTCGGAAAAGCGTGTGCCTTCACCATCGATCAGGTACGGGAATTCAATGATGTTTGTCTGCGGATCGTATAGCGCGATATAGATCGAGTAATTATTCGCTTTTCGTTCAGCAGGAGGAAAGATGTGCGTGAGCTCATCCCCGAACAACTCGATCATGGACTGAACATCGAGTTTGGATGCCAGTCCCTGTTGGATGTTGTTGATGATGGATAACTCCCGATTGCGCTGCTCCATCTCGTTGAGCAGGCGCTGTGCTTCGGAAAACAGACGCGCGTTCTCGATCGCCGTTCCCAGATTGGATGAAAGGGTCTGTAGAAGCCGCATGTGGTTCTGATTAAACTTATGCGGACCGCCATCTGCCAAAGCAATCAAACCCAGCACCTGGTCGCTTGACATGATCGGCACCCCGAGCCATGACTCGCTGTAAAAACCTTTTCCCTGATCGATAATTTCCGGTGGAAAATAAGCACCGTTGGCGATCTCTTCTTCGAGTGTGCCCGCCATTAATGGCTGACCTGTGGTGATGACCCTGGAGGAGAGACCTGTCCCAAGCGGAAAAGGCTCAACGTAATCGATATATCCTCCTTCGTTCCTGTCATATTCATACGGAACGTGGATCATATTGGTTTGACGATCCAACAGCATGATCATGGACGAATCCGCGTTGAAGATCTCGCGCATCTTATCACCAACGAGACGCATGATCGTTTTCAGGTCGAGCGTTTCCGTCATTGCTTCACTCACGCTGTTGAGGATGGCCAGCGCGGCATTGCGTTGCTCCAGACTATGATTGGAAGACTGCAATTCCTGTGTACGTTCATCTATCTTTTGTTCAAGTGTTGCGTTCTGTTCTTCAAGAAGTGTCTGCGCCTCTATTAACCTCGAGTGTGTGTTACGTTCCCTGGCGATCAAACCCTCCTGAAAACGATAGAACATAATCAGGAGTGCCATGACGACCGAAAGGAGAATGGCGGTGTCTGACAACTCCGCCAGCCAATCTGCCACGAGCAATGAGTTCCGGTCACTAATCAGCCAATCGTTCAACACTCCACGGCTCGCCAGAAAGGTAAAGGTGATCACCGTAAGGATGCTGACCAATGACGTTAGCATCCCAGCCCGGGCGCTGATCAATATCAGTGCCCCAATAGGGACTGCCACCAAATAGATACGTCCACTACTGCCCAAACCATTGGATGCCAGGGCAGTCACTCCCACCGCGTACGGCACGATCAGGACACCCCACGCCCGAATCCTGTAATCGATACGTCGGAAGACTGCCAGGATGATCAATGCCACTTCTAAAAGGGAGAAAACAATCACGGCGGGCCATTGATCCGGACGGGAAATTGCATCCACGATACTAACAATGGTCATCACACCAGCTGCGACAGCTACGATCGTAAGAAAAACGTTCAGGATCTTCGTCCGCCATTCGCGCAGCACTGCATCCGGTTCGATATTGGTTTGTGTGTCCATAAAGTTACCTATTGGATTTTTAGAAAAGACACTGAATTTCTCAATTGCAATAAATCTCCCCATATCCCTTCCTGCCAGTCCCCGCCAAAGAAATACGCCACCATGCCCGTTACTCCAATCTCGATTTATGTTGTCTGAGCTTATATTTCGACTATACACTCGGGGAGGCTGGACGTCAATATAGTTTTACCCCAAACCTAAATTTACAATCCCTTTGCCACATGGATTGAGCATGACGAACATTTTTTTCAAATTATTGAGCCGTCATATTCGCATTTGTGTAGTCAATGATAATAATACTTATCGCCAATATCGATAAGGCTCCTTTTGTCTCCAGATAAAGATTGACACAAGCATCTTGCACCCGCTTATAATCACCTCTCTTCGGAGGAAAAGTGAACCTGTTTCGCAAGGCAATTGACTACTACCGCGACCCTGAATACTTTGCAGAAGTGCGCAAGATCGCCATCCCCATCATCATCCAGCAATTCACGTTCGCCGGGTTGAACATGGTGAGTGTGATGCTCGTCGGGCAAAAGGGAGAGACCTCCGTGGCGGCGGTGGGGTTTGCCGGGCAGATCGCCTTCCTGTTGAACCTCGTCCACTTCGGCATTATCAGCGGAGCGGCGATGTTCACGGCGCAGTTCTGGGGGCGGCACGATGTGCCCAACCTGCGGCGCGTGCTGGGTTTGTGCATGATGTTCACCATCCTTACCAGTCTGGTCTTCTTCACTCTGGCACAAACCATCCCGGCGCCGATCCTCAGCATCTACACCAGGGATGCGGCGGTTATCGAATTGGGCGTCGATTACGTCCGAATCTTTTCGTGGACATTTCTCTTCCTTGCCATTACGGTTAGCTATGGATTTGTGATGAGGTCCACGGGCATTGTCAAAATACCGACAGGCATCAGTGTTGTCGCGTTGATTATCAGCACTGTCTTCTCCTACGCCCTGATTTTCGGGAAGTTCGGTTTACCGGAGATGGGCATCCAAGGCGCGGCGGTGGCGGCTGTCATTGCGCGCGCGCTGGAGTGCTTCGCGCTTGTTTCCTATGTGTACATCTGGAAGACGCCCGTTGCTGCCTCCCTGCGCGAACTGACCGATTACAACCTGTCGTTCATCAGCAAGGTCATGAAGCCCATGTTGCCCGTTATGGTCAATGAACTGCTCTGGGCACTCGGCATTACCACCTATAACTCCATCTACGGGCGCATGGGAACTGCATCGTTTGCCGCCATGAGCATCGTCGGGACGGTCGAACAACTGGCGTTTGTGCTTTTCATCGGCATCTCGAATGCCACATCGGTGCTGGTCGGCAATCGCATCGGCGCGGACAAAAACGAAGAGGCTTTTCTTTATGCGGGTCGTTCGCTGGGGCTGGGAATGGTCGGCGGCTTGCTGACCGGTCTGCTCTTGCAATTGGTGAAGGCGCCGATCCTCTCGCTGTACAACGTTTCCCCCGAAGTAATCGAGAACGCGAGCCGGGTCATCACGGTCATTGCGTTCGTTTTATGGATGCGCGTCAACAACATGACCATCGTGGTCGGCATACTGCGCGCCGGCGGTGATACGCGCTTCTCGCTTTTCCTCGACGGCATCATCATCTGGATCGTCGGCGTGCCGATGGCGTATCTCGGCGCGAACGTCTGGCATCTCCCCGTATACTTCGTCTATCTGTGCGCCATGTCTGAGGAAGCGGCAAAATGGTTCCTGGGGATATGGCGCTACCGTTCGCGCAAGTGGATCCACAATCTCACTCAGCATGTATAAGAAAAAGGTGACAGTCACTTTGAAAGTGACTGTCACCTAAATCTCCTCCGCGTGGCTCAACACATATTCTTCATATGCCTTCATGAGCAACTTTGTCATCGGACCGACTCTCCCCCTCCCCACTTTCACACCGTCGATCTGGATGACCGGTACGATGCCGCGTGAACTGGACGTGATGAACGCCTCTTTCACAGCCGGAAGCTGGTCCAGTTTCAAGGGGCGGTATCTCACCTCCACTCCCCTGCCCCGCGCCGCGCGGATGACCATGGTGCGCGTAACACCAAGCAGGATGTTGTTGCGGGCAGTGCAAAGGTAGGGCGGGATATCATCCCGCTCCACGATATAGAAGAAGTTACTCGTCATCCCTTCCAGTATCCGTCCATTCTTCACCAGCAAGGCTTCGAAGATTCCCGCCTGGGCAATATGTTTACGCTCGTCTTCACTTTTGGCAATGAACGCCGTGGATTTGGTCCGCGGGTCGTCGCGGTGAACGTCTGTGGTTTCGGTGCGGACGCCGTTCTCATACACTTCACGCGGAAGCAGTTTGAGCGGTTCGATGGAGATGTAGAGTCCGCCCGGCTTCGTCAACGTTACGCGGACGCGCGCCTCCCCGGGGCGATACGGCTCGAGTAACGGAATCAACTGTCGGCGTAGAGAGGATGCGTCCACATCCGGCAGGCGGCGCAGATGGGCAGAGAGTCCAATGACACGCGTGCAGTTGTCGTAGGTGCGAAACGTCGAGTAGTAGCCATCCGGCAGTTGCCGCGTGATCGAATCCAGTGATGAATTGTCGTTGAAGTGAGTTTCCTCCGGTTCCGTGTCTGTGATCTTCCATGTTCGTATCATAGGTTCATTATAAGCCTTGACATATCCGGCGGGCACGGGGTAAACTCGAAACATAAATGCGAGATTAATGTCGCATTTCAATTTCAAGGAAAGGAGCGCACTGCATGAGCATGTTGGTCTACACCGTCAAACTGTTTTCCAGCCCTGATGCTGGTTTGCCTTCTCGTAGTGCGCCTGTTGACCGTTAGGTCGAAACCTGTCCTGTCGTTTCAGGCTGTGGCGCACCCGCCGCAGCCTTTTTGTTTAAGTTTTTGGAGAATACATCATGACCACCGCACAACCGACCTTTGAACCCGCCATGACCTTCGACTTCCGCAACGCCCTCGACGTGAACCGCCTGAAAGGCTTGTGGAAAATGATGGTGGATTACCGTATGCCATACCTTGGTGCGACTGCCGCGTTGGCTGTTTCTGCGCTGGCAAAAACCTTCACCTACCTGCTCCTGCGCTTCTTTGTAGATGACGTGCTGACCCAGGGTAAATACATTGGAAACAGCCTGACGCAGACCTTCATCTGGATCGGTGCCGGATTCGTGGGACTCGCCCTCTTTGAGGGAGCCTTCTCGTTCCTTTCGGGACGTTTGGCTGCCTACACAGCCGAGGGAATCACGCGGCGGCTGAGAGATTTTCTCTTCGACCATATCCAGCGTTTGAGTTTCTCCTATCACGCCACCACCCCAACCGGCGACTTGATCGAACGCGTCACCTCGGACGTGGACGCCCTGCGGCGCTTCTTCAGCGAGCAAGGTATCGGCATGGGACGCATCATCCTGCTGTTTGTGATCAACTTCATCGCGATCCTGAACCTGAATGTGGAACTTGGGCTGGTCTCTGTGGTTGTGATCCCATTCATGCTGTGGGTGTCACTGTGGTTCTTCAAGAAAGTGACCAAGGCATACGAGGAGTATCAGGCACAGGAGGCAGTGCTCTCCACCACCCTGCAGGAAAACCTGACCGGAGTGCGCGTGGTCAAAGCCTTTGCCCGGCAGGACTACGAAAAGAACAAGTTCGAAAAGGACAACTGGGGCAAGTACCTGAAAGGCAAGATATTGCTTCTCATGCACTCCCTATTCTGGCCGCTCTCGGATATTGTGCTGGGCTTACAGATGTTGTTTGGCTTTGTTTATGCCGCCAATATGGCAATCGACGGCGAGATCACGGTCGGTATGTACATCGCTTATGTCGGTCTGGTGGTGTGGTTGATCTGGCCCATCCGCAACCTGGGACGCATCATCGTCTCGGCGTCAACGGGCATGGTGTCGTATGGTCGCTTGATGGAAGTGGTCAAGCAGGCGCGCGAACCGCTCCACGATGGGACGCACCAGCCGACAGGTCCAGCCAGAGGCGATCTGGTATTTGAGAATGTCTCGTTCATGTACTCGGATGGCAAATCGGACGCGTTGAAGAACATCTCGTTCCACGTCAAACCGGGTCAGGCGATTGCTTTGCTTGGTTCCACAGGCTCGGGCAAGACCTCACTGGTCAACCTCCTGCCGAGGTTCCACGAGTACACCGGTGGACGCATCCTGCTGGACGGCGTGGAGTTGAAGGAGTACTCACGTGAGTTCCTGCGCAGGCAGATCGGTATCGTGGAGCAGGAACCGTTCCTGTTCAGCCGCTCGATCCGCGAGAACATCACGTATGGTGTCGGTCGGGACGTATCTGATGAAGAAGTGGAACGCGCCGCCAAAGCCGCCGCCGTGCATGATGTGATACTTGGTTTCCCGGATGGCTACAACACACTGGTCGGCGAGAAAGGTGTGACACTCTCCGGCGGACAGAAGCAACGTGTGACGATTGCGCGTACACTGTTGAAGAATCCGCGCATCCTGATCCTGGATGACTCAACCTCGTCCGTGGACACCGAAACCGAAGCGGAGATCCGTGACGCGCTGAACGAACTCATGGAAAACCGCACGACCTTCATCATTGCGCACCGCATCCAGTCTGTGATGGTCGCCGACCTGATCCTTGTGATGGATAAAGGTGAAGTCATTCAAGTCGGAACGCATGAAGATTTATTAGCACAACCCGGCGGTATGTATAGGAAGATATACGATATCCAGACGAGGATTGATGAAGAGTTGGAAAGAGAAATTCATAATTCTTCGGAGAATAAACCATGGCTGACAACGAACTTATCGAACTAGAAGAAGAAGAACATACATCGCAGTTGACCGCGCCGGTGTTCAGGCGCATCCTGACCCTGCTCAAACCGCACTGGAAGTGGGTGTTGGGCTTTCTCATCACCATCGCGCTGACATCCAGTCTCGATGCCTATTTCACGTACCTCAACAAGCAGATCGTGGATACGGGCATCGTACTGGGCGACAAAGAACGGGTCATGCAACTTGCTGTGATCTATGGCGTGTTTCAGGTGATGCAATCAGCGTTTGTATTCACATTCATTTACCTGGCGGGCGTGCTGGGCGAGCGCGTGCAATATGACCTGCGCAAGATGCTGTTCAACCACCTGCAAGACCTGTCGCTTTCGTATTATGCACAGAACGCGGTGGGACGCTTGATCGCACGCGTGACGTCCGATACTGGGCGTGTGGCTGACCTGTTGACCTGGGGCGTGGTAGACACGACCTGGGCGGTGATGAACATCATCACGTCGGTCACGTTCATGGCGATCATCAATTGGCGGCTGGCGCTGATCGTGTTCACGGTCATCCCGTTGATGCTTTACATCGCGGTGCAGTTCCGCAAGCGAATACTTGTTGAGTACCGTGTCACCCGCCGCACAAATTCAAAGATCACCGGCGCCTTCAATGAGAACTTCCAGGGCGTGCGCGTGGTCAAAGCATTACTGCGCGAGGACGAGAACACCAAAGAGTTCCAGCAGTTGACCTCAACCATGTACCGCTCGGCATATCGCGCGGCATGGCTCTCGGCGCTCTTCCTCCCCACCGTGCAGATCATCGCGGCAGTGGCGCTCGGCTTCATCGTGGGCTACGGAGGCACACAGGTACAGATCGGTCTGATGACCATCGGCGGCATTCAAGCCTTTGTCTCATACCTGACCTTCATGATGTGGCCCATCCAGGACCTGGCGCGTGTCTATGCAGAAATGCAGCACTCCATTGCCTCGGCTGAGAGAATTTTCAAGCTGGCAGACACCCCGGCTGAGGTCCACGATAGACCCGATGCCATCGAGGCAAAGACCCTGATGGGTGAGATCGAATTCGATCACGTGGACTTCTACTACGAAGACCGCAAGCCCGTCCTGACCGACTTCACGCTCAAAGTCAAACCTGGCGAAATGATCGCTCTAGTCGGACCGACCGGCGGCGGCAAGTCCACGATCGTGAATCTGCTCTGCCGCTTCTACGAGCCAAGAAGCGGATCGATACGGATCAACGGACATGATTACATGGATTACAAGCTCGAGTCCATTCACAACAAGATCGGTATCGTGTTACAGACGCCGCATCTGTTCTCGGGCAGTGTGCAGGACAACATCCGCTACGGACGGCTGAACGCCAGCGAAGCGGACGTCATCGAAGCCGCAAAGATCGCGGGTGCGCATGATTTTATTGTGACCCTCGAAAAGGGCTACGATCAGAACGTGGGTGAAGGCGGCAACCTGCTGTCTGTTGGGCAGAAGCAGTTGATCAGTCTCGCAAGAGCCGTGCTTGCCCGCCCGGAACTGTTCATCATGGATGAAGCCACCTCCAGCGTGGACACGTTGACCGAGGCGTTGATTCAAAGAGGCATGGAAGCGTTGATGCAGGGACGCACATCGTTCGTCATCGCGCACCGCCTTTCAACGATTCGGCGCGCGAACCGTATCATCGTGATCGAGAATGGAAAGATCGCCGAACAAGGCACGCACGCAGAACTGTTGAAAATGAACGGGCATTACTATCGCCTGTATACGCAACAGTTCCGGCATGAATTGGAAACACAGTATGGCTTCGCCGAAGCCCTCGGGCTCAAGGAATTGGATAAAGAGCCTGAGTCAGTGGCGGCAGATTGACCCCTCCCCTGCCCTCCCCAAATTCCTTCGGAATTTGGGGAGGGCGTCACGGAGTGACGGGTGGGGCAGGAGAAATATCATGACTAAGAACGGTTTGTTGATCAGTTACGACAAAGACCTGCGGCTTCATGTGAATTACCCCGAAGCGCGCAAGGAAATTACAAACGATGTGGTGCGCTTTATCCGCAAGGCCCCGGGCATTAATTTTGTCTCGTTCACGTTTGCGGATTGTACAAGGCTGGAGCGTGTGGTGGACCGTGAAGTGGAGTACCTGGCTCCGTTGCAACAACCTTTCACATGGAAGGTGTATGAGCACGACTGCCTGCCCACTTTAAGCAGAGCCCTGCTCGCGAACGGTTTTATCGGAGATAACGATCCAGCGGCGGTGATGGTGCTCGATGTGAATCAGGCTCCGGCATCGGAATTTGAAGCGTCCGGCTTTGACATCCGCCGCATCACGAACCGGGATGGACTCCGGGACATCGTCCACGTTTTGAACGGCGTCTACGGCGGTCACAATGACTGGGTCTATGAGCGGATGGGATTGCACTTGCAGATCCCCGGCTATTTGAGCATGTACGCGGCTTACGTGGACGGGAAGCCTGCTTCGATCGCCTGGACCTATTTCCCCGGCAGGAATTTTGCGACACTGTTTGGCGGCACGACCCTGGCTGAATATCGGGAACGCGGACTGTACACCAGCCTGCTACACAAACGTCTCAAAGAGATCCGTGAACGCGGCTACGCGTTTGCCGTGGTCGAGACGGGACCGACGAGCAAGCCTATCGTCGAAAAACACGGCTTTCAACACCTGACCACTGTGTGGGATTATGAATGGAAGAGGAACTGGAGCGGGGTCAAATAAAAGACATTCATGGGGCAACAAAATCAGAACCGCCTGTCGTTGACAGGCGGTTCTGATTTTGTGCGGCAATTACCAAGTCTTTGAGCCTACATTCCCTGGTCATACTTCATGGATACATACGAAGCCGGTGCATCAGGGTTGTGAAGACAGCACCGCTGCGGAGGGGAAATTGACCCGAAAAATCCAAACAAACTGCGGAGCACGCTGAGACAGATGCACAAATATTGTCAAGTAAATGCGCAACCTCCGGGCAAGGATATTCCACTATAATCTCTTAACCAAATCCGCATGATCCCGTCATATATAAGAGATTTAGTCATAGTGGAGAGAAAAAATGAATACTGGAATTTTAATTCTTTGTGCATTGGCAGGTTATCTCCTGGGGGCAATCTCCTTCTCGCGGATCGTCACCCGTCTTTTATCGCCCAATGTCGACTTGGAAGATGTAAAACTCCCAAACCCAGATGGAAGTGAGGGGAATGCGAAACTATTAACTGTGGGGGCGACCACTGCCGCAATAAAACTCGGACCGCGTGTGGGTTGTACCATCGGGCTTCTCGATATCCTCAAAGCTTTTTTTCCCGTCCTTGCAGTCAAACTCCTTTTTCCCGATCAATACTATCATCTGGTTGTTGGTTTCTTTGCCGTTGTTGGTCATAACTGGCCAGTTTATTACCGCTTCAAAGGCGGTGGAGGGATGTCACCCACCTTGGGCGGCTTTCTCGCCGTCGACTGGCTCGGCACTCTCGTATCGAATCTCCTGGGCATGTTCCTTGGGTTTGCCGTGATGCGCGACATCTTCTTTGCCTATGTCGGCTGGACACTCCTCATGATCCCCTGGCTATGGATCAGGACCGGGGATCCGATCTATGCTCTATATGGCGTTGCGGTCAATCTGGCTTTTATCATCGCCCTTGTCCCTGAAATCAAACGATACCTCCAGTCGCGCAGGGAGGGCACTGTAGATATGCAACAAGGCATGGAGGTCACGCCTATGGGACGTAGTATGTTAAAGATGGCGCGCGCCATGGGTTTTTTCAAAGAAAAAAAGGATGGGGGATAGATCATGGGACTCTTAATTGAGATTCGGAATCACCGGCTGTCCGCATCAGCAGGCAACAAGGCATTGAACCTGCAAAGGCTTCAAAAGATTGGCATTCGAGTTCCCGCCGCATTGGTATGTGACTGGAAAGCCTACCACCGCTATCTGGACAATGACGTTTCACTCGTGGATGAACTGCGCCTCGAACTCAGCCAGAAGCTGGATCCCGATCAAAAGTACGCGGTGCGCTCCTCGGCTAACATCGAAGACAGCGTGGACCGCTCCTTTGCGGGGCAATTCAAATCCGTGCTCAACGTGCGCGGCGTGGATAACATCTTGCAAGCCATCTGGTCGGTGTGGTCGTCGGCGCAAGCCCCGGCAGTGATGGCATATTTCGAACGGCACCAGATGACCGTCCGTCAACTTTCAATGGCGGTCATCATCCAAGAGATGGTACAGGCGGAAGCCTCGGGCGTGGCATTGAGCAGGAATCCTGTCACTGGGGCAGATGAAGTAGTAGTGGAAGCAGTTCAGGGGTTGGGCGATGCGCTCGTCCAGGGCGGGGTGACTCCCCTCCGCTGGGTTAATAAATGGGGTAATTGGATCGTCAAGGCGGAGTCGGCGATCCCATTGAATGCCATTGCAGAAGTGGTGGACAAGACACGTCTGATCAGTAAAAAGTTCAAGGCACATGTGGATGTGGAATGGGCATATGATGGGCAGGATGTCTACTTCCTGCAATCGCGTGTGATCACCACGCTGAACCAGCGTAACGTGTATTCCAACCATATTTCGAAAGAGATGCTCCCGGGCATTATCAAACCCTTGATCGAATCGATCAACCTGCCACTGGTCTGCACCATGTGGGTGCGTTTTATGAAGGAAATGATCGGTGAGACACGCGCCACAGCAGAGGAACTTGCCAGGACATTCTATTATCGGGCATATTTCAACATGGGCGTGCTGGGAAAAGTGTTCGAAGATGTGGGCATGCCAGCCGAATCGGTTGAATTGATGATGAACGTCCTTCCAGACGGAGCCACCAAGCCCGCCATGAAGCCGACAGCCAGGACGATGCTGCGGCTTCCGAGCATGGTCCGTTTTGGGGTCGAAAAATGGTTTTTTGCCAAACCAATGGGCAGAGCACTGGCTGATCTACGCAAACAATTGGATGTGTTCCACTACCGCGAATGCAGCAACCTGCCAGAGGCAGAATTGGTCGCTGAAACAGAACGGTTATACAAGGTTGTACAGCAGGTGGCATATTACAACATTGTCGGACCCATCCTCATGGGTATGTACAATTCCGGGTTGAAATACCGGCTCAAGAAAAAGGGCATGGACTTCAACAACTTCGATCTTATGGCGGGGTATCCGGATCTTGAAACATACGATCCAAAGACCTATTTGTATGACATGAACCGGGAATTCATGGGTTTAGACCCTGTGCTTCAGGAAAAGGTTCGAAAAGCCACCTATGCTGATTTCATGGAATTCGATGACAAGGAGTTGAAAGACTTCCAGTTGAGGGTAGCCGCCTTTATCGAACGTTTCGGTCATTTGAGCGATAGTGGAAACGACTTCTCTGCCACCCCCTGGCGGGAAGCACCGGAGATTGTACTGAAATTGATCGTCAACTTTCTCCCTGCCCGCGCCGAAGAGGGGAGAAAGATCCACGCCGCCGAAGTCAAAATGGGAATGTTCACCCGCGCCCTTTTTCACCGCGCGCGCGATTTCCGCTTCCTGCGCGAACAGGTCAGTTCGCTTTACACGTTCGGGTATGGTTTGTTCCGGTACTACTACCTTGAAATGGGAAAAATTCTTGTTCGTCGCGGCTGGTTGCATGATGCCCAGGATGTGTTCTACTTGAGCGATATTCAGGTCAAGAGTGCGGTCCAAAGCCAGGAGCCGCTAACAGATTACCGGGCACTGGTTGCCTACCATAAGGCGGAGATCGAACGGTATCGGGATATTCCCCTGCCCCGGACCATCTATGGCGACGAGCCGCCTCCCGTACAGGACCCATCGCTCGAAAAATTGATCGGCATTCCCACATCCATTGGACATTACACGGGCAGGGTCGTCTTGGTTCGAGGCATTCAGGATTTCGCCAAGGTCAAGCAGGGAGATGTATTGGTGATCCCCTACTCTGATGTGGGCTGGACACCGCTCTTCGCGCGTGCAGGTGCAGTCGTCTCTGAGTCAGGCGGATTACTCTCGCACAGTTCCATTGTTGCGCGGGAGTACAACATCCCGGCAGTGGTCTCTGCCGATGGCGCCATGCTCTTGAAAGACGATACCATCGTCACCGTGAATGGCCACACCGGGGAAGTGTTTGTTCACGTATCTGCGCCGGCATAAATGTGGAGTGGTATTCGAATCCTGCCTTCTCACAAGACAAAAAAACAACGGGGCAGGATACTGCCCTGCAATCCGTACTACCATATTGGAACTTCTATCGTAGGAGAACATCATGCCAGTTTTGGAAGCAAAAGAGATCCGCAAGCAATATAAATTAGGAAAGCATACTGTTGATGCCTTGGCGGGGGTGAACTTTCAGGTGGAGAAGGGTGAGTTTGTCGCCATTATGGGACCATCGGGAAGCGGAAAATCGACACTGCTCCATCTGTTGGGCGGGCTGGATTCACCATCACAGGGAAACATATTCCTGGCAGATCAATCCCTGGCGAAACTATCCGAGCGCAAAGCCACACTCGCGCGTCGTCACAACGTCGGCTTTGTATTTCAGTTCTTCAACCTGCTCCCCACTCTGAACGCCGAAGAGAATATTTTGCTCCCGGTCATCATTGACGGAAAGAACCCCAAAAAATATAAAGACCGCTTGAATAGCCTACTGGATTTGATTGGCCTGCAGGATCGCCGTCACCACAAACCGGACCAACTCTCCGGCGGCGAGCAGCAGCGTGTTGCCATTGCCCGCTCTTTGATAACGGAACCAGCCATCCTTCTTGCGGATGAACCGACGGGCAACCTTGACTCCAAAACAGGTACCGCCATTATGGAACTCCTGCGCCGCTCGTGCCAGGAACTCCAGCAAACCGTCATTGTGGTGACACACGACCCGAAAGCCGCCGCCTACGCCGACCGTGTCATCTTTTTACGCGACGGCTTGATCGTGCAGGACTACAAGCCCGCATCCGACATGCCGCTCACCGACCGCCTGCGCGGCATCATGGGCACGATGGAAAAATTGGAGTCATGACATGCGCTTGACACGGCTCTTGACATTCCGTTCCATCCGCTCACGCTCGTTCCGATTTCTGCTCAGCGCGTTCGGCATTATCCTCGGTGTGGCAGGTTTGCTGGCGATCCGCTCCACGAACCAGGCGGCGCTTGGCTCGATCTCGAAACTATTCGAAAGCACCTCCGGTCGTGCAAAATTGACAGTAGCCTCCGCCGCCACCGATGAAACCGGGTTCTCCATCCGCGCTTTGAAGGATGTAAGTAAAGTTGACGGCATTCAGGTTGCCAGTCCCTTCGTGAAGGCACAATCCGACCTGGCAGACGATACCAAAAGCGATACGCTCGACATCGGCTTATTCGGCACGAATAGCGGAGGACTGCTACTGCACGGCATCTTACCGGCACAGGAACAATTGATACGCGACTACAAACTGGTCGCTGGACGTTTTCTATCTGACGACCCGGAAGTTCGGGAAGTGGTGTTGGTGGAATCTTTTGCGGAGGATGAAAAGGTCGTTGTCGGCGACTTGATCGAGATCATTACTCCCAACGGCGTGAAGGAACTCAAAGTGGTCGGGTTGGTCTCGCGCGATGGACCGGGACAGACCAACAACGGCAATTTCGGCATTATTCCGCTCGAGACTGCCCAGCAGATGTTCAACCGCGGCAGCGACATCGACCAGATCGATATCGTGCCGGTCAACCAGAACCCGACCACAAAGGAACTGGCGGCATTGCGTGATGCCTTGCAAGCCGAAATGGGACGTGACTACTCAGTAACCTATCCCTCCGGGCAGGGCCAGCGCATGACACAAATGCTCCAGAATTACCAGATCGGCTTGAACTTCATGAGCGGCATTGCGCTGTTTGTCGGCGCATTTCTCATTTACAACGCCTTCGCCATGACGGTTGTGGAACGTACTCGTGAATTTGGCATGTTGCGCACCATCGGCATGACGCGCGGGCAGGTCACGGGACAGGTTTTCATCGAAGCGGCAATGCTTGGGGTATTGGGAGCAGGCCTGGGCGTGGGACTGGGAATCGTGCTCGCCCGCGGACTGACTCGTTTAATGGAGATCATCCTCAACCAGCAGATCGGCACCGTGGCGATCTCCCCGGCAGATATGACGCTCAGCATTGGGCTCGGCGTGGGCGTCACCTTCCTTGCGGCGGGCATCCCCGCGTGGCAGGCAGGTCGCATCTCACCGATGGAGGCCCTGCGCGTACGCGGCAAATCGAAGGAAGGCTGGGTCATCCGCTTCGGTTGGATCGGCGGCTTGCTTATGCTGGCTGGTTCCATTTACCTGCTGATCCTCAATCCCTTCTCGTATGACGTGCAATTTCGATTGGGGAGCATGACCGTTTTCGGACTGTTCACCGGCGCAACACTGTTGATCCCCGCCACAGTGGGAGTTTGGGAATTTATTGCCCGTCCGGTGATGAAGCTCATTTATGGAGCCAGCGGCAATTTAGGAAGCCGCAACATCCAGCGTTCGCGCGTCCGCACCACACTGACGGTTGCGGCATTGATGGTGGGCGTTGCCATGGTCATCATGGTGCGTGGAATGACCGAGTCTTTTGCGGGTGACCTGCGGACGTGGATCAATGCCTATCTTGGCGGGGACATTTACGTGACCTCCAGCGTGAAATTGCGGAGCGATATCGGAGACCGCATCGAATCGACCGAGGGGGTTGCCGCCGTGACCCCGATCCGCTACTTCAACGTGGACTGGCGCACCCCGGCGGGCGAAACCGAAAAACTCAACTTT
>JBFYRY010000149.1:0-10586 GCA_041302025.1 Chloroflexota bacterium | reverse complement strand
TGGCTTCTCGCCTTTTTGCTTCCCTGAGTAAATCAGGATATGCCGCGTTTCGGTTAGTTTTTAAGGTTCCATGCCTATCTTTGGCGAAACTACAGTTATGTACATACTCACTTTGGATTGAACAAAATATCCTCCACCGGAGTTTTCATCTGGATTCGCCGCCCGCTGATCTTCATAAGATCTGCCAGTGACTTTTTCTTCGTGCCATCCCACAGGACAAGGTTGTCCTTCTGCTTTGCCATGTACTCGCCAAGTTTGTTGAAATCGGCATAGCCTTCGAAGAAGCCGACCAAACGGCGGAAGAGTTTGGGCACGAGCAGGATATCCTCCTCCATGGTGCGGATGTCCCACAACGTGAAATCCGGTGTTTTGTCGATAGACCAGATGCCGCGCTTCGTCTTGCGGGCGCGTGCCACAACCGCGTGGATCTTTTCCGCGAAGACACGGTCGGTGGTGGTGTAGAAGGTGGGGTAGACCAGTCCCTCGCGCGCGAGTTGAAAATTGAGCGAATCTTCGATGGGCAGGGTGGATGAGTCCATCACGGCGCCGTCGGCGAGTTTCGCCGATTTCGGAAAGACATAACTCACGGGGCGTCCGAAGCGGTCCACGGAGGCATAAGCGATAAAGCCGGGCTTGCCGTCATCCGCATCCACGATTTGAGTCAGACTCAGACTGTACGTGACCGATTTGATCCCCAGCATTTCCAGCAGGGATTCGAGCGCCGCCAGCGCGAACGGGCGCGACTGGTGATACCCTTCGTAGTGAGTCTCCAGCGCATCGATCGACTCCACACGGAGTTGTTTCTTCTTAGCGGCTTTGTCCGCTGGAGTTTCCCAGGTGAAGAAATCCCAGTTCGCCGGGTTATTTGCCTGAAAGCGGATCGAATCTCCATCTGGCTGAAAGCCTTTTACATGGAACGTGCCTGCAATGACCTTGTACTGCGTCATGACTGCCTCCTTTTTCGATAAAATCGTTATAGTAATTTCGCAGGCGAATGCAACCCTCTGGAGTAAAATGCTGGCATGGCGATCGTTCGTTTCCCCACTGTGATGAAATTTTATGTCGATAACCAAAGCGAGTTCCCCGTCCCCGGCGCGACGGTTGCGGAGATCATTGACCGTGTCGTCGAACGATATCCTTCCGCGAAATTCCATTTGCTGGACGCCAGCGGCAACCTGCGCAGGCACTTCAATATTTTCGTCAATGGTGTGCACATCCGCGATCTGGACGGCATGGGAACATGTCTCAAGGATGAAGACAGAGTGATCCTGATGGCATCTGCCTCGGGGGGATGATAATATTTATATTGACAAAATCGGTAAGATTCGTAAAATAGCCGACATCTATTCAATAACATGAAAACACTTACCTATTGCTTGTGTAGAAGGCGGGGCTCGTAGCCACCGCCTGAGATAGAAACTCCGCAGTCAACGGATATCAGACGGTTGGACGACCCCCGCTTGCAGACCTTTGCAACGTGTGGCGTTTGTTCGCCGTCTTTTCATTTATCTGTTGACTGTTTTTTTGTTTAAGAAGGAAGCCATGACATTACTTGACTTTAAATTCGTTCAATCGGATTTGGACTCCGGGACGGACCTTTCCTCTTTCGTTGGGAATACTCCGCTTCTCCCGCTTCGCCGACTCACCCGGGGCTTGTCTCCGTCTGTGAGGGTTTTTGCCAAAGCTGAATGGTTCAACCCGGGCGGCTCCGTCAAGGACAGGCCTGCCATCAACATCATCCGTACTGCGCTGGCGAGTGGTGATCTCGGCAACGGCAAACGCCTGCTTGACTCCACTTCCGGCAATATGGGCATTTCGTATGCCACCTTCGGCGCGGCATTAGGAATTCTGGTTACCATCGTCATCCCTGCCAATGCCAGCCCCGAGCGGATGTCCATTCTCAAGGCTTTGGGTGCAGAGTTGATCCTGACCGATCCGCTGGATGGCTCGGATGGTGCGATTCTCAAGGCGCGTGAACTCGCCGCCGGGCAACCGGATGTGTATTGGTACGCCAATCAATACAACAACCCCGCCAACTGGCAGGCTCACTACAAATCCACCGGTCCCGAGATCCTTTGCCAGACCAACGAGCAGGTGACTCACTTCGTGGCTGGTCTGGGCACGTCCGGCACATTGATGGGGACGGGGCGCTATCTCAAGGAACAACTCCCGCACGTGAAGGTTGTCGCGTTCCAGCCGGATGCGCCGTTCCACGGATTGGAGGGACTCAAGCATATGCCCACCGCGATCAAGCCGGGGATCTATGATGAGTCTCTTGCGGATGAGCAGGTTGAGGTCCAGACAGAGGCGGCGCATGAGATGGTGAAAAGGCTGGCGCGGGAGGAAGGTCTGTTTGTGGGGATCTCGTCTGGTGCGGCGGCAGTCGCGGCATTACGTGTAGCCAGTCAGTTGGAGCAGGGTGTAGTGGTTACCCTTTTCCCGGATGCCGGCTACAAATATTTGAGCGATAAATCCTTGTGGGAGGTAAAGTAATGCTGTCAGTTTCCAATCATTTGATCGAACGGATCAACGATCACGTTCAGAAGGCGTATCCCGAAGAGGGCGCGGGATTCCTGCTCGGGGAGGAAGGCAAAGTCAGGGAAATACTGGCGTTGCCAAACGCGCGGGAGGATGCGGCGAGGCATAACCGGTTCCTGATCACGCCCGAGGATTATCTCAAAGCCGAATTAACGGCAGACAGCCTCGGGCTGAGTCTGATCGGGGTCTTTCACTCCCATCCCGATTGCCCGAACGTCCCATCCGAATATGACCGCGAATGGGCACAACCGTTTTTCTCATACATCATCACGCGCGTGGATGTGGGCGAAGTGGTCAGTCACCGCTCGTGGCGGTTGATGGAAGATCGCACCAAATATGAAGAAGAACAAATCGAAATTAATGAGGAGAGCTAGAATGAACGATGTTGAAGTAATTAAAGAGGATATGCTGTTGGATTGCTCGGGCTTGCTTTGCCCGATGCCCATTGTGAAAACCACCAAGGCAATCAAAGAACTGCAGTCCGAGCAGATCTTGAAGATGATCTCCACCGATGCCGGTTCGCCGCCGGATATCGCCGCGTGGAGCAGGCAGACCGGCAATGAGTTATTGCTTTCGACGACGGAAGGCAAGTCGTTTATTTTCTTTTTGAAGAAATCATAGTAGACAAGGAGACAGGTAAACAAGTACACACGTGTCTACCTATTTACATGTTTACCTGTTTACGGGAGAATACCATGTCTAAATCAGACCCGAATGCCCCGAAGAGACTTGCCTTGATCTCCAGCAAAGGGACGCTGGATTGGGCGTATCCACCGTTCATCCTTGCCAGTGCGGCGGGCGCCATGGGCTGGGAAGTGGGCATGTTCTTTACTTTTTACGGACTGACTCTGCTCAAACCTGAACTCAACGCCTTGGTATCGCCGCTGGGCAACCAAGCCATGCCGATGAAGATGCCCTTTGGATCGGAAGGTTTCCAAAATATAAACTGGTCCATGCCAAACCTGCTGATGGCGAGTATCCCCGGCTTTGAAAGCCTGGCGACCAACTTGATGAAGCAGACCTTTCACAACAAGGGCGTCGCCACCATCGAGGAATTGCGGGAAGCGTGCCTCGATCTTGGGGTACGCCTGATCGGATGCCAGATGACGATGGATGTTTTTGGCTTCAAAAAGGAGGATTTCATTCCACAGACTGAGATCGGCGGCGCGGCAACCTTCCTTGAATATGCCGCCGATGCGGATGTACAATTGTTTATATAAAAATTTTGCCACAGAGATCACAGAGAAGAAAAGAGAATTTCTCGGAAGTCTCTGTGTACTCTGTGGCTAATAAAATAACGAAACGAGAGAGAAAATAGAATCCATGACCACTCTGAGAATCCCAACCCCATTACGCACCTACACCGGCGGCAAAAGCGAAGTGACCGTCAGCGGCGCGAAAATTTTCGAGGCCTTGAACGACCTCACAACGCAATTTCCAGCCATCAAACCGCATCTGTTCAATGAGGTTGGCGAACTGCGCCCGTTCGTAAACCTGTTTGTTGGCGAGAACAATATTAAAGACCTGCAGGGCGTGGAAACCCCCATCAAGGACGGCGACAAGATCATGTTGATCCCGTCCATTGCGGGTGGCTAATTTTCCAAACACGAAGGACACTAAGGTCACAAAGGAAAACCTTTGGGTCTTTCCCCCTTCGTGGACTTTGTGCCCTTTGTAGTAAAAGGAATCCCATGATCGAAGAACTTTCACACGAACAGATCCTGCGTTACTCGCGTCACCTGCTCATGCCCGAAGTCGGCTTGCAGGGACAGATCAAACTCAAGAACTCCTCCGCGCTTGTCATCGGCACCGGTGGACTTGGCTCGCCGGTTGCGCTCTATCTCGCCGCGGCGGGCATCGGTCGCATCGGGCTGGTGGATTACGACATTGTTGACTCGTCCAACCTGCAACGACAGGTCATTCACGGCACATCCACGGTGAATAAACTCAAAGTGGAAAGTGCGCGTGACCGTCTGCAAGATTTAAATCCCGACATTCAGATTGACATTTACAACGAGCCGTATACCTCCGAGAATGCGCTTCGCATTGCGAAGGACTACGATGTCATTATCGACGGCACCGACAACTTTCCCACCCGCTATCTCACCAACGACGTGGCCGTCTTCCTCGGCAAGCCGAATATCTACGGTTCCATCTTCCGCTTCGATGGGCAGGTGAGTGTCTTTTATGCCAAGGAAGGTCCGTGCTATCGGTGTCTCTTCCCTGAGCCGCCTCCACCGGGACTTGTCCCTTCGTGCGCGGAGGGCGGCGTACTGGGCGTGTTGCCCGGCACGGTTGGCACGCTTCAAGCCACCGAAGCCATCAAGGTTTTGCTTGGCATTGGCACGCCGCTGATTGGCAAACTGCTTTTGTACAACGCCCTCGATATGAGCTTTGATTTTGTCACGCTCAAGAAAAACCCCAAATGTCGTGTGTGTGGACCGAACGCAGACATCAAGGAATTGATCGATTACGAGGAATTTTGTGGAGTCCCCGGTCATCATGCGGATGATACGTCCGCCGGCGCGGGCTGGGACATCACCGCACAGGAATTAAAAGCCCGCCTCGAACGTGACCCGAACCTGCTCCTGCTCGATGTGCGTGAACCTCACGAATTGGAGATCGCCGCCATCAAAGGCGCGAAGAACATCCCGCTCGGCGAGGTCGCCCAGCGCATGTCCGAATTGGACTCTGCCGAGGAGATGATCGTCTTCTGCAAACGCGGTTCCCGTTCCGCGCGTGCAATTGAGATCCTCTCCAGCGCTGGCTTCAAGAAGATGAAGAACCTCAAAGGCGGAATCAATGCTTGGGCTGAGGAAGTGGACAAGAGTCTGCCGGTGTACTAAAGACAAATCCAGTCGATTTCGACGGGATTTGTTCTACTTTGTGAAGTCTTCCAGAGATAATGCGAGATTCGGAAATTGCTTGAGCAATTGTTTATCCGCTGTGACGAGGGTGATGCCCAACTGCATTGCAAGAGCAATGAACTCACAATCATAAGATGTACATCCACTCTCTGCGACCAAATCCAATATATCCTCAGCAGAGGGTACTACTTGCCGATGCTCCAAAGTTTGCATTGCATTGCTCATAATCCGTTTGGCTTGTTGTAAAGCCATTCCTCGCCGGATATACGCCGCAAGAACATTCCGAAACTCGCTTTGCCAGAGCGGCGGGACGATCCATTGGGGATCTTTGTCCAGTACTTTTTGTGCCAGCGCCGTCTGGTCGCCGGTTATAAATAAATAGACAATCAAATTCGTATCTGCAACGATCATTCCCGACCCTCATTGATCATCTTTTCAATTTCATCTGCGGTAATTGTATAGTTTGCCGTGAGTTCCCGTACCTTGCGCGCCCGCTCCAGTGTTGCCCTTACGTCAATAGGTGGCAGGGAAATTGCTTGCTCAAGAATGGATAGGATTTCGCCATTGATACTGCGATGGTTGTTTTTGGCTTGTGCTTTAATGTGCTCATAGATTTGTTCAGGAATGTTTTTAATTGTTATCGTGACCACAAGAATTCCTTTCCGGTTCCATTTTGGAACCATTATGTATGATTCTTTTTTCCCTGTCAAGAAGAAAATCTACCCTGAGTGTGCTGGTAAAATACCTCCATTCCAACCAAAGGAGAGAGAATGAATTTACCTGTTTCCGGACAAAAGCGGGTGTTTGATAGCATTCTTGGGGCAATGGGGAATACGCCGTTGGTGCGGCTGGGTAGGATTGCAAGGGATTTGCCGGTTCCACTGTATGCAAAATTGGAATTCATGAATCCGGGGGGATCGGTCAAGGATCGGGTGGGGGCGTTCATCATCGAGCAAGCCGAAAAGCGCGGGGAACTTGTGCCTGGCGGGACCATCGTCGAGGCGACAAGTGGCAACACAGGTGTAGGTCTCGCCATTGCCGCGGCGCTTAAGGGATACCATACCATCTTCGTCATGCCCGATAAGATGAGCAATGAAAAAATTTTGTTATTGCGTGCCTATGGGGCGAAAGTCGTCATTACGCCGACGGCTGTCGAACCCAATGACCCGCGCTCGTATTACGAAGTGGCAAAGAAGTTCGCACGCGAGACCCCGAATGCAATTTTGGCAAACCAATATCACAACCCAGATAACCCGAAAACGCATGAGATTAGTACCGGTCCCGAGTTGTGGGAACAGACCGATGGACGCGTGACCGATGTCATCATCGGGATTGGCACAGGCGGGACGATCTCGGGCGTCGGGCGGTATCTCAAATCCAAAAATTCGAATATCAAGATCGTTGGCGTGGATATCGAAGGTTCCATCCTCACAGAGATCTGGCAGAACAAAGGAAAGATCCCCGAAGGCGCGTATCCTAAAACCTACAAAGTGGAAGGCATTGGCGAAGATTTTTTGCCTTCCGCCATGGATATTACCGTTGTCGATGCGATTGAACGTGCGGGTGATCGCGAGTCGTTTTTGTGGGCGCGGCAGTTGGTGCGGCAGGAGGGGATCTTTGCGGGCGGCTCATCCGGATCTGCCATGGCAGGTGCAATGAAATATTGCCGTAAACTCCCAGCGGGACGTATCCCGGTTGTCATTCTCCCTGATTCTGGTTCGCGCTACCTCTCGAAATTTTATGACGACAAGTGGATGCGCGAGTTCGGCTTCCTCTCGATGGAGTTCGGCGAGACAGCCCTCGGCGATCTTTTGATCGCCAAGCCCGACAAAACTTTGTACACGGCAAAACTCGGCGACCCGATCCGCAAGGTGGTTGCGGTTATGCACGAGTACGGTATCTCGCAGATGCCTGTGATCGGTGTCGATGGCTCGCTTGTGGGTCTGATCGAAGAAGTGGATCTGCTCAATCACATGATCGAGGAACACGAACACAGTCAGAATGAACTCATTGATCCGCTCGTACAAAACGCCAGCGCGGTCTTCCCAACCGAAACGTCGCTCGAAGAGGCGATGCCTTCACTCAAATCAGGTCTTGCGTTGATCGTTGTGGAGAACAGCAAGCCAATCGGTATCCTGACAAAGATCGATGTGCTGGATTACGTGGCAGGAAAAATTTGACCCAAACTTATGGTCTATACAACCAGCAGTCAGGGATATGTAACCTTTTTTCATCTTTCAAGAGTAACTTCAAGACCTCCTCAGCGTCGTAATTCATAGGATAACTCTATGGATTTCCAAGGCTGGCTCCTTGGGAAATATCCTAAATATATGTTACATCGGAGGAGAAATATGTCAAAAGTTAAATATGTTCTTGGGTGGGTGTTGGTACTGGTGATGATGGCGATCCCTGCTATATCAGTCGGGGCGGCATCTCCGGCGCAAACGGCCGTCATTGAAGGCACGGTACAAAGTTGTGAAGCGACAACAGACAGCTTCACAGGAGACCCCGTCGTTGTATGCGTTGTCAACCTGACTACTGGAGAAACCCTGACTGTCAGGTTGAGCGTGAGTGATGCTGTGGCAAAAGGATTGGCTGTCTTGAATGAGGATGGTTCGGTGACGATCATAGCCATAGCGGGGCAGGGTGTAATGATCGAAGAATACATGCTCCTGGTCGATCCGTGCGAGGTGCCGGCAGGCGACAATCATCCCATCGCCAAAATCATGGCCAACTACTTCTGTGAGAACCTGGGGACGACTCCCGATATACTGCAAAGTCTCCATGAAGATGGTTTTGGGTTTGGCGAAATTGCCCAGGCATGTTTCATGGCGGTCAAGTTGGATGGAACAGGCAGTCTGTGCGAGGAGATTTTGTATGCCAAGAAAAGTGGTGACTATAGTAACTTGACACTACCCGATGGCGTGACGGTTACCAACTGGGGGCAATTACGCAAAACCGTGCTTGATGGTGAATCAGCGAATCCGGGCTCGATCGTGTCAGAAGATGCGAAAAACAAAGAGAAAAGCAACGGCCACTCTGGCGACGAGCATGGAAAAGACAAGAAATAAATTCCATGATCTAAAAGTTGCTGGCAATGTCATTTGATACAAAGAACAGGCTGTATTGAGCCTGTTCTTTGTTTTAAGTCCATCTTCCATTTTCCGAATGGGAAACAATATCATGGGGTGCGTGACCCACAGCCATTCCGGCAAAATCGGTTATTTGCAGGCGAGCAGAATCCTGATCGCTTCTGGAAGACCCGGCATCCAATGCAACAGGAACGCGCAGAGATCGAATTTTGTCCAACCGAGAATGCCCAGCCCGCCGATCAGGAATGCGGCAGAAGCAACGGTCTCCAAATTGAAGGGCAGACGATGAACATTCCCTTTGCGACTCCAGTCTCCTCCAAGCCTTCTCTTTTCTTCACGAGAAAGCGGAGTCCCGAACAGATAAGACGAAGCCGAAAGACCGATGCCTCCCATGATGACGAGCAATACGCCAACCAACTGGATGAAATACATGTTTGTCATATCCGAATTTTACCAGTGTGTCCAATCCGGTACGTCATCCGGGAAATAATATCGATGATGTATCTTCTCCGAGTACTTGTTTAGCGTTCAGAGATAGAAGATGCAGGCAGATGCGCTTGAAGCGGAGTGGCCGAGAGCAAGGATGGCGGTGTTGCGCCGTATTGTTGCAACTGGACCAGATAATCCAGGATTGGAATGGCATGTTGATGACAGGTAACCAGGACACTCGACAAAATGGCATGTGTGGCGGCACCGCTGCGACTGCGGTTACAGCCGTTGGTTTTGCGGGTAATGACGGCCGGACGCAACATACGTTCTGCCAGGTTGTTGGTGGCGTCCAAATCATCGACATACAGAAAGCGCAGGAGATGCGGACGGTGCTTGCGCAAGCGTTTGGCAAAGCGGGCATTGTCGCGGTCGGACAGACGCCGTTTGGAAGCGATTAACGTATCCAAGCGCGCTTCCAAAGCTTTAGCCCGTCGGAAGAAGGTGAAAGGATCCAAACTGGCTTTCTCTCGTTTCAAGGCCAGCGCCTGTTGCAGGAGCAGTGTGACTTGTCGGGCGAAGTGCAAGGCTCGTCCCTGCTTGCTTTCCTGCATGCCCTTCAGGTCTTTCAGCAAATGACCGATACACTTTTGCTTGAGCCACTCCTTCAATTTGCGATCATCATACGCCAGATAACAATCCGAAGTCAGGATACCTTGAAACTGCTCGCCCAGAATATCCACGACCGCGTCACTGCTGCGATTATCACGGATGGTATACACAGTGACTTCCTGGTGCGTGAAGACCCACAGCCAGGCTGCCAGTGTCCCAATCCGCCAGCCGGTCTCATCCGCATTGACCACACTGCATTGTCGGATGGCTTCCACCAGTTCGGCATACACCGGCTGGGCAGTGTCTGCCAACTTCTGATCCGCCTGACACCAGCCACTGCGGCTGACTTGCAGTCCAAAGGCATCATTGAGCACTTCACTGACCTTGCCATACGAGACACCCAGACGATGCTTGAGATCAGCCGCCAAGGCTTTGGCACGCGGCCCAACCATCACGCCCGCCGCTCCCGTCGCCTGCGAAGTTTGCTCCGGGTGGCGCGAGCGCACTCGTTTGCAGCAATCTCGACAATAGCCACTGTAGGTCACAAAACGAGTGGTTTTCACTTCCACCACCGGAATATCGGTCACGTATTGCTCATGGGGATGAATGTCTCGCAACTGACCCCCACACTCTGGACAACCCTGAAGTGGGGCGGTCTTCGTCTCCTGGATTTGATGCACCTGCGGCAATTCCCGATGCACAAACTTGCCTTGTCCGCGCTTGCGTCCCGGCCGTCTCGGTTGCTCTACCCAATGCCGTCGCATAAACGGTGTCGCCTGGCGCTTCCCAGCCCGTTCCAATTCTTCCACCTTGTTCTGCAACGCTTCCACTTGCTGCTGAAGTTTTTGTATTGTAGCCAGTGCGTGCGCCAGTTGCTCCTCCAGTTCAGCAATGCGTTGGTCCTTCGAATCAGGTTGCGGGTGTTTCCTGCGTTTTCTCATCACGTCCATCTTACAGGTTTCCGCTCTTCTCGTACAAGAGTTTTTCGACCTGTCTTTTTCAAGATGTTTGACCCTTTACGGTTTTCTACTTTTGAACGCTAAACAAGAAC
>JBFYRY010000398.1:0-2792 GCA_041302025.1 Chloroflexota bacterium | reverse complement strand
GTCGGGCTCCTCCGCGATCACCTTTTCGCTTGCGAGCAAACCGTTCGCCGCAAGTTGGGCATAATCCGCCACACGGATCTCGGTCACAGCGATGCCGCGCGAGCGTAACTGGATCGGTTCATTCGCGGTGTACCCGACCACAATATCCTGTTCTCCTGTTGCCATCGTCTCGACCTGATTGAAACCGATCGCATCGAGCGTCACATCTGCTTCGGTCAACTTGCCCGCGTTCAACAGCGCGCGCAAACCGATATAGTTCGCACCGTACAAACCGGGCAAGCCGATCTTCTTCCCTTTCAGATCCTGCGGGATAAGTACACCCGTCTCGCTCTTCGCCACCACCGAAACAGGATACTGCTGATACCACGCCGCCACATACGTCACAGGCAGTCCCTGCGCGCGCGCCAGCAGAACCTGTTCGCCCGAAGCCACGGTGAATGGAATTTCACCCGCGCCCACCAGCGCCACCCCGTCCGTTTCGAATTTGTAATCGAACTCGACATCAAACCCCGCCTCGCGAAAAAAACCCTTTTCGACGGCGACATACAGCGACGCGAATTGGATATTGGGGATATACCCCAGCGGCAGGCGGATCTTTGTCAACGCGCCCGATTCATTCGCGGACTTTGGACTGGTACACCCCGAAATAACGAGTGCCACCCCGAGCATGATCAAAACTATCTTGCGAAACATGGTAACTCCTTTTGATTCCGTCATTGCGAGTCTTCGAGAAGCAATCTCCAACATTGTGACGGAGATTGCTTCGCTCCGCTCGCAACGACGTTATGGTTTATTTTGCCACTTCAAAAACCTGTTCTCCAACAACTTCACGATCCCATACAACATCAACGCGAGCGCGATGAGAGTGAACACTGCCACAAAGACCATCGGCGTGTCGTATTGGAAGTCTCCCAACTGCAACAGGAAACCGAGACCTTCCTCCGCGTCGACGAGTTCGCCCACGATCGCGCCGATGACTGAAAGCGTCGCCCCGATCCGCAAGCCGCCGAGGAAGACAGGCAGGGATGCGGGCACTTCCACTTTCCATAAAATTTGCGCGCGCGTGGCATGCAGGGAATTCATCAGGTCATATAACGCAACAGGGACAGCCCGTACGCCAACGATGGTGTTGACCAGCACAGGGAAGAACACGATCAACGCGCAGATGACCACCTTCGAGAGGATCCCATCTCCCAGCCAGATGACAAGCAATGGCGCAATGGCAATGATGGGAATTGCCTGGCTCGCCACCAGATATGGCGAAAGAGCCTTCTCCAAGGAACGTGATTTGGCAAGGATATATCCGACAACGGTTGCGAATATCACTCCCGCCAACAGCCCAAGCACGATCTCAAGAAACGTGATGCTCGTATGGTAGATCAAACTCCCATCCTCCACGGCTTTGAGGAAACGAGTCCACACGCTGAGCGGGGATGGCAGGATGAAGTTCGGGACGCCGCTGTAACGCGTGAACAGGTGCCATCCGAGCAGGAAGGCGATGGCGGAGAGGAGAATGGGAAAGATGCGTTTGATCATAAAGTTTGTTCCGTCATTGCGAGCCCCGAGGCTCAAAGGCCGAGTGGGCGAAGCAATCTCCTACCTGATGATGGGAATTGCTTCGTCGGGCGAAGCCCTCCTCGCAATGACGGGATGATGAGGGCAAAACAAAAAGCGCCTCGAAAAGAATCGGGGCGCGGAATCAGGCTTCGGCTGAGTCTGAACCGTAACAAAAATCCCGAAAACAACGTTCGTTTTCGGGACAGTCGAATCAGACTCGCGTAGAGCCTATCTCCTTCTTTTATCCAGACTTTAACTGTCGGCTCCGGAGTTGCAACGGATCATGCGCTTGCGCGCTCGCGGGCTGTACCGCCGATCGGGAATTCACCTGTGGTTGTTTCAGGTGTCACCCTGCCCCGAAGGTTTTTATTTGGTTGTCGAAATTATATCCTACTTACGCTTTGACGATGCACTCCACCGGGCACACGCTCACGCACTTGGGTGAGTCGTGGTGACCGACACACTCGACGCAGGTCGCCGCGTCGATCACATAGGTGATACCGTCGCCTTCGCTGATGGATTCGGTGGGACATTCCGGTACGCATGCGCCGCAAGCGATGCATTCTTCAAGGATCTTCATTGCCATGGTTGCTTCTCCGTAAAAAGTTTTTATTGCACCTTTAAAATTAACGGATATGGGAGGATGCGTCAATTGACGAAAATCGCCTGTTTTTGTGACTTTGTCATGGAATAAAAACGGGCGGACGACTTGTCCGCCCGTTGGGCTTTACTTCAACTGCGCCTTGATCTTCTGCGCCGTATCCTTGTACCCCGCCAGTTTATCGCGCTCTTTTTGAACCAGCGCGGCGGGGGCTTTGTTGGCGAAGTCGCTGGCAAGAAGTTTTTCAAGCCGTTCGATGTGAGACTCGGCTTCCTTGAGTTCCTTCTCAAAACGGGCTTTCTCGTTTGCCAGGTCCACCATACCCGCCAGCGGGAGGTAGACCTCCACGGGACCGATCACGAGGGCAACGGAATCGGCAGGTTTGTCTGCGAGAGATTGGTGAATGGAGAATAGAGAATGGTCGAGTCCTGCCAGTGCGACAATGACCTGAGCCTGTTCTGTGAGCAGACCGGTCCTGGCACCCGCGGCGATCTGCGCGGCGATCCTTTTGGATGGGGCCACATTCTTCTCTGCACGCAGGTTGCGGATGGAACGTACGATCTCCTGGATCAATTCGAAGTCCGCGGTCTTATCCGCTTCCCAGCCTTCGAGTTCACGCGGCTCGGGCCACTTC
>JBFYRY010000148.1:0-9285 GCA_041302025.1 Chloroflexota bacterium | reverse complement strand
GAGCATTTCTTCTATACCCCCAAACGGACGGGACAGACCGCCGCAGGTCCAATTCCGCGACAAGGTAACCGGGCATCCATGGAAGCATGGTTGAGGGAGTTCTTTGCGTTGACAACCTATGAAATCTCCTGCCCGGTTATGCGCGACAGTTCCCTGGCTCCCGACGGCAGGACCGGGCTTGTCATAAGCGTGCTGTTTGATTATCGCCTTACCAAACACGCTCAGGAAACGGGCTGGTATGAGGAGTTTAAGATCTTTTGTGAAGATTGTATTATCGACACTTTGAATGCATCGGTCTATCCGGGCATCAAAGATGCCATCCTGCATAGATTTTCATCCACCCCGTTGACCATGGAAAGGTACGCTGGCACCACGGATGGCGCCATTGTCGGATGGGCATATACCAATCGCCCGGTACCTGCTGAAAGCAGGCTTCCCAAAATACTTAATGCGATCAAAACCCCGATCCCGGATGTTCTGCAAGCAGGCCAATGGACCTATAGCCCGGCAGGTCTTCCGATTTCCATCCTCACAGGCAAGCTGGCGGCAGATAATGTAATCAAGGCGTTGTCGAAAGACCGGTAAATGCACAAAATCCCATTCGATCAAGGTAGGTAAAATGTCAAGTACTGCGGTCATCATCATCAATTTTGCGTTGCTGTTCTATTCCATCGGTGTGTGGAGCGAACGGATCCAGGGCC
Source organism: Chloroflexota bacterium (assembly GCA_041302025.1). Taxonomy (GTDB): domain Bacteria; phylum Chloroflexota; class Anaerolineae; order Anaerolineales; family Villigracilaceae; genus Defluviilinea. Next base: position 8,584 of record JBFYRY010000148.1, on the reverse strand, counting down.
GGCTCAAGGTCTGGCACACGGCATTTTTCTGGCTGGGGTTGGTCTGTGACACGTGGGGGACCGGCTTGATGTTCGAAATGGCGGGCGGGATGCAGTTCGACATCCACGGTATCTCGGGCGTGCTTGCCATCGCCCTGATGTTCGTCCACGCAATCTGGGCGACCTATGTCCTTTGGAAGAAGGACGGAAACATGATCGTCAAATTCCACAAGTTCAGCGTATTTGTGTGGCTGGTCTGGTTGATCCCCTATTTCAGCCCGATGGTGTTTCAGATCGTGGAAAGCGCGAAATAGCCCAACTTGTTTCCGTGTACACTTGGGGCATGGCGACAAAAATAAAATCCAAATTTCCTCTGCACGGCTGGCTTGGGCTGGCTCTTGTCATCCTCTTCTGGTTTCTCAACTGGACTCTGACAGGCGCGCGCACGCATTGGGGCTTCTTCCCGTTGTGGCTCGGCTACTGTCTCGCCATCGACGGGTTGGTCTTCTGGCGCACGGGTACATCCCTGCTCACGCGCAGTCCGCGCAAATACATCGGACTCTTCCTCGTCTCCGCGCCCGTGTGGTGGATCTTTGAACTGCTCAACCTCCGCACCCAAAACTGGACCTACATGGGCGCAGAAATTTTCTCCCCGCTTCAATACGCCTTTTGGACAACGCTCAGTTTCACAACCGTCATCCCTGCCGTGTTTGGAAGCGCAGAATTCTTCGCCAGCTTCGACTTCGTCAAACGCCTCAAGCCCAGCCTCATCATTGGTGCGGATAAAAGGACAACCGCCTCATTCTTCGCCCTCGGCTGGATCATGCTTGCCTTGATGCTCCTCTACCCGAGAATTTTCTTTCCGTTCATCTGGCTGTCCCTCTACTTCATCCTGGAACCCATCAACGTCTGGATTGGGAATCGCTCCCTCGCGCATTGGACAGCAAAAGGGGACTGGCGTCCCGTCATTTCACTGTGGCTTGGTGTCTTGCTGACCGCCTTCTTCTGGGAAATGTGGAATTTCTACTCATACCCCAAATGGATCTATCACGTCCCCTGGGGTGATTGGTTACATATCTTCGAAATGCCCCTGCTTGGCTATGGCGGATATCTGCCCTTCGCGCTCGAACTCTACGCGTTATATCATCTTGTCGCTGGCTGGTTTGGTGATAAAGCTGGCAACTATGTGCGGGTCATGCCTGAATAAAAAAGACCTGCCTATTTAAGCAGGTCATTGCTGAACTTGTATCTCGCCACCAGCGATTTGATGATCTCTTTATCGTGTTCCGCCACTTCCAGGAACTTGAACCCAGTGTGGTAATAGGCTGTGTCCTTGTCCACATCGCAATGTGCCACATGCGCAGGGATGACCAACCGCCCGCCGGGGACTTCGGTGGCGCCCTGGAATTCGATGCTCAGGATAAGGTCGCGGTCCGTTTCCACCGGTTTTTCCCCCACCACCATGGCTCCCTGGGGGGTCAGGTCACCGAGAAAACCCAGCAGGATGTGCCCGTGAAACTCATACACGGCTGTAAAGATCATGGCTTTAACGCGCTCGGCTCTTCGTTGGTCGGTCATAGGTGACTCCTGTCTGTCCGTGTGTGTAGTTTACTGGACTCTCGGGAGAAAATCAATTGATATTTCATGTTATTTTATGAATGGGATGTTTGTAATCCCAAATTCAGTCCAAAAATAAATCAACTTTTGTCGTAATTGACCGTAGAATGTATTATCTGAAATCAACAAAGGAGAGATCTCATGGCAAAAATCGATACCATGGTGCAGGATTTCCTTGCACAAAAGAAGGTCGCGGTGGTGGGTGTTTCGGATAAACGCGAAACGGGCTGTAATATGGCGTATCAAAAATTCAAGGAGAACGGTTACCATGTCTACGCGGTCAACCCGCGCATTTCCACGTTCAATGGAGCGCCGTGCTATCCCGACCTGAAATCCATCCCCGAGAAACCCGATGCGGTCTTCATCCTTGCCAGCCCCAAAGTGACAGACCAGATCGTCCAGCAATGCGTGGACCTGGGCGTCAAACATCTTTGGATGCACTGCATGATGGGCACCAAGCCCGGTCTCGCAGCGAGCATGACCAGCGTCTCGCAGGAGGCGGTGGAGAAGTGCAAAGCCAACGGCATCGCGGTCATTCCGGGGTCGTGCCCGAACCAGTTCCTGAAACCGGATTTCGGTCACGCGATGATGCGCGGCATGTGGCGTCTGTTCGGGTTCATGAATTAGGGTTTTCCCGTTGCGATGGCATAAATCAATTTCTGTACACGGATGTTTCGCGGCGGGAGCACGGAATAATCCGTCTATTCCGCGTTATCCGTGTACAAAAAACATTAACTCCCGATTTTGAAAAAGTCAGAAAAAGCTCCCTCAACAGCAGTCATTACTGTCATTCGTTAGTATAATCTGACCATGCCGAGAAAATCACCTGCTGGTCAGGATCTAACGGTCGTCATCCCTGTTTACAACGAAGCGGAATCGCTCCCGCACTTCCTGCCGGAATTGATAAAGACCTGCAAGGCGAAGAAGTGGCTGTTGATCCTTGTGAACGATGGTTCCAGGGATGAATCCGCGGCAGTATTAGCCCAATATGAAAATAGTTCAGTGGTAAGAGTGTTACACCACAAGGTAAACCGCGGCTATGGGGGCGCACTGAAAACCGGTCTGTCTTCGGCAAAGACCCGTTACGTTGTCACCATGGACGGCGACGGACAACACCAGCTCTCTGATGTCGATGCGATCTATCAGTATGCGCTCAAAAGTGATGCCGATATGCTGATTGGTTCGCGCTCCGAGATGGAGCATGTTAATTGGTATCGTGAATTCGGCAAATGGATCATCCGTAACTTTACGCGCATCCTCGTCCCTCTGCCGGTCCACGACCTGAATTCGGGTTTCAAACTTTATCGGACAGAACTTGTCAATCGTTATCTGCACCTGTGCCCCGATGCCATGGCGTTCAGCGACGTGATCACTTTATTGTTCCTAAACCAGGGATATCTGGTGCTGGAATTTCCCATCTCTGTGAAAAAACGTATCGCCGGGTCAAGCTCGATCGGTACCTATACAGCCTTCCAAACCATCATCGAGATCCTGAACCTGGCGATGCTCGTCAATCCCCTGCGGATATTCCTGCCGCTTTCGATCTTTTGCACAACGGTCGGCTTGTTGTGGGGAATTCCCATCGTGCTCGCCGGGCGGGGTGTCAGCGTGGGGTCCATGCTCGCGATCATGCTGGGCGCCCTCTTTTTCTTTCTGGGGCTCATCGCTAGCCAACTGGCATCCATAAGACTGCATCTTGCCATCAGAAATAACAAGGATTCCAAATAAAACCGACTTGTGTTATTCCTTCCAGCCCACATATAACCGGTTCAATCCCCATTGTGTTACAAACGGTTTGCGGGTCACGCGTTTGAATCCGGCACGTGCCAGCCTTTCACGGATCTCCCCTTCAGACAAAAAAAAGGCTTCCCCTTCCTCCATGCCGCGTTCGGAATCCATGTCTACACGAGTGCCCAGGAAGCGGTCATAGAACCAGACCACACGGTGGACGATCAGTTCAACGATCGGTAATCCCATAGTCAGGATGATGTTCCCGCCTGGTTTTAGTACGCGCCAGGCTTCCGCCAGTTCGGCGTCGCGCTGACTCTCCGGGGCATGGTTGATGTTGGCAATAAAGGTGACAGAGTCGAACGTTCCATCCGCGAAAGGGAAATGGTTCAGGTTTGGGACGACATTTTCATCCGTCAACCCTTCATAGGGGAACAGGTCAATGCCTTTGCCGTTCCCATTCAGGTAGTCTGTTACAAAGCGGTTGCCATAGCCACATCCTACATCAAGACAATAACCGGCAACCTCTGCGGCGCAATAATCGAACCGTTCGGATGCCAGGGAGGATAGCCCCCAGCGGTCCTCATGAAAAAGCGTTAAAGCCCGCAATGGGAAGGTGAAAAAATCCTTGATTTTTTGGGTGGTATTTCGGATCATATCTCTTTGTGAGTCGCTGATTGGTGGATATTACAGTATGGAAGGCCACATTATAATGTACCAATAGATTTTTATACGCCTTAAAAGAGGTTCGATGAGACTCTCCCGAAATTCAAATGATGCTTTGACTCCCGACAAAAAATGGGTTGGCATGTTGTTGGGCGTTGTCATTGTCGTGTTTTGGCTTTTTTTATGGTTCATCCCGTGGCAGGCACATTTGGATGATTTTATCTGGCTCAGATTGGGAATCGCGCTGATGATTTTTCTGATCCCCGGCATGTGCCTGTATGGTTTGTTGGCTGGTCAAAATTCAAGTGCGTTGAACCACGTTACATTCGGTTTTGTGTTATCACATTTATTTCTTGCATCTGCGTGTACGATGGGACGGTTTCTGCATGTTTCCTTCGATCTGATCAAGAACTTCATGATGACCCTGGGGATCGCTTTGCTCCTGCTCCGCCTGTACCCGGTCATCTCCCGCGGATTTTCCCTCCGCATCGAGTGGCCCAGGATCAAAAACATCGCATCATTCTGGACCCTGGGGCTTGTTTCCGTTATAGTGATCCTGATCATCATCCAGCGCGAATTCTCTGACGATGACCTGTCCTACCTTGCCCTTCTGACCAACACGCAATATTCCGCCCATTTGAGTTTCAACGATATCTTCTTCGGGATTTCCCAGCCGGTGACCTCCCGGTTCTGGTTGATGAGTGCATCCTTCGCCCAGGCGTTTCTTTCGGATGTGAGCAGAATTCCTGGCGTACTCATTCTTTCAGGATACTATGAACCATTTTTGGCTGTCATTGCTGCACTCTGTTGGTATGGGCTGGCTCGAACTTTGCGATTGTCGCATCAGGCGGCGGGGATTTCGGTGATCTTGCAGATATTATTTCTGCTCTTGCTGTCAGAATATCTTCACCCGGGCGCGCCATTTTTCAACCAACTCAGCGCAGATAAGGCGACTGCCACCTTCATCCTTGTTCCTGTTTTCATACAAAGTGAGGTCGGTCTGCTCAGGGATTCAACGAGGAAGAATGCCGTATTGTTCTTGTTAACTGGTTTGAGCCTTACCCTCATGCATCCGATCGCACTGGCGTATGCGGCATTCATCGCCGCCTTGCTGGTGATCCTCAATACAGACTGGAACAACTTGCGCACAAGGCTTGTTCCGCTGTTCATTATTTTTGTGGCCCTTCTTCCCCAGGTTGTCCTTCGTTTTGCAGGCACACGGGTGGAGGAAAATGTGCCCTACAGTCTGGATGTGATCCTGAACCAGAATGGAATTGAGAACATGATCACGCGGTGGGGCAATACACAATTCTATGGGTTCAATCCACACATTCTGAAAATGAAGTTTCCCTACAATTCGATGGTGCCATGGCTTGACCCGATCTTGGAATGGGGATGGCTGGTCTTTGTGGCTGGTGCATTGGTCTTTGCGATCCAAAAACTCAAACGAAACCACCTTGCCCAATATATTTTCTCTGCTCTTCTATTGTGTGCGTTGGCAGGGATTCCCCTGACCGGTTGGGTGATTGGTTACTTTCTCTCGGCATGGGCGCTGGAACGCGCGATATGGCTCTTCCCCTTTGGGCTGAGCGCAGTGTTCCTGTTATTATCCCTGCGGGATGACACCACATTTGGTTATCGTCTCGGCGATTGGATTCAAAAGATACAAACTAAAGTCGGTGTATCCAGCCTGCCGTTGTTGATGGTCACCATGGTCACAGTAACGATGCTCCTTTTATTCATGCGTGAAAAAGGACTGCCCGACCTTCAGAAATTCGCCGCCAGTTCCCGCCGCTTTGCAGATATTGCACAGGTGGGGCGGTATCTTGATCGTCAGATTCAGAAACAGGCTTTTGCAATGGGCTCAGACCCGTTGAACGATCTGATCCCGGGCGTCTCTGCGAAGGCGAAGGTCATCACGTTCCGAACGTCGGATTTTTTCAGCATGTCCCTCTTTCCGGTGGCCGAGATCGAGCAGAGGATTGCCGACCGTCAGGAGATCTTCTCAGAAGCGACCCCCCCGGCTGTGAAACTGGTACTGCTCCAAAAATATGATATCCGCTTCATTGTGTTGACGCGCGCTGAACGTGATCTGTTTGCGGGTCTGCTGGCGGAATATCCATCCCTGATGAAGATGGACAAGGTGGAGAGATATTTTGTGATCGAGATCGTGGGCAAATAGCAAAAATATCGGACGAAGATCATCTTACGATAACGGAGCCAGCCTCATGGTTCTGAAGAAGCGGATCAGTCAAATCCGGATGGAGAATGTACCTTTTTCCACCAGATGCGTATAAAATAGATGTACCAATGTTCAATATCTGGAGATTTCATGCCTGAAACCCTGATCGAAACCCGCGACCTGGTCAAGCGCTACGGCGACAAGGTCGCTGTGAACAATGTCAGTTTTGACGTGTACGGGGGAGAAGTGTTCGGTTTTCTTGGACCGAACGGAGCCGGGAAGACGACCACCATCAAGATGATCGTCGGTCTGCTCCAGCCGACATCTGGCGCCATTAAAGTGGCGGGATACGATGTCCAGGCACAATCCATGCTGGCGAAGGCATCCACCGGATATGTCCCCGACACCCCCAATCTGTACGCCAAATTGACCGGGCGCGAACTGCTCCGTTTTGTGAGCGACCTGTACAACCTTGACCGGAGCCAGGTGGCGCATCGCATTGACGAGTTGTTGCGGATGTTCGATCTCTCCGCCGCCGCGGACGATACGGTCGACTCGTACAGTCACGGCATGCAACAGAAGACCTCACTCGCGGCGGCGCTGATGCACGACCCGAAGGTGCTCGTGCTCGATGAACCGACCGTGGGACTCGACCCCAAGTCCGCGCGCCTGATCAAGGACATCCTGCGCCAATTGGCAGACCGTGGCGCGGCGGTCATGCTCTCCACACACATCCTTGAAATTGCCGAGCGCATGTGCGACCGCATCGGCATCATCAACAAGGGACAACTCATCGCGGTCGGCACGATGGACGAACTCCGCACGCTCGATAAGACCGGGCAGACCAGCCTTGAGGACATCTTCCTCAGCCTCACCGGCGGCGCGGAAGAGACGGAAATTGCCGAAGTCTTGAAATGAACACATCCGTTCCCTCTTTCATCCATGAACCCGACGGGCGCGTCCTGCCTGCGATCTGGAAATTACTGCTCCTGCGCCTGCGCATCAGTTGGAACAGTTTCCGCCACGCCAAACTCAGGAACAAGATCGGCATCATCTTCCTCACGCTGGTATTTTTGGGGTTCGGATATTTTATCTTCTCGATGAGCGGTCTCCTGCTGAAATTCGTCCGTTCCCCCGAGTTCGCCCAGACAGCCAGCGCCGACCTGGGACCGTTGCTTGCCTCCATCCCTGCGCTGACGTTGACCACATTATTCATCGGGACGTTGATCACCAGTTTCGGCGTCCTCCTGCAGGCGCTCTACCTTTCCGGTGATATGGACTTTCTGCTCGCGACACCGGTACCCATCCGCGCGGTGTTCGTTGCCAAGTTATTGCAAGCCATTCTGCCCAACTTTGCTTTCATCTCGCTGTTTGGTCTGCCGTTGTTGTTCGGTTTGGGCGTTTCAAACAGTTACAACATTTTCTACTATCCGCTCGTGGTCGTGGCGATGATCGTGCTGGCGCTTGCCGCGGCAGGGCTTTCCTCCCTGCTCGTGATGCTGGTGGTACGTATCCTGCCGCCGCGCCGTGCCGCGGAGATCCTTGGCTTTGTCGGTGCAATCTTCGGTTTCATGTGCGGACAATCGGGCAACCTGGCGAACTCGTTGGGCAGGGATATCCAGTTTTCAGGAACGCGCCTCACGGGAATTCTGTTGCTTGCCAACACGCGCTGGTTCCCGTTGAATTGGGCGGGTCAGGGATTGGTCGCGCTGGGGGAAGGTCAATGGCTGTCAGGGATGCTTCTCATCGTCGCTGCACTCGGTTTGTCTTCTGCGGTGTTTTGGTTCGCCCTCGTCACCGCCGAACGCTGGTATTACTCCGGCTGGGCTGGGATGCAGATCGTCGCGCGCAAAAAAGCGACCCGCTCCGCTCGACCGGCGAACCCCGTTTCGAATGGCATTGGGTCCGGACTTGCCCGCCTCCTTCCCAAGCCGGTGCTTGCCATCGTTCAAAAAGATTTTCTCACCCTCACACGGGACCTGCGTAACCTTTCCCAACTGGTCACCCCCGTCATCTTTGGCGTCATGTACACGTTCGTCATGCTTCGCAGTGGAAGCGAACCGCCCGCAGGGCAGGGTGAAGCGCCCGATTGGTTCATGGAGACCTTCCGTGTGGTGCTGGCGTATGGCAGTGTGGGGATGTCCCTGCTGGTGGGCTGGATGCTTCTCTCGCGTCTATCGGGTATGGGCTTTTCGCACGAAGGGAAAAACTACTGGATGTTGAAAGCCTCCCCGGTTCGCACCTCCCATCTGCTGGTTTCAAAATTTATTGTGGCGTATCTCCCGCCGCTGGGGCTGGGTCTGGTCTTCCTCGCGGTCATCTCCCTCGTGCAAGGACTCTCCCTGCTGGAGTTCGCCTACAGCCTGCTTGCCATCGTCATGTGCCTCGCGGGGATGAACGGCATCCTGCTCT
>JBFYRY010000147.1:0-9306 GCA_041302025.1 Chloroflexota bacterium | reverse complement strand
ATTCAGGATGATCCCTGCGCGGCTGACCTCGCCGATACCTGCCGCCAGCAAAATAGGCGGAAGCAACACTGAATATCGATTCACAAAAGACGGACCGTATTGGGCTGAAGCATCCCATCCCAGTCGCCGGATGTAGTTAGCCATCGTTTCGGCAACCATGCCAAGATGCTGGTATGCCTGGAAACTCAGCGGGTCTCCCATCCAATCGTGACCGGTGGAAGCCCGCATTGCCTTCAGTTCCTTGCGCATTACAATGACAACAGCGTTCTCGTTGCGGGCTTCGATCGGATTGCCTTGCTTATCGTGACTATAGTAAGCCGACTCCGGCACCTTGCAGGCTCCCATGATATCGGCTTTCAGAAAGTAGCCAAATGACTTGATATGTTGGGTCAGGTACTCAGGGTCTTGGGGAATCGGAGCCTTTTCACCAGACACCGGATTGGCACTCATCAAAGCAATGTGATCTATCATGTCCTTCTGTGCTGCAGAGAGCGGGAATTTCCCCGGCAGACTTTTTTGCACACCCTTTTGTACGGCCGGGCCATATTCACCACGGGCAGCAAGTCCATAAGCAGTATTACGCATGTCGATCCGCTGAATACCATCAGTGATCAGGTTCGTGGGCTCTTTCACACGTTTGACTTTCTCCATGGGAAAAGGACCCTGCTGTTCCTGTTTATTTACCAGACTATCTTCAATCAGGTTTTCCATCCGATCCATCAGATTATGCTCACATCCTTGCTATAAGGACTGTGGCGATGTACTTGCGTGTCCAATACACCGCCACAGTCTGTACGTTATTTCCTGTCAATGCTGACAGATGTTACAGGTTATCTTTCTCCAAATGGGGGAGCCGGATAGAGAACATCAGTGGATGCCTGCTCAGGAGGCCAGACAAGATGCGTCACGCCAGCCTGCCATTGAACCATCGGATTTACCACATTGCCGGTGCCATCTTCGTTGAAGGTCACGTTACCGATCACGGTATCCATATCGCTGGCAGCCATCGCGTCACGGACTGCCGCGGGCTCCAATGTGCCAGCCTTCTCAATAGCCGCAGCAAGGAGCTGCACACAGGCATACCCTGGACCGGTCAAAATATCTGCAGGGCGGCCATTCTTAGCCTGGTACGCTGCGTTGAGCGCATCCACACCCTCGAATTTCGCTTCGTGGTGCCATCCTGGGAAGATGGTGACATAATCACCAATCGTGCCCATGGATTCACCCCAGTTAAGGCCTTCCGGCGCCCTGATCACAAGGGCGAATTTCGGAGCCCAGTCAAGTTCAGCCATGGTCTTGAACATGCCACTGCCATCCGGGAAAATGGGCAGGGTAAGAAGCACTTCTGCACCCGCTGCTTTAGCCCTGAGTATCGCGTCAGACCAATCATTCGGCTTTGCCGGGTTCTCGGCATATTCTACGACCTCATAACCATTTGCCTCGGCTTCCGCTTTCCAAAGCCCGCCGATTTCCTTGCCCCAGTCATCACTGTAGGTGAAGATCGCGACCTTCGGTTTTTCGCCAGTTCCGACAACACTGTTCAGGATCACGAAGGTATCCTTTGCCTGTTGCGGGGACTTGGGGAACGGCGAGAACAGGTATTTGTAGCCCTGCTGATGAATCTGGTAAAGCGCGAAGGCAACACCGCAATATGGAACCTGGTTCTTTTCAGCGATGCTTACTGATGCGGCGTGCATGGGACTGCCGCCACCGCCCAGATAAGCCGTCAATTTCAGATCAGAGTTCAGGGTTTCCATATTGGTGACTGCATTGTTGGGTTCCGATGCATCATCATAGTATGTGAGGCGCAGGGGGATTTTCACGCCATATTCTTCAACATACACCCCACCGGCGGCGTTGATATCTGCCACGGCAATTTCATAACCGGGCAAAATCATATTCCCAAGGTCGGCAAATTTGCCCGTTAGGGCGATCGAAGAGCCAAGTTCGATATATTCCGGCGCAGGAGGCTTTGGAACATCCGTTGCCGGAGCTTCCGTTGGAGCAGGTGCAGCCGGTTCTTCAACAGGTGGCGCTTCGGTAGGTACCTCTGTTGGCGCCGGGGCACAATTGGCGATCAAAAGGCTTGCAAGAAGCATGATCACGATCAGACTTGCTAGTTTGGTTTTCATTACTCATCCTCCATGGAATTTTACAAAAGTGGGACAGCTTTATTTATCCATTTTCTCTTCAATGTGACATCAATAGTTTTCTCTCCTTTCTTTGGTTTTAAACCAATGCTGGGATATCAACCCTCTACATCCGGGGAGCGTTTAATCGCATTCGATTTTGACCGGCGGAAAAGCGCTTTCTGCAGCCTGCTCCAGAGCGAAACAATTCCACCCGGCAAAAAGAGGACTACCAAAATAAACAATACGCCGAATATGATCATATGATATTCCCCGACATTCAAGACCAGGTATTGCCTCAGGACCACAAAAAACACCGCCCCGATGATGGGACCAAGGATGGTACCCTGACCACCGATGTAGACCATCGTCAACATATCCAGGCTCCACGACGGTGAAAATGGATATTGGTAATAATAACCAACGTGATAGAAAGCAAACGCCCCGCCCGCCAGACCGGTAAAGAAGGCGCTGACCCCCAAAGCAATGAGTTTGTGTTTCAAAGCGCTGACCCCCAGCGACTCTGCGGCATCTTCCTGTTCACGTACAGCCATCATGCCTAGACCCACCCTGGAATTCACAAGAAGATAGGAGCATCCAACTACAAAAACAGCCATTCCCAGGATGGCGTAATAACGAGGCGCAAGTTGATAAGCAACAAGTTCTTTAACCGGGAGAGATGAAATTTCAGGAAACATATTGCCAACCGTAACATTCAGAATCTCCGCAAGCGCCAGTGTGCCAATGGCAAAGTAAACACCTTTAAGCCTGAAAGCAGGAGCACCTATCAGCAAAGCAAATGCCACCGCCAGGAGGCTTCCTGCCAAAATGCTGGGAAGGATGTGTACCCCTTTTATCCAGAGCAGGCGAGTCACAAGAGAACCCAAGCCAAAGAAAGCGGCATGACCCAGACTGGTCTGCCCGGTATACCCCCCCAGGATATTCCAACTCGTAGCCAGAATGACATACAGTAAGATCATAATCAAGAGGGTTATGATGCTGTCTTTTTTAATCACCACGGGGACGCACGCGAGGGCGACAATGAGAATGATGATGGAAATAATTTTCAGGCTTTTCATTGCTTATCTTTCCTTTGCGCCGAACAATCCCTGGGGCTTGAAGATCAAAATCAACAAAAAGAGGATAAGACCAACCACCTCGCGGTAATTACCGCTAATGAAGAAGGCAGTGGCTGATTCAGTGGCACCCAAAAGGATGCCACCCACAAAAGTCCCCATGAAATTACCCACACCTCCCAATACCATCACAATCAGTGATTTGAGTGTCCAGTGCAATCCTATGGATGGACTGACTGAATAGCTCACAAGCACCAAAGCCCCGGCCACCCCGGCTAATGCGGTTCCCAACAGGAAAGAAATTAGATAAACCTTGTGTACATCAATTCCCACCAGAGAAGCTGCCTCCCAATCCTCTGTTGTAGCCCGGATGGCTTTCCCTATATATGTCTTACGCAGGAATTGTTGCAAGGCAAATAAGCAGACCAATGAAATCACAAGACCCGCGAGACGCACATAAGGGAAACGCACACCCAACCAGGTGAAAGCTTCACTAGCGTAGGAAGTGGTAACCCCTCGATCATTTGCAGTCCAAAGATTCAACGCGATATTTTGCAGGATCAAAGTCAGTCCAAAGCCGATGAGCATGGTATTTTTGATCTTTTCCTCTTCAGGCAATTTGACCATGCGGACAAAGAGAAGCTGATAAAGGACCACTCCGATCAAAAGAAGGAAGAGAATGGTCAAAGGGAGCGAAAGGAAAGGATCGAGACCTAAAAGATTGAAAAGCCAAAAGGTTGCGTACCCGCCGAACATCAAAAGCTCACCATGGGCTACATTGAGGAACTTTGTAACCCCGAAAACCATGGCAATACCCACCGCCGCCAATCCGTACAGGGCTCCCAACAGAATACCTATTACCAGATTTTGCGCTACAGCTTCAATCATTATTGATATGTCCTTTTCTAACCCAGGTATGCGGCGCGTATCGATTCAAAGGATAGGAGGGAATCGCCTTTTCCCTCTCCAACGACCCTGCCATTCTCGATCACGTATGCTCTTTGGGCTAATTCCAGGGCGGCTCTGACGTTCTGTTCCACCAACAGAACGGTCACCCCTTGCCGGTTTATCTCTGCGATCATCTCGAACATCTGCTGAACAAGGATGGGGGCTAATCCAAAGGATGGCTCATCCAACAGTAAAAGCTTGGGCTTGGACATCAAGGCCCTGCCAATCGCCAGCATCTGACGCTCGCCGCCGCTCAGGGTTCCCGCTTGTTGACCCTTTCTCTCCTGTAGGCGGGGGAATATTTCAAACACCCATTTCAGGGTCTGATCCTTGACTTTTCTGGCAGTAGATACGAATGCTCCCAATTCCAAATTTTCAAGAACGGTCATCCCAGCAAACACCCTGCCACCTTCAGGTACTTGAGAAATCCCGAACTCAACGATCTTGTGAGACGGCATTCTGTGCAAATCGTGAGCATTGAAATTGACCATGCCTGATGCGTATGGGAGCAAACCAGTGATCACTTTCAAGGTCGTTGTTTTTCCAGCCCCGTTTGGACCCACCAGGGCAACCAACTCTCCATCATTTATCTCCAGTGAAATTCCCCAGAGTGCCTGGAGGTCGCCATAAAAAGCATTGACATTGTTTACTTTAAGCATGAGGTTTTCCTAGGTACACGTCAATGACTTCCGGGTTGTGAATGACTTCCTGAGGGAGTCCTTCGGCTATTTTTTGTCCCATGTTCAAGACAACGATACGATCAGAGAGACCTACAATTGCCTTCACGATATGTTCCACCATGAGAATGGTCAACTTGAATTCTTCTTTCACCTTGCGGATTAGATTCATGGCATCCTCAGCCTCAGCATGGTTCAATCCCGCCATTAACTCATCCAGAAGAAGCAATTGAGGCTTCGCAGCCAGCGCCCTGGCAAGCTCAACCCGCTTACGTTCCATCAATGTGAGATCTTTTGCCAGCACGTTCGACTTGTCCAGCAATCCAACCTTTTCAAGGTATTGTTTCGACTCCTCGGCGGCGGCTTTCAGACTCTTTGCAGATTCCTTTCCATATACCCTTCCAACCATTACGTTCTGCAAGGCTGTAAATTCAAGAAATGGTTTTACCAACTGAAAAGTCCTCGCAAGCCCCTTCCGGCAAACATGATAACGCGGAAGCCCGGCAATATTGCTCCCCTGAAAGATGATCGTGCCAGAATTTGGTTTTAGGAAACCAGTTAGCAGATTTATGGTAGTGGTCTTTCCGGAACCATTTGGACCGATAAGCCCAATGATCTCTCCATCTTCAATGGCAAAGTCCACATTCCAAACTGCCTTCAATCCCCCAAATGACTTGCTTAGCCCATCAATCTTCAACAAACTCATGCAAGCCTCCTAGACAAAATGTTTGTCCCTGTCAGTTTCCGTTAAGAACGTGACAGGAGGACCAACTATCCGCCGGACATTGGCGGGAAGAAGCACAAACGACTGCCGGGACATATCAGATCTTCCGGTTCACTCTGGACGCCATCGACAGTGATCAAGCCTATTTCATCTTCCTTCAAGCCCAACCTGTTCACCACCTCACGTATCAGGGTCGGGCTTGCTATTTCCAAAGTTTGACGCCGCTGTTTGTTTGACATCAATTGTCCAAAAAGCTCGACATCAATACTCATCCATCACCTATAAGGTATCAAAAACGGAATCAAGATCTGAGTCAGGCACATCAAAGACGGCATTGTGCGGCGCCAGCGGTTCCTCGCGCATATATTCGGGAATACGATAATCTGCAGACGTAATTCCAGCCCGACGATTGAATTCAAGTTCGTTCCGCAAAACATCGCGATTGAAACGATCAAGGTCATCCTTGGTCCAACCCCAACCGTAAATGCCGTTCAGCATATCCACCATGATTTGCGGGTCGGCAATCACTGGAGGACGGGCAAACAGACACAACCCGGTACTATCGAGCATCGCCGAAATGATTTGAAGTTTCAGAGAGAGTTCCTTTTGTCCCTGAATCCCCAACGGATTCACTTCCTTGCGCGCGCCAAATGCATTCCCTGCCGTATGATCTGCGCCTTGCGGCGATGTGGCATAGGTGACCCCATTCCCTTTCAAACTGCGCGGATCATACCCAGGCATCGCCTGACCCAAAGCCACTGGAACACGCCGAATTCCAAACACACGACCTGCCGTCACCGCGCCATTCCCGATGACTCGACCGAGGGCAGTACCTTCTTCGACTTGCCTCAACAACGAAACAATGCCTTCCATATCCCCAAACTGGACAAGACCCGCTTCCATGACTACGCCCAAGGCTGCTCCCGTTTCGATGGTATCCAGCCCGAGATCGTTGCACATGTAATTGAGCCGTGCAACGTCGTCGAGGTTGCCAATGCCAAGGTTCGAGCCGACCAGTGCAATAGTCTCGTATTGAAGCGTGCCGACGATCGGCATTCCCTTCTCGTCCACATACTGGTTACGACAGGCGATCACACATCCCGGCATACAGCGAGTCCCAACCTTGCCATCTCTTGCCAGGACAAGTTCTCTTAAGTGCTCGCCGCGCAGGTCATCAGCCTGTTCAAAATTACCGTTGCTAAAATTACGCGTCGGCATCGAACCCATCTCATTGACTGCCGCCACAATGGAAGCCGTTCCATACAAGTGTTGCGATCCCTTTGTTCCCAACTTTGGATCGTTGATCAGTTTTTGTGCATAAGCACGGGATGTATTACGGAACAGTTCTTCATCCGCAAATGGAATCGACTTGCCAGCAGGCTTATCGATCACAATGGCTTTCAACCCCTTGCTGCCCATGACAGCACCAAGTCCACCACGGGCGGCATGGTTACTCCGCTGGTCGCGTTCCCCTGTGGTTGCGACACCAGCACCAGTCATCAAACATTCACCTGCCGGACCGATGGATATGACTGAACAATCCTTCCCATATTTTTCTTGCAATCGATCAGATGTGGCATATGTGCCCAAACCTTGTAGTTCATCTGCCGGTAATAGTTCGGCTGATTCGTTCCTAATATGCAATAGATACAAGTTGCCACGCGCGGGCTGTCCTTCAACCACAATTGCCTTGATACCTAATTTCCCCAGTGTATCGCCAGCCGTTCCACCCGCGTTGGTTTCCTTGACACCGCCTGTCAGCGGACTCTTGCTCCCCACCGACAATCGCCCGGCAGTTGTCACTCCGGCTCCGCCCAATAACCCGGGCGCAAAGATCAACTTGTTGTGTGGACCCAACGCGTCACAAGTGGGAGGAATTTCCTCCAAAAGCAATTTGGCGATCAAAGCCCTGCCGCCGAGATGTTCATAGGCAACAGGCACTTGATCCCATTCCACCTGGAGTTGATTCATTTTCACACAGAGCAACTTCATTGTTAAATTCTCCTAGAAGACCAACACAACATTAACTTGGCGGCAAATGCCCCGCCAATGCAAAACTGATAACAGCCAAGAATAGATCTTGTTGGCGGGGCATGCTTCATCACATCTTTCAGCGATCCGGCTGAGATCGCTCGAAGACAGGGTGAGACGTTCTTTCGATCGATTACTACGGCGGGTAGGCGAGGGTGTAGATGGATTTGCCGCCGTTCAGCGGTCCCTTTACGTATTCTTCAACCTCTTCCTTGCTGCGCATGGTGACCTGCTCCACCGGAGGCAGAACGCCCGCCGGGAACCTGTTCATGATGTCTCCGACCAGTTTGCACATGTAATCCATGAGAGCGTTCGCGCCTGCCAGGGCTTTGTCCGCTGACGCTTTGGTGGGAGAACCGATGACTCCTTCCGGATAATCCTTCACCTCAATGCCAGCCAATCCAACATGCTCATGGCCTTTGATCGGATTGTGATAGACATCACCGCCCTTATCTGTGTGACCGGGGGGCAGGAAACCCGACGGCTTGTTATCCACGAAGAGCGATGGATCCATAAATTCCGGGAAGAGAGCCAGCGAATACGATGCTTCCGCTTCATCCGCGTGGGCAAAAGGAGTGTCGAACGGACCTCCATGAGCCTTGTCCTTCATATGATCGTGGATCACCGTCCAAGTGTGGAGCGTGATCAAGACGGCTGGAAGTTGATATTTTTTCTGCCATTGCTGGATCGCCAGCGGCAGGACCTCTTCCTGACCGTGACCGTTGACGAAGATCTGTTTGCGGAAGCCCATGTTCCAGAGACCCGTGATGATAGCTCTCATGTTCGCCAGCAGGACATCCTCGGGAACCACGATGGTCCCTGGCATGCCCAGGTGATTGTGGGGGTGCGAGCTGTACCAGATCGGATGGGCGATGGTACAGCCCATCTTCATGGCCACCTGCTCGAGCATACGCGTCACCAGGAACGTGTCCTCGCCCAGCGGCTGACCGGCTCCATGGCACTCTGTACTGCCCACAGGAATGAAGATCAGATCATTGGTCTTGAGACGCTCATTGATCTGGGTCATGTTCATGGTCTGGAGGTAAAGCCCATTGGGGCTTTCCATATGTCCACCCTTGGGCGGCAGTTCCCATTTGCTCATGCGATTGCTCCTTTCTCAACACCTGGTGTTACGTACCATCCCGAAGGTTTTAGGAAAACAAGCCTTCGGGACGTTTCGCGTAAAAGGATCAGGCTATACAGCCGGGATGTGCAGGTCTTTCGCTCCCTTAGGAGATTGTTTGAGCTCGGGATAATACTTGTTGAGCATCTCGACCACGATAGTCGCCTGGTCAGCCATCTTGACGCCGTCGGCGGCGGAGGTCATTTCACCATGTCCGCTGACCACCGAATTACCGGTCTTGCAGTGCAAAGGAGCCGCAACGCGCACGATCTCGGGCGCTTCATAAACACGAATAAAACCACCAGATCCGGGCGGGTTGTCCATATGCACATCCAGCGGGACTGTGACTGCCTGCCGCAATGCAGCGATCATCGGGATCTGCAGGTCGCGGACGGGGTTGATGCTGTCAGCGCCAAGGCTTTCCATCAGTTTAAAAGAGCAGGGATTGCAATGTCCAAGATGAGCAGATACCTTGAAGATGATATCTTTCGGTAAGGCGCCATCCTTGCGCATCTGTCCAGCCAGCCATAACATGCCTTCATCATAAATAAGGAACGCACGCACACCCAGGTCGTAACCGCGCTTGATATCTTCCACG
>JBFYRY010000397.1:0-4048 GCA_041302025.1 Chloroflexota bacterium | reverse complement strand
AATTCGTTGGGCGACCAGATCAGGATGTTCCACCGTGTTTGAACTGGTATCGATGACGCCCGGCATCAGCACCTTGTCTTCAGGGAAAGTCAATTCATCAAACACGCTCCATTCGTGTGCATGCCTGTGGTTGCTGGCTTCCAGAGATATGTACCTGGCATTCAGGGCCACGACATGGTTGAAAATGCTTTTTAGGCCGATGTCGCAATGATGGGTCCCCGGATAGTTGCCCCAGCAGATGTGCACTCTGCAACCGGCCGGATCGACGGCGGCCAGGGCCTGATTCAAAACGCGAATATTGGTGTCGATCAGCGCAACGAATTGGTCGTCGCTCAGGCTTTTAAAGCGCGTATGCCGACCCATGGCGAGGTCCGGACAATCCACCTGCAAATGAAAGCCGTAGCTGCTGATGATATCATACTCCCTTTTCAACACCTCCCCGAGGGCTTCGATATAGTCGCCGTAATTCCGGTAGTATTTGTTTTCCAAAAAGAGCGCCACGGTCCCAGGGGAGGGCGCGGTGAAAAAGAGCCCTGCGTTCGACTCCGGGTATGATGGCATTAACTCGTTGTAGACCTCGGCCATCATGTCCAATTCTTCCCGCAGGGAGGCTTCACCGGTGTATGAAAGCGGCCCTGAGCAGGCCGGGAGGGTTACCGGCGCCTTGGGGTTCAGCGTGATCAAGCCATTCCGACCGCCGAACCGACCGGACAATTCGGGGAGTTCCTCCAGATCCCGGGGAATAGGTGCCGTTCCCTTTTCGCCGAAACCCGAAATCCGGCTGACGGTGGAATTCACGTAATCCAGCCTCGGCATTTCGCCGTTGTTGATATAGGAAATCCCCAACTGCACCTGCCTTTCCATGATGACCTTCAAATATCGCCAAAAATCTTCCTTGGCGATCGCCTGTTTTCGCAAGGTTTTGGCAATCATTTGCGGGGGACGAGGCAAGGAGCCCACGTGGGTTGTTTTAATTGATTTCATACGATTCACCCTTTGCTGCCGGGTTGATGTCAATTCCAGCCGCACCGGCGACCAAGGCGCAGATTTGATCGACAAACTGGTCTCTCAGAGGATACTCGAAAAGGATTTCCGGTCCGATCTCGATGTTTAAAGATGCTTCCAATTGCGTGATCAGTTCCGTACCACTCAAAGAGCTCAGGCCCTGATTGGTCAGCTCGATGTCCGGATCAATCTCTTTGATATTGGTCAGTTGGAAAAAAAGGTCGCTTACCAGGTTGTCGATATCCTCCCTGGCGACTGAGTTTTCGATTCCTTTGTCTTTCTTGTCCAACTCGGTGCCAACCGGGAGGCCGTCCTCCATTTCCTGATATCGGAGGTAGGTGTCCAGAGAGAGAGCTCTTTCCCGATCAAACGGAATTTCAAGGGGTCGAATCTCCTTTCGAACAGATGCGGCCACCCCCTTGACAATGAGATGGGCGTTGCTGCCGCCAAACCCGAAACTGCTGACACCGATAACGGCTTGATGATCAATCTTGGTTTCTTCAGTGACCACACGGATAAAATTGGATTCAAAGTCTATGTACTTGTTGGGTTGGTGGAAGTGCAGATTGGGTGGAATAACGCCGAAGCACAAGCTGGCGACCGATTTGATCAGCCCAGCGATGCCGGCAGCCGACTCGAGATGCCCGATATTCGTTTTTACCGAGCCAACGTAGCAGGTATCCTTTCTGTCTTTGGCAATCGTGTTCTTGATTGCCGAAATCTCTATGGGATCACCGAGTTTTGTCCCTGTCCCGTGGCATTCGACATAAGCGATGTCTCGGGGGCTTATCCCTGCGTCATGGCAGGCGGCCGCAATCAACTCCTCCTGGGCCTCTGGATGGGGTGCGGTGATCACCTGGGATCGGCGGCCGTTCTGGTTGATGGCAGACCCGATCATCTCGGCGTAATACTTACCCGCCAGCGCTTTGTTGACCAATAGAACCAAACCGCCGCCCTCGGCGCGGACATATCCGTTGGCGGAGTCGTCGAACGCTTTGCACCGGTTGTCGCGGGACAAGAAACCGGAATTTCTCATATTCCCGGTAAATTGTTGACTTAACAGCATATTGACGCCACCGGCGATGGCGTAATCCACCCGGCCGGCTTCAATGTCCTTGAGGGCATAATGGACTGCCACCAGGGAAGATGCACACGCGGTGTTGGAAACCCAACTTGGCCCCCTCAAATCATAGTGATAACTAATTCTGGCGGCGATAATACTTGGGTTGACTCCGGTCGGATAGAAAACAGAGTTGCTATCACCCCGGTACTCCTGGTTCCAGACACCGATATAGACACCGACTCTGTTCTTATCCAGCGTTTCGGGATCGATGTCGGCATCCTTCCAGAGCATTTCGGTCAATTCCAGGGCAAGTATCTGCTGGGGATCTAACGTGCGGGCTTCCGCCGGTGGGATATTGAAGTAGCGATGATCAAAGCGGGTAATCGAATCCTCCAGATACCCCCCTTCTGATACACCCCTTCCGGCCACAAGCTTCACCTGGTCTTCTCCGCTCAATAACATGTCCCAAAATTGGGTCAGGGTTTCCACGGAAGACGGGAAGCGGCAGCTCATCCCGGAAATCACAACGTTGTTTTTGCGGAGAATTTCCTTGCCCGCCGGTTCAACCGGCTTCTCCAGGCCGAATTGCGCGATCAACTGGTTGATTGTCTTATAGGGGAAAATGCGGCTGCAGGAGTACGGACAGCTCGGCAAATTCCAAAGAGCCGAGCCCCTGGTAAGCCAACGGGGTAAAAAAATCCAGTTCCGGCTTGAAAACAGCGACAGCCTTCTTTAATCCTTCCAGAAAAACCCCCTGGTCAAGTTTTTTCCTTTGGAATAAGATCCAGCCGGTGTCATCCTCGCCACGGAACATAGAAGAAACATATGTATAGTTCGGAAAAATCTGACAGCACTTTTCTAAAACCGGGTGGAACCCAATTTCAATGAAATCGATGTGACAATCTTTGTAGCGTTCTTCGATGGTCCGCATGGATTGAATGAAATCGATGGGTTTGACCAGCCAATCGTGCCAATAATCATCCTTGAGACGGGTTTCAAACCTCGTGGTGACCCCTGATACAAACGTATTCTCCGGAACCGCACCCGATGTGATGCCGGCCAGCTGATCGGAAAACCGTCGGTAATCCGGATGGTGCCAGGGGTGGGGCAGTTTCATTCTCACAAAATCGGGATGTTCCTGGAGGAATTCTTCCATATCGCCGGCATACCCGGAAAGGGTAACATGCTTTCCGTTTTCGACATTGAAGTTGAAGGAGGAAGGACTGACCGACAGATCCGCAATCTCGGCGTCGGACAACCGGCCGTGTATCATCGCCCCCTCCAGGTTAGACGCCACCTCCCCAATGCGGTATGCCAACAAGAGAACCTCTTCCAATGAAAAGAACCCCGCCTGGTAAGCCGCTGCCAACTCTCCCGTACTGTGGCCAATCACCACGCCCGGGTGATAACCCCATTGGCGCCAGATATCAACCAGACAGATTTGCGATACCACGGTCAGCAGAGGGCTGTATGGGCATCGATGTTTGCCGATTTCCCGATTCCAGAGTTGCACTAGTTCCAAATTCCAGGTTCATTTTCGTCCTGAGAATATTTTCTATCTGGACCCAATGACGCGAATGTTTCAAAAGCTTGAAGCGGGTTTCACCGCTATGTGTTCCTTCCTCCGAGTATAAAAATACAGTTTTTTTCATTTTGCGAATCTCCTGTTTCGTGGCCCAGCGCTGAGAATTATCAAAAAAGTCGCAGTCGCCTGCATGCATCGGCGCAGTGACGCTGCTCACCGCGGAAGATGCTGAAAGCCGGTCCTATCGGATCGGTACGGGCTCCGACTACTGTATGAGGCGACGAAGAATAAAGTTCTTGTTATCGAACTTCAACCCATTGCCTTCGAAGCGTGTTGCCACTTCAATTGCGCTTAAAATAACAGGTCCCTAAAAACTGATAGATATTGGGCGGGTCATGGTGATGTGAAAGCAGCTCGCACTGGAGAGGCGGGGTTTCCCTTGTCATCAAGACCAC
>JBFYRY010000146.1:0-16076 GCA_041302025.1 Chloroflexota bacterium | reverse complement strand
GTGAGACAAATGCCTTGAGCATCACTTGGGCTGTCGTCAATTTTATCCCTGCGACCATCCTGTTCACCTGGCTCTACAACAATACGCAGGGAAGTTTGTTATTGGTGACACTGCTCCACGCATCTACACAGTATTCAAATAATTTCCTTGGGATGATCCCAACCGAGACGGCAAATATCATTTCCTGGATTGTAGCGATCGTTATTTTGTTTGTTTTTGGAATGAAGAACCTACCCAAAGACGGTGAACGAATTCAAGCCAAATAATCTGGAAGAAAGGAGCAGAACATGAAAGGCGACGACAAATTGATCAAAGTCCTGAACGACCTTCTGGCGGACGAATTGACCGCCATCAGCCAGTACATGGTTCATTCCGAAATGTGTGATAACTGGGGGTATGACAAACTCCACAAGGACATCGAGAAAAAAGCAATCGATGAAATGAAGCACGCCGAATGGCTCATCGGGCGCATCCTCTTCCTAGAAGGCATGCCGATCGTTTCCAAGCTCAACCAGTTGAAGATCGGGAAGAACGTGCAGGAAATGGTCAGCAACGACCTGGAAGCCGAGTTGGGCGCGATCAAAGCCTACAACGCAGGTATCCAACTGGCTGGCGAAGTCAGTGACCAGTCCACGGCTGACCTGCTGACGACCATCCTCAAGATGGAAGAGGGTCATCACGATTGGGCGAAGAAACAACGCATCCAGATCGAGCAGATGGGTCTGGAAAACTACCTGAGCAACCAGACAGGCGAGGAAGAGTAATCAAATAAAAACCTGACAGGTCTCAAAAGACCTGTCAGGTTTGCCACTTAAATCATGAGTGAACAAAAACTCGTCCGTGACCTGATGACCGTCGGCGTACCGACCTGCAAGACCGATATCCTTGCGATTGACATTGCCCGCTTTCTCATTGACAACAACGTGGAAGAGATGGTTGTGTTGGGAAGCGAAGGCGAAGGCGTGGGCGTGGTTGGGTACGAGGAGTTGATTCGGGCGTATATCGCCCCCGTTGGGGATGGACTCGAGGATGTCAAATCATTGACCGCCGAACAGGTCATGCGGGAGGGCGTACCCGAACTTCCCTCCGACATCCCGCTGACCGTTGCGGCACAGATGATGCGGGACAAAGGCATCCGCGTGGCGTACATGAATCACAACTCTGCCGGTATCATCTATCCCGCCGCGATGATCTCGTACAGGCACATCGTCCGCCACATCGCCGCGAAGGATGAAAGTGAATTGAAAGATCTTGGACTCGCCGCAGAACGCAAGTCGCCGGTCGAGAAGTTTATCGAGAAAAGAGATGAAGCTCGCAGGAAAGCAGGAATGAAGTAGACAGTTAAATACGTAGACACGTAAACATGGATATTGAATACGTGTCTACCTGTGTACGTGTGTGCATGTATACCTGACAACCAAGGAGACACATTATGCCAATTGAAATCCCAAAAGATAAATGGCCCGGAAGCATCAGAGCAATCACCATCGGCGCAACAGCCACAGATGGCGGCACCCGCTCGAAGAGCATCACAGTCGGCGGTGGGAAGACCATGCCCTACCTGCAATTCGAAGCACCAACACCGAACAAGCCTGTTATCGCCATCGAGATCAAATCGCGCAAGCCCACGGACTGGTCGCCGTTGCTGGCGGAGGTCTGGGGCGAGGCAATGGCAGATCCCGCTCAATGGGCGAAAAAGGCTGAAGAGGCTGGGGCAGATATCATTGTCCTGGCATTGACCGTTGAAGATACGGCCGAAGACGTGGTGACAGTCGTCAAATCCGTTTTGGGCGCGACAGGTCTGCCGCTCATCGTCTGGGGTCCCGGTCAGGCGGAGAAAGACAACGAACTGCTTGTGCCAATCTCTGAAGCGACCAAGGGCGAGAAACTTGTTCTCGGCATCTGCGAGGACAAGAACTACCGCACCATCGTTGCGACTGCCATGGCGAACGGACATCTCGTGCAGTCACGTGCGCCGATGGATGTGAACCTGTCGAAGCAATTGAACATTCTCATCAGCGACATGGGCATGCCCAAAGACCGCATCCTGATGGACCCGACCACAGGTGCGCTTGGTTACGGCATGGAATACGGCTACTCGGTGATGGAACGCCTGCGCCTCGCCGCATTGCAGGGTGATGCGATGACACAATTCCCGATGATCGTTACGCCTGGCTTTGAAGCCTGGAAGACGAAGGAATCGAAAGTCGGTGAAGGCGTGCCCGAAGCGTGGGGCAATTGGAAGAACCGCGCCATCAACTGGGAAACGCTTACTGCGATGTCGCTCGTTGAATCGGGTGCGGATATCGTTGTACTTCGCCATCCCGAATCAGTGAAGCGTGTCAAAGAAGCCATCAATGAATTAATGGTCGCGGCATAAGGAGATCACCATGGCACTCTCAGGAATCCAAATCTACAAAATGCTCCCGCAGACCAACTGCAAGGAATGCGGCTTCCCCACCTGTCTGGCGTTCGCGATGAAACTCGCAGCCAAACAGGTCGAACTCGGCTCGTGCCCATACGTCAGCGAAGAATCGAAAAAACAGCTCGCTGAATCCGCCGCGCCGCCCATCCGCCTCATTACCCTCAAAGCCGACGGCACCGAGGTCAAGGTCGGCAACGAAGTCGTGATGTTCCGTCACGAAAAGACCTTCTACAACAAGCCTGGTCTTTTCCTGCGCGTCAAAGCCAGTGATCCCGATATCGCAAAGAAGGTTGCAACCGCCGATGCCTACAAGGTCAACTACGTAGGCATGGACTTCACTATCAACGGTTACGCCATCGAAGCCGATGGAGATTTACCAACTGCGGTGAAAGCTGTTCGAAGTGCGACCAAGCGTCCGCTCATTCTGATCGGAAACGACCCGGCGGTTCTTGACTCAAGCCTCAGCCTGCTCACCGGTGAAACAACCTTGATCTACGCCGCCGACTCATCCAACTACGAAGCCCTTGCCGATGTGGCAAAGAAGCACAAAGCCGCGCTCGTCGTCAAAGGCGACTCGCTGGATTCCCTCGCCGATCTGACGCAAAAGGTCCAGGCGAAGGGCGTGGAAGATATGGTGCTCGACCTCGGCGGAAAGAATCTCAGCGAATGGTTGACCCGTTCCACACAGGCGCGTCGGCTGGCGTTGAAATCCAACTTCAAACCGTTGGGCTACCCAACCATCTTCTTCGCCGCCCAAAACGGCACGGACAAGGAAGCCGTCTATGCCGCGCAGGCGATCGCGAAATACGCTGGCTTTGTCGTCATCGACACTTTCGCGCCCGAGATGATCTATCCGTTGCTCGTCCTGCGCGAGAACATCTACACCGATCCGCAGAAACCGATCCAGGTCCAGCCCGGCATTTACGAGATCAACTCGCCGAAACCCGACAGCCCGGTGCTCGTCACAACCAACTTCAGCATCACGTACTTTGCCGTTGCCAATGAAGTGGAAGGCTCAGGCTTGCCCGCCTGGCTAGTGGTCACAGACGCAGAAGGCATGTCCGTGTTGACCGCGTGGGCGGCTGGGAAGTTCGACGCGGAACGCATCGCCAAAGCCATCAAAGGCTTCGACGTGGCAAGCAAGGTCAGCAAAAAACGCATCGTCCTGCCCGGTCATGTGGCGGTGCTCTCCGGCGAACTCGAAGAGGAACTCCCCGATTGGGAGATCCGCGTCGGTCCGCGCGAGGCAGTGGATTTGCCCGCGTTTATGAAGCAGGTTTTGAACTAACGTCAAACGTCGAACGTCTCATGTCGCGACGTTTGACGTTCGACGATGGTCTTTATGAATCACACCGTCACCTTCACTGGCGAAAATATCAACGCCACAGTCCAGGTCCCGACAAACACATTGTTGGCAGATGCCGCACACATTGCAGGCATTGACATCGGTCAACCGTGCGGCGGGCAGGGACGTTGCGGGCGTTGCGCTGTGCAGGTGACGGAGGGAAGTGTCCGCCGCAGAAGTACTTTACGCCTTTCTCCTGCCGATGTCGGTCAGGGCTACGCGCTCGCCTGTCAAACTGTTGTCGAAGGCGATGCATCCATTTATGTTCCGCCGCAGGAGAAGATCGAACGCAGGCTGACCACTGACCGTGTCGTGGCGGAGGTCACTGTTCCGGATGAGTACGATTACCTGCAAGTCCAAACCGTCCGCCGTATCCATTTGGAATTGACCCCTCCCAGCATGGACGATCAGACCGACGACTGGTCGCGCCTGCAAATTGCATTGCGACTGCAACACCGCTTCGAAAACGTGACCTGCTCCCTGCCCCTCCTCCAAAAGATCGGAGAGGTGCTTCGAGAGGGTGAATGGAACGTCACAGCGGTGGTCGATCTTTCCAACGTGATCCAAAGCGGCGAGTCTAATCATTCGATCCGCCTGATCGACCTGCAACCCGGGCACGTTGACGAGTATTCGCCTCTTTGGAGCGCGGCAATTGACATCGGTACAACGACCGTGTCGTTATGGCTTGTTGATCTCGTCAGCGGACAGGTGCGTGCGCAAGTTGCAGAATACAACGGACAGATCGCGCGCGGCGAAGATGTCATCTCACGCATCATGTATGCCAGCAAGGGCGACGGTTCACAGGACCTCCGTCAACGTGTGCTGGATACGATCAACGGTTTGCTCGATACCGCTTGCAAGCGCGTAAAGGCAAAGCCCGAAGATGTGGTCAAGTTAACCATCGCGGGCAACAGCACGATGATCCATTTGTTGCTCGGCATCCCTGCAGGAAGCATTCGCCTTACGCCGTTCATTACGGCTGTGAATCATCCGCCTGTGATGACGGGGCGTGAGGTTGGTCTGAAGGCAAATCCCGAAGCCAGCGTGGATTGTCTGCCCGGTATCGCGAGTTACGTGGGCGCAGACATTACAGCAGGAGTCCTGTCAGCGGGCGTGGATGTTGCGGAGGATGTCGTGCTTTTCCTCGATGTCGGCACCAACGGCGAGACAGTGCTTGGCAACCGCGACTGGCTTGTCACGTGCGCATGTTCGGCAGGACCCGCATTCGAAGGCGCAGGTGTAGTCAACGGTATGCGTGCAACAACGGGCGCGATCGAGGAAGTCTGGATCAACAGCGACACACTGGAGCCAACCTATCGCGTCATCGGCGGAGGCAAGCCCAAGGGCATCTGCGGAAGCGGATTGATATCCCTGCTTTCGGAGGCGTTCTTAACGGGAATCCTGGATAAGGGTGGAAACGTTAATTTGACGGCAGGCAGTTCGAGGGTCCGCGAGGGAACGCATGGCGGGGAGTATGTGGTGGCCTGGGGCGCTGAGTCTGAATCGGGCGAGGATCTTGTCATCTCCCGCGTCGATGTCGATAACCTGTTACGCGCCAAAGCCGCCATCTACGCAGGCTTCACGGTGCTGGCCGCTACGGTCGGCATCCCATTGGAAAGTGTTTCGAAGGTACTGGTGGGCGGTTCGTTCGGAAAATATATCAACGTCGAGAAAGCGGTACAGATCGGGTTGCTGCCCGATATGCCGTGGGAACAATTTGATTTTCTCGGTAACACATCGGTCAAGGGCGCGTATCTGGCACTGCTCGACTGGCGCAAGCGCGAACAACTGAGCGGGATCGCCAAACGCATGACCTATATCGAACTTTCAGCAGACAACAGTTTTTACGATGCGTTTACGTCCGCCCTGTTTTTGCCGCACACGGATCTGCATAAGTTTCCGAGTGTGGTTGAGGCACTATCGTCAAAAGTCGAAGGTCGAACGTCGGAATGACCTGTTGATCTTTGATCTTTGACCTTTGACTTTCAACTTTTGACTTAAAAAGGAGACACCATGTACATCATTGGAGAGAACATTCACATCATCTCGGAGAAAGTGAAAGAGGCATTGAAGAACCGTGACCGCGAGTTCTTCATGGATCTGGCAGTCAAGCAGGTGGAGGCGGGGGCAAAAGCGATCGATATCAACCTGGGTCCGCGCAAGAAGGATTGGGCGGAGGTCTTCCCGTGGATGGTGGAGACTGTTGAGACAGTCGTTGACGTTCCGCTTTCGATTGACACCACCAATGTGGATGGAATGGAAGCGGCATTGCAGAAAATCACAAAGGCGCAACCGATCCTGAACTCCACATCCGCCGAACCTGAGCGCCTGGAGAAAATACCGCTGTTGGCAAAGAAGTACAACGCCAAGGTCATCGCGTTAACGATGAGAAGCGAAGGCATTCCCGTCGAAGCGGATGCACGCGTCAACATTGCCATCGAAACGTTAATCCCGCGCATGATGGAGCTCGACTATCCGATGGAGAATCTCATCATCGATCCGCTCGTGCTGACCGTGAGCGGATGCCAGCAATATTGCCCGCATCTGATCGAAACCGTGCGCACCCTGCAATACGCCTGGGACCCCGCACCGATGATCTCGGTTGGGTTGTCGAACGTATCGAACGCGGTACCGAACGAGAACCGTCCTTTGATCAACCGCGTCTATCTCGCCATGCTGATGGGCGTCGGTTTGCAGATGATGATCGCCAATCCGTTCGACCAGGAACAGAATGATGTCATCCGCTGGATAGAGACAAAAGACACTGGTAATCCGCTGGCGAAGGTCTACAATAAGATTGCAGAACGAACCGCGAACAGTGAAGAACCGCAGATGGAAGACTTCAATATGTCCGATCCCGAACAGGCCGCCATCTGGAAGACCACGCAGATCCTGCTGAACAAGGTCATCTACGCGGATTCGTATCTACAGAATTAAAGTTTCAGGTTCCAGGTATCAAGTTCCAAGTCGCCTGACACGTGAAACTTGATACCTGACACCTCACTGGAGGAACCATGCCGATATTTACCCCCGGTCGACGCTGGCAACCAGCTTATTCCCCATTTAAAGAAGAACCTCTCAGCCACAAACTGATGGAAGACTTCGAGTACATGATCAAGGGACCGCTCTTCGGGTGCCGCATGTGCGGCAACTGTCTCCTGCAGGAGACGGCTTTCATCTGCCCGATGGAGTGCCCGAAGGGATTGCGCAATGGTCCGTGCGGCGGCTCGACCCCCGAACACTGCTACGTGGACAAGACCCGCCCGTGCATCTGGTACAAGATCTACGAACGCGCCCACAAAATGGGACGCGAGGAGAAACTGCTCGAAGTCCTGCCGCCACTCGATTGGGAAAAGGTCGGCACGGAAACCTGGAAGGATATAGGCACCTGTATCAAGAAGAATGGCACCGGCAAAGTGTTGAAAAGTCTCGTTCTGGATCGAGGCGAGAACCGCCACAAAACATGGGACTTGATCTTCCGCACCGTCCGTCAGCCGGACTGGTGGCAGGGCGATGACAAATACCACGCTCCCGCCTACACCGAACCTGTTTCCGATCTCGAGAAACGCTTCAAAGCTGGAGAATTCGTGGTGGCGTGCGAAATCGCTCCCCCACTGAGCATGTCCACGAAGAAGTTGGTGGAGAACATCAACCTCGTCAAGCCGTACGTGACCGCCATCAACTTCACGGATAATGCCTCCGCCACCCCACGCATGACCTCCTGGGCATGTTCCAAGTTCGCCATCGAGAACGGAGCCGAACCCGTGATGCAGATCGCCGCACGCGACCGCACACGCGCAAGTTTACAGGGTGAGATCCTCGGCGCAACCGCGATGGGCGTGCGCAATGTCCTGTGCGTCACAGGTGACAGCCCCGTGCTGGCTCCACAACCGCGCGGACGCATGGACATCAACGACATGGATGCCATCCAGATGATCTGGATCCTGCGCCGTATGCGCGATGAAGGCCACTATCTCGACGGGCGCGAGCTCAAGTTCCCGCCCAAGTTCTTCCTCGGTGCGGCGGCTTCACCGTTCGCATCCGACCCGAAGTTCCAGGCATTGCGCGAGCAGAAGAAGGTCAATGCGGGGGCGCAGTTCTTCCAGACCAATCTCGTCTACGACGTGGACCGCATGGAGATCTGGTTGAACGAGATCGCCAAGCGCGGCATCCTCGACAAGGTCTACATCATGATCGGCATTACGCCGCTCAAGAGCGCCAAGATGACCCATTACATGACGCAGGTGCCGGGCGTGGTCGTGCCGGATGCCATTGTCAAGCGCATGGACGACGCGCAGGCAAATGGCGGTCCCGAAGGTGCGCAGGAGGAAGGTGTGAAGATCGCGCTCGAGATCATCGAGAGGATCAAGAAGCTCCACGGGCAGGGCATCAGCGGCTTGCACATCATGCCTGTCGGCTGGGAGGATGTGGTGCCGCGCATCGTCAGCGAGGCAGGGCTGTTGAAACCGGGATCAGCCGTCCCTGAGAAGGAAGCGGAGAAAGTTCCCGCATAATTTCAAAGAATACCGGAGGGCAAATGCTCCCAGAACAGATAAAACATTTCCGCGAGATGGTCACACTCAAGGATGGCACGTATGTGCTGTTGCGTCCCATGAACGGGGATGACGAAAATCTTCTCCTCGAATTCTACACATCGGTCACCGACGACGACATGCGTTATTTTCGTCACTATGTGAAAGACCCGACAATCGTCCGTAATTGGGCGGAGCATCTAGATTACAGCAAGGTCCTGCCCATTCTTGCGCTCGTCAAGGATCGCGCAGTGGGAAGCGCCTCGCTCCATTTCGGCGATGGTCCCAAGCGCCACATTGCCGAGGTGCGCCTGTTCCTTGCCAAGGATTTCCGCAAACGCGGGCTTGGCATGAAGATGATCAAGGCGCTTATCGATCTTGCCCGCAAACAGGGACTGAGCATCCTGCAGGCGGAGGTGATCGCCGAACAGACGAAGGTGGTCAAAGCCTTCGAAAGCCTGGGGTTCAAAGCCCACACCACGCTCGATGATTACTTCCTGTTCCCCGACGGTGAAACGCGCGATGTTGTCTTTATGACCATGGCACTGCGCGCAAAGACGGATGAATTCTAGGCATGTCTCTACGCGGTCTTGTAAAGAAATCCACGGGGCAGGATGTTTACACCTGCCATGCCTGTAATGACTGTGACATCCCGCCCCGTGATGAGATGGATATTCCCCTGTCGAGTCTCGTTCAGTTGATCCTGCTGAACGATGAGGAGGCGCTTCAATGCCGGACTTTGTGGTCTGATTCCGTTTTGGAGGAATCACGCGGCGCCTGCAAGCGCGGACTCGACCTGCATGCGGTGATCACCGTCCTTCGCGAGGAGTCGAGACGAAGAGACGGACAATAAAACAGGTTCTCTGTTTTTGACGGTATCTTTTCAACCATAAGGGGCAAAACGAAACACAAAAAAGGAGGCAGGTATGAATACGGAAGAACTTCTTGCCAAGGCAAAGAAGCCTTCTGCGGATGCAATGAGATTGCATCCGTTCTATCGGGGGAAGATCGAAACGACGCTTAAATGCACAGTCCATAGTTTCGACGATTTTGCCATCTGGTACACCCCGGGGGTCGCGGCACCATGCAAAGCCATTCAAGCCAACCCGGAACTGGTCTACGAGTACACCAACAAGTGGAACACTGTAGCCGTGGTCAGCGACGGCACGCGCGTGCTGGGACTCGGCGACATCGGTCCCAAAGCTGGTTTGCCTGTGATGGAGGGCAAAGCCCTGCTCTACAAGTATCTGGGCGGGGTGGATGGCGTGCCGATCATGCTCGACACGAAAGACCCGGATGCCATCATCAACACCGTGATGATGCTCCAGCCTGGGTTTGGCGGCGTCAACCTGGAAGACATCTCCAATCCGAAATGCTTCTATATCCTCGATACCTTGCGCGAAAAGGCAGAGATCCCCATCTGGCATGACGACCAGCAAGGCACAGCCACCGTCACGCTGGCGGGACTTATCAACGCCGTCAAGGTCGTCGGCAAGAAGATGGAGGATGTCAGCATTGCCTTCATCGGTGCGGGTGCGTCGAACGTCGCCTGCTCACGCCTGATCTTCGGCTGGGGCGCAGACCCGTCCAAGTGTTATGTCGTGGACACCAAGGGCATCCTCGGCAAGCATCGCAAAGATCTTGAGATGCGCAAAGCCGAATACAAAGACAAATGGAAACTGTGCAACATCACGAACGCACAGGGACGCGAAGGCGACATCCCCGAAGCGATGCGGGACGCGGATGTGGTCATCGCTCTTTCCAAACCCGGACCTGATGTGCTCCTCCCGGAGTGGATCAAGACGATGGCAAAAGACTCGATCGTCTTTGCCTGCGCCAACCCCGTCCCTGAGATATGGCCCTGGGTGGCGAAAGAGGCAGGCGCGGCTGTGGTCGCGACCGGGCGTTCCGACTTCCCGAACCAGGTCAACAACTCGCTGGGATTCCCCGGCATCTTCCGCGGCACATTGGATGTCCGCGCCAAAACGATCACTGACGAGATGTGCTTTGCCGCGGCGCAAGCCATGGCAAACCACGTCGGCGACCGCCTCGCCCCGGACTTCATCCTGCCCAACATGGACGACTGGGAGGTCTTCCCGAAGGAAGCCGCGTCGGTCGCGATGAAAGCCATCGAGCAGGGACTGGCGCGCATCGAGTGCACCTACGAAGAGGAGTTCAAGCGAGCTTCGACCATCATCAAACGTTCACGTGACATGACCAAACGCATGATGGAGGAGGGTTTCATCGCAGAACCGCCCGCGGATGATGGCGCGCACGATGTTGATCTTGAAACGATCAAGGCTGCCTATTAGGCGAAAGGAGAATAATCATGTACGATCTGATTATCGTTGGCGGTGGACCTGCGGGTCTGACAGCCGCTGTCTATGCCATCCGTAAACGCTTGAATGTATTGCTCGTCTCGAAGGACCTGGGCGGCAAGACAAACTATCGCCTTGCCCTGCCGTGGATCGAGGACTACCAGGTCATCAAAGGTCTTGAGGTCGTCAACAAGTTCCGCAACGAGCTGGAGTACCTGGAGTTTGCACGTCATATCGAATCGGTGGACAAGGTCGAGAAGAAGGATGACACCTTCGTCGTTACCACGAAGAATGGTGCGAACCTTGAAGCCAAAGCTGTGATCCTTGCCACAGGGACGCGTCAGGTGCGCATGAATGTGCCCGGCGAAAAAGAATATACGATGAAGGGGCTGTGCTATTCAGCCCTATCCTACGCGCCGCTGTTCATTGACAAGTCCGTGGTGGTGATCGGGGATGAAGACCTGGCGCTTCGCTCTGCCGGTGAACTTGCGACTGTTGCCAAAGAAGTAACCATGATCTGCACCAATGAAAAGAAACTTGGCACACCGCTCGGGCAAAAACTCCAGCAGGCAGGCAACGTCAAGATCATGAAAGATTGCGAGATCGTCGAGGTCAAAGGGGATGAATACGCCCGCAAACTGATCCTGAAGGACAAGTCTGGTCAATTGAAGGAGTTCGAAGCCGACGGCATGTTCGTGGAGAAGGCGTTGACCGCCAACACCGGCATGGTCAAAAACCTGGCAAAACTCGACGAGCAGGGACGTGTGGTCGTGGACAATGCGTGCCGCACCAGCGTTCCCGGTCTCTTCGCGGCAGGCGATGTAACGGACAACTATGCTGAACAGGTCCTGATCGCCGTCGGTGAAGGAGCCAAAGCCGCACTCAGCGCATACGAGTACCTGCTGCCGAAACTATAAAAACCAGTCGCACAAACTCATCAGCACATCCAACACGGACGGGCAGAATGCGAACCCCGTCCGTGTTGCGCATTACATGCCCTGTCAAAACTTATCGGGTATAATCTGCGTCGCCCGTCCCCGTAGCTCAATGGACAGAGTAATGGACTTCGAATCCAGTGGTTGCGCGTTCGACCCGCGCCGGGGACGCTCTTTTTATGCCAACCCCACAAACCGACATCCAGCTTATCCGCATGTTATCCGAGCGTCTCGAGCGAATCTCCGCCGATTCGATCTGGGCGCACCGCGCCAGCGGTGTGCGCGGGTCACTGCTTCGCATCCTCGAAGAAGATGAAAAAAAGCGCCAACCAGACCCGGAGACCGTTTCACTTGCCATTGCCATCGCTTTGCATATCCTTACCCGTGCCGCAAAGCGGGAATAAATCAAATAACCTTTACAAAATTTCAAGGTGACTGCCGCGCACAGATTTTCGGGGTAAGATTTCGGGGCCAAATCAATTCAATAGGCATGAATATTTCACCGACAAGGTTTTTTCAATGACAGACCATTACACCCTCAACCCATCCCAGATCGTGATGTACGCGACCCGGTTCTGCCCCGATTGCATGCGAGCCAGGAAATTCTTCGAAGCCAATAACATTCCCTACCTGCACATCGGGCTTGAAGGCAACCAGGATGCCACGGAGTTCGTCATGCGGGTCAACAACGGCAGTCGAAGCGTGCCGACCATTATTTTCCCGGATGGCAGTGTGCTCGTCGAACCAGGCTGGGAAGAACTCAAACAGAAATTCAATTAACCGCAACCCGGTCTGATAAAATCAGACCGGGTTTATTTATGAACAGAACATACGATGCAGTCATCTGCGGAGCGGGCATCACAGGCGTTGCCGCCGCACACTTCCTCGACAAGGCGGGCATCCGAAACATCCTGCTCATCGATGAGCGTCCTCCCCTCTCCTTCACCAGCGATAGATCCACCGAGTGCTATCGCAACTGGTGGCCCGACCCTGAAATGCTGGCATTGATAAATCGCTCCATCGACTTGATGGAATCGCTCGCCGACGAAAGCGGGAATGTCTTCCGCATGAACCGGCGCGGATATCTGTACGTCACCGCCGATGAAAGTAAGGTGGCGGGACTGCAAGCCGCTTCACACCGGACATCAGAACTGGGTGCCGGACCCCTGCGCGTTCACTCCACTGATGCTTCATCGTATCGACCCTCGCTCCCCGATCGATTCCACGACTCGCCCACCGGCGCGGATCTGCTCCTCGGCAACGACCTCATCCGCAGGCATTATCCCTATCTGACCGACAAGGCAGTTGCCGCACTCCATGCGCGGCGCGCAGGCTGGTTGAGCGCGCAACAGCTTGGCATGTACCTGCTCGAAACGGGACGCAGGCATGGGGTCCGGTTTGAGGCGGGGAAAGTGACGGGAGTCGATATTGAGGGCGGACGAGTCCAGGGTGTCTGGTTAAGTTCGGGAGTCCGAATCCAATCCCCCATCTTCATCAACGCGGCAGGACCATTCCTAAAAGAAGTCGGAAAACTCGTTGGAATTGATCTGCCCGTCCACACCGAACTGCATCTCAAAGCCGCCATTAAAGATCCGTTGGGCGTGGTGGGGCGCGATGCTCCGCTGTTGATCTGGAACGACACACAGAGACTGCCATGGGAAGACGATGAGCGGGAAGCGCTGGCGGAAGATGACGAGACGCGCTGGTTGACCGGGGAATTCCCGTCCGGTGCACACACCCGACCCGAAGGCGCAGGCAGTGATATTTTGATGTTGTGGGAATATCAGACCAAAGTGATGGAGCCTGTGGACACGCCTGCGATGGATGAGCAATATCCCGAGATTGCCCTGCGGGGACTCGCCGCCATGTTGCCGCGCATGAAAGAATACTTTGCCCGGATGCCGCGCCCGCAACTCGATGGCGGATTCTACACTCGCACGCGTGAGAACCGTCCGCTGGTGGGATCGATGGGCGTGGATGGCGCATACGTGATCGGCGCGGTATCAGGCTATGGCATCATGTCCGCGTGCGGTGCGGCAGACTTGTTGACAGCGCACGTCACCGGCACAAAATTACCCGCGTATGCAAGCGATTTCGCCCCTGCCAGATATGACGACCCCGAATATCTAAAGAGACTGGAGAACTGGGGGGAGAGCGGTCAACTATAATCATTTTGACAAAGGGCAAATCTACTCCTTCCGCCGCCACGAAACCATTTTTACCAAACGGGGGACTTTGCCATCTCCGCCAAGCGGGATACAATGAGCATAGAGGAGAAAAAATGAAAAAGATCATTCCCGCGTTTCTTATTATCTTCCTTCTATCTTCCTGCAACGGCTGGATCATCCAGCCACTGCCGGGCAACCCGCCCACGCCTTTCCTGCCGTTCACGCCAACACCATCCATTTTCACATCCACTCCGGTGATCATCGGCGTGACGAGTGTAACGTCCACGCCGGTTGTGATCAGTTTGACGCCCACGATCACGTACACACCCTTCCCCACCTTCACCAACGCACCGACCTTGACGGCATCATCCACGCCCACTGCCACGCCCACCGTTCACGCAACATTGACAAACGATCCTTTTGGGAAGCCCTCCATCTCAATCAAGGTGCTGGGATGCAACACCAGCATCGACGTGACCTATCAGGTCACCATCAAATTGACCGTGGACAGCACCTTCAAGAAGGAAACTCCCATTCAAGTGGAGGTTGCCACCGATCAGGGAGCATTCCCGCGCGAAGGGCTCGCCTCTTGCACGGATCTGGGACTCTTTGCCCCAAAACCCGACGGGCTCAATACGCCCGTGCCGGTCACTCCATAAACAATGTATTCATCGCCCCAATGGTTATTGCGATTCGGATCCGTTTTCCATCAAAACCTTCGGGACGTTCCATGGAATTCCATACTATAATCGAACCACTATGGCAAACGAAAACTTAAACACATTACGAAACAAGGTCGCCATCCTCATCGACGGCGATAACGCGCAGTCCTCCCTCCTGCCGCAGATGCTGGTCGAAGCGGGCAGGCACGGACAGGTCACTGTCCGCCGCATCTACGGCGACTGGACCACCAACAGCATGAACTCCTGGAAGGAAACGTTGAACTATCACGCCTTCCAGCCGATACAACAATTCCGCTACACGATCGGCAAGAATGCCACCGACAGCGCCATGATCATAGACGCCATGGACCTCCTGCACTCCGGTGTGGTGGACGGCTTCTGCCTCGTCTCCTCCGACAGCGATTACACCCGATTGGCTACCCGCATTCGCGAGACCGGCATCTTCGTGATGGGCATCGGCGAGAAGAAGACACCAAAGCCCTTCGTCAATGCCTGTGACGTATTCGTCTACACTGAAAATCTTGTGACCGAGAAAAAAGCCACACAACACAGACAATCACAAGCCAAGAAAGCCACCAAAGCAAAAGATGGCAAGGAAGAAAAAGAAGAACTCGACCCGATGCCGATCCTCACGCAAGCCTTTGAAATGGCGGTGGGACAGGATGGCTGGTCGCGTCTCGACAGCATGGGCAACGCCCTCTACCAACTCGACCCCGGCTTTGATCCGCGCACGTACGGTCACAAACAACTCTCGCGCATGATCAGCAAACTGAAGGACCGTTTTGAGATGCGAACACAGGAACGGGACGGCTCGAATATTTTGTATGTAAAAATGAAGGAATAAACAAGAAACCTTCAAAACCGTCTTTGCCATGAAGGCGGTTTTTTTGTACCAATGATCAAGCTCATGACCTTCAACATCCGCTACGCACTGGCTGACGATGGGGAAAACCGCTGGGAGAATCGAAAGTCACTGGTCATCAAGCGGATCCGCGCTTTCGACCCTGACCTGCTTGGTATGCAAGAGTGCCGCGACGATTTTCAGGCAGAGTTCGTCAAGAGCCAATTGCCAGATTACGAATTTTACGGAGTGCGCCGCGCCCACGAGGGAAACACCGCACTCGAAATGACGCCGGCGCTGTTCAAAAAATCCATGTTCCAGCTTGCGCAAAAAGGATGCTTCTGGCTGAGTGAAACTCCGCCTGTTGTGGGAAGCAAAAGCTGGGGAGCCACCTTTCCACGCACGGTAACCTGGACAGAACTTATTCACAACGAAACCGGAAAATCTCTTCTCTTTCTCAACACCCATTTCGATTACGAACCGTCCGCAATCGGGGAGTCCGCGAGGGTGCTCAGGGAGTGGATCGAGCAAAACGCCAGGGAAAGCCCCACCATCGTCACAGGGGATTTCAACACAGACAAAGGCTCGTCTGCGTACAGGAAACTAACCGGGGATGGAAAACTCCGGGACGCATACAGTCTCGCCCATCCAATTGATCCCGCCGCCGGTACCTTTCATGGCTACGGAAAAATCAACGACCCCATAGACTGGGCGCTGGTATCAAGTCACTTTGACGTTGTCTCTGCCGAAATAGACCGCCACCACAAGGGTGATCGTTATCCATCCGATCATTACCCGGTCACAACCACTCTACAATGGAAGGAATAAG
>JBFYRY010000145.1:0-9386 GCA_041302025.1 Chloroflexota bacterium | reverse complement strand
CCAGTGATTGACTGGTTCCGTTTTCAGCCAAAGTAAATTCGACTGGTTCCGCTCTCGTTCCGAAAAAACGGAACCAGTGTTTTGACTGGTCTAACCCTCCATCCGCGTCCCATAAAAGTTCTGCACGACATCAAAATCACCGAATGAACAATCCGGAATACTCCACAGCGCGGATGGTCATCCACCAGCCGGAGCCGCCGGGATCGCCGTTATTCTGCCAGGCTTCCCAGATGCCTCCACTGCCATCCCAGCGGGCAGATTCACTGCGGGCGGTAAGCGGGTCGTTGTAGTGGATGATGTACACTCCCTCCTTCTGGGAGTGCATGGATATCCCCGTCACCACGACAAAATGCGCATCGGAATAGGGGATGTTCAGATAGGTCCAGATATCAATGATGACCGGCTGGTCGGCGTACAGTTTTTGGAACAACAATTCCAGTCCCTGCTCCGGTGTGGTGACCCTGCCCCTCCTGACACCCTTTGTATAATGTTTTGCGATCCTGACCATGTTCGCGGGGCTGGTGTAGGGGCGGCGGTTGTCCACGTAGTAGCTGTTGTCCATGGCGAAGGCAATGACATCCAGTTCGTCGAGCGGGGATTCGGGGTGAGCGTAGTTATATGCCATTACGATGGCGGCTTCGCCGCAGGAGGTGATCTTCCGTTGCTGGAGCGGTTCGACCTGCAGTTGGATCGGTCCCAGCCGGGGATGGCGGAGTTGACCGTCATCCTCGAGCAACGGAATAAAGGCAACCGACAGGATGGAACTGACGCACGCGAGCGTGAGCATTGCCAATTTGCGAAAGAGACTTTCCGATTTCATCATCGTTCTTATCGAGGATTATACAATACCCACGGTCTTAACCATGTTCTTCCAACCAGCTTAGCATCGCTTTTACACTGCCAGTTGCCATGGCAATACTTGTATCCGCAGCGCCATAATACAGGCGAATGGTATCGCCATCAGGCGCAAGAGTAAAACCACACGGGAATACAACCTTATCCACATCCCCATGCAGTTCGTATGCCTCTTCGGGACCAAACACCCATTCGTCACCGCGTTTCAAACAACGTTCCGGTTCATGTAGATCAAATAGGGCAAGCCCTAACCGGTAAATTACCCCAGATCCATTCTGTTTTACCCCGTGGTAGATCATCAGCCAGCCCTGCGAAGTCTCAATGGGAGGAGGAGAGAGTCCAATTTTGTTTGCATCCCACCATCCGCCCATGCGCGCTTCCAGGATTTTTTTATGATTCCCCCAACTTCGCAGATCCGAAGAATACGAGATCCACATGTGCGCGCTGGGAACGGCGACCGGACGATGGATCAAAGCCCACTGCCCATTGATCCTGTGCGGCAATAAAGCCGCATCCTTGTCCTCCGGTTGCATGATTACGCCATAGCGCTCGAAGGAGTGGAAATCTTTTGTAAGCGCGAGAGCCACACCCGGACCGCCACTTGCGTACGCAGTATAAGCAATGGCATACTGCTCCAATTCAGGTACATAGGTGATACGCGGGTCTTCTATGCCCCATAATTCATCGGGATAATGTTCCGGGTCAGCCATAAAAGTGGGCTTGGGATCGATGTGCCAGTTATCAAACCCGTTCACGGAGCGTGCGGCACATAAATGGGAATGCCCGCGCCGGTCTTCGACCCGGCACAACAGCAACGTGGTGCCATCAGCCAAAATGGTAGCACCGGGATTGAAGACGCTATTTACCTGATACGGCCAGTTCGCGGCTGTCAGAATAGGGTTGAGTTTGTTGCGTTGAAAGAGTTGCAAGGGTGGAATGGTCACTATGGGCATCCTCATCAGAAATTATAATATTTTCATCCAACCGTAATTCCAGGAGTGATTGGAGAAAGGCAAGTGTAGATTCTGCGCCCTGGTTTTCATTCGTTCGATCAGGGTGCAGACCATCCCGGCAACCGCCGGTTGTCGGGTCATATACCGACAGATGCAAATCGTTGCGCCCGAGAAACCAATCGAAGGCGCAACGTGCCTCCCTCTGCCAGCTTTTATTCCCTGTGATTCGGTGAGCTTCGAGACAGGCAGAGACCATCGTCTGCGCCTCCACGGGTTGTTGATCGAAACGGGCGCGTTCACCGCCACGATGATAAAAGCCATTGGAACCAATCGGGACAAAATGCTTTCCTTCCGTATCTGCGTGTTGCAATGCAGCCAGCCATTGTAGCGACTCCAAACCCACCCGTGTCATTTCCGGGTTGGGGATGGACTGTCCACACAACAGCATCACATGTGAAAGCACTGCATTGCAGTAGGTCAATTTATCTTCGAACCAGTTCCATCCTTCCATCTGGTTATCCCTGTAGAGTGACAACAAACGACCCGCCAATTCCTCCTGTACCTGACCGGCGCGCCGGTCACCGGCAAAACGCCCCAGATATTCGTGGATTCCGATCAACGCAAATGCCCAGGCACGCGGACTGGTCGTTTCGAGGATGGCGAGCAGGGATTGCTGGAAGACACGGCCAGCCATGTTGTGAAGCGTGGGCGTATTCGAACGACCGAGCACCAACCCAAGCGCCCATAAGGCGCGTCCATGACTGTCATCCGAGCCTGTTTCTTCGAGCCAATTGCGCTGATAATCCATAAAGTTGCGAAAGCGTCTCGTTTCAGAATTGAAGGCAAACCAGGTGAATGCAAGATAGCGAGTCGCCAATTCAACGGACTCTTTGTTTCCCGATTCTTCCATCAACACACTGACCATCAAGGCACGGGCATTATCGTCCGTGGTATAGCCTTCGCGGTAGTTTGGTATCGTAAAGATGGCGTGTTGCAGGATACCTGTGTCGTCTGTGAGATGACGCAGGTGATCCAATTTGAGTGGAGGTAATTCGCCGGCACGTTTATCCAATGCCTTGAACGCGAACTCTGCCTGCGCAAAATGACGGCGTTCCGCCCGGGCGCGTTCAAACGTTTTCATATAACGGCGGGCAACCTGAGGCCAGATCATGTCCCGCCCGAAAATGTAGGCACGCTTCCGCATGGCGTGGCGTTTTGACTCATTATCCAATAGCTCAATGACCTGTTCAGCCAGCGCCTGTGGATCACTAAAGGGCACCAAAACTCCGCGTTCATCCGCCAGCATTTCTTCCGCATACCAGTATGGCGTGGAAATGACCGCCTTGCCTGCACCCAGGGTATACGCCAGGGTCCCGGAAGTGATCTGCGCCGCGTCGAGATAGGGCGTGATGTATATATCCGCGGCGCTGATGAATTGGACAAGTTCCTCCAGGCTGACAAAGCGATTATAGAAGATCACATTCCCTTCCACGCCCTTTTCGTGCGCCAGCCATTGCAGGGATAAACGATACGTTTCACCTTCGTTCTGGATCACGTGTGGATGGGTTGCGCCGACAATGATATACACCACATTTGGGTGTTTCTCCAAAATAACCGGCAGGGCAGAGATGACATTCTCGATACCTTTATTTGCCGAGAGCAATCCAAAACTCAATAGGACGGTCTTCCCCTCCGCACCAAACAGATCCTTGTGGAAACTGGGGTCCACAAAGGGAATATCCGGAATACCGTGCGGGATCAAGTCGATCTTCTCGGGAGAGACGTGGTACACACTCTGTAGAAATTCCGCACCTCGTTCACTCATGACCACCACACGGTCGGAGAGGGAAATAATCTCTTCAAGCACCCGGCGCTGGTCCGGATTCGGCTCCCGCAAGATCGTATGCAATGTCGTAACCACCGGCATGCGCAATTCGCGCAGGAGTGTCAGGATGTAACTGCCGGCACGCCCGCCAAAGATGCCGTATTCATGTTGTAAAGAGACCATATCCACGTTGTTGATATTCAGGAAATCCGCGGCGCGGCGGTAGGATTCGATATCCTTCTCTGTCAGTTCAAAGCGGACGCGCGAGGGATATTCGTAGCCTGCTTCATTATCATTGACGGGCAGGGCGATGCAGGCCGTGCCCTTGTACTCATCGGCAATGGACTCACACAGGTCGGTGGTAAACGTGGCAATGCCGCACTGGCGCGGCAGGTAATTCCCGATGAAGGCAATACGTTTGATGATCGAATGGGTGGACTTTTCCATAAAACTTCTCCTTCCAAACAGGCTCACTTCAAGCGGCAAGTGGGTATGTCTCGATACAACAGACCTTCTCTTCAAGCAGGTCTTTGAGTAAAATTAAATTTTCTCTCAACTGTTTTTTTATCTTTTTGCCAAAAATTCGCTCATCCATCTGGAAAAGATCGACCACATGGGCTCGCGTCGAAATAGTAATCCTTGTACCGCCGTCTGCCATCTCGAGGGTATACAAAGTCTGTGAGTGCACCGGACCGGAGAGCGATCTAAACCCATACTTCGTGTTCGGCTCATATTCAGTCACTTCAAACGTACTAAGGTTCCTGCGCCCCAACAAGTGGCCAATACTTCGAAAAAAGGTTCCCATTTTACTGATACCTTTGGAAAGCCTGGCACTTGCCAATGTTCCATACTGCCATTGAAAATCATTCTCAGGCGTACTTACAAAATCGAAGACCTGCCTGATGGGCCGGTTAATCATCGTACTCATTTCCAGTTGAAACATTTGATCCTTTCTCGGCTTGATGAACCAAAAGGATGGCTCACGGACCGGGCTGGTTGTATCGTTTCACTTTATCGGTTTCGCCGTACTGACCTTCAACACCTGGTCATTCAATGTATATGCATTGAACATACTGACCGCCTTCTCGGCTTCACTCTGCATTCTCATCGTCACGAAGGCAAATCCCCTGGACTCTCCAGTACGACGGTCTTTGATCACATCCACAGCGATGATTTCCCCAGCTTGAGCGAATAGGGCGTTCAGTTCGGCGTGCGTCGTTGCCTTGGACAAATTTCCAACATAGATCTTAATATTCATCTTTATTTTGCTTTCTACAACAGAAACTCCGGCCGATGGATTCCGCCAACCCCATAACAGGGTTGGCGGCTGTGACCATCCAGATAGCGGTTATTTCACATCGAGTTGCTTGAGTATCTCTGTCAAGCCTGCGCCTTCGGTTGGTTCAACAATCCAGCCAGTGACCCTGGTCCCTTTGACAGTCACCTTTGTCTTTTCAAGTTTGGCGGAGAAGGTTCTATTCGTGGCAGGGATCACGCCCATGTTCATACCCGTAAGATCGAAAGACCCGTTGTGGGTGCCGCTCAATTGCGAAGTGGACTTGACCACGTCACCGTCCGTACCGATAACCTTGAAGTGGTAGTTCAAGTCAGGGAATGCGGTTTTCAAACTGACGCTCATCCCAAGCCAGGCTTCTGCATTGATCGGCTCAGGGACGGGACCACTGAATTGAAAATCCTCCGCGAGCATTGTTTTTGCATTCTCAAAATCACCCTTTTGGATGGAATCCATGAGGGCTTGTACAGTCTCTCTTTTATTCATATTGTTTTCCTTATACTGCTAATCGTACTATTTCTAAGCAAATGGGCCTGGATATTAATGGATGCTCCCTATGGAACATCCTCCGGTTTCCCCCGATTGATAAA
Organism: Chloroflexota bacterium; assembly: GCA_041302025.1. Taxonomy (GTDB): domain Bacteria; phylum Chloroflexota; class Anaerolineae; order Anaerolineales; family Villigracilaceae; genus Defluviilinea. The sequence goes on along the minus strand of JBFYRY010000145.1, from coordinate 3,869 downwards.
CACTTTGTTTATGTAATGCCTGTAGCAGTGTAACACACTATTAGGACATAAACCGTAGCAATAAAAAAACAGGGCAGAAAAATCTACGGGTGTTTAAAATCTCAATGTAAGAATCCTGTTTATTGCCGTACAATGAATGGCATAGGCAGAGGGATCTTTAACTGTAGGCAAAGCAAAGAAACGCCAGTCTTATGCAACAGAATCAATCAAAAGGGAGCCGGGACCAATTCCTTCGACGGGAGCGAACCGTACATCTGGTATGTGATCGCGGAAGTGCGCGCCTTCCACGAATTGGGTGCCAGATCAGAATCCGCAGTTTTGCAGATAACGTTATCAAACCAAACCGCCTCTTGACACATAGACGCTTGTCTATATAATCACAGATGGAAAGATATCAAGATGAAATTCGACCCTGTCCTCTTCGCCAAAGCCATCGCCGATGAAACCCGCCAGAAGATCATGAGCGCGTGTTGCTGTTGCTGGCTCCCGGTCAACGAGATCGTGGAAAAGGTCGGGTTCACCCAGCCAACCATCTCGCACCATCTCGCCATTTTGCGCGATGCGGGTCTCGTCAACATCCGCGAAGAAGGCAAGCAAACGTTCTACTCCCTCAATCAGGATTATGTCGCGGCGTGCTGTGGTCAGGTCATGCTGAAGTTCGCGCCTGAATCCGAAACCACGTTGACCGTCAAACGAGCCATTCAAAATTAACTGCGGGATGCCACCCGGGCGGCATCCCGTTTCTTCTACAACCATTCATAGATAAACTTCTATACAAGGAGACAAAATGACTGCAAACACTCCCATTCACGATGTGGTCCGCGAACACTATGCTGAGCGGATCAAGAGCAACGCCTCCTGTTGCGGACCGGATGCCTGCTCCTGCTCCGATAGCCGCCTCTACTCTGCCGAGTTACTTGCCACCCTCCCCGAAGGCGAATCCGCCATCAGTTACGGATGCGGCGACCCGATCACACTCGCCTCCCTGCAACGGGGTCAAACTGTTCTTGATCTCGGCTCCGGCGCCGGACTCGATTGCTTCTTTGCCGCCAGGAAGGTCGGTGAAACGGGACACGTTATCGGCGTGGACATGACTCCCGAAATGGTCGACCGTGCCCGGTCCAGTGCGAAGCGTTTGACCATATCCAACGTGGAATTCCGCCAGGGCTACATCGAAGAACTGCCTGTTGAATCCAATACCGTGGATGTTGTCATCTCGAACTGCGTCATCAACCTCTCGCCGGATAAATCGAAGGTCTTTGCCGAAACCTTCCGCGTCTTGAAATCCGGCGGGAAACTTGCCGTGTCCGATATCGTCACCGACGGACCACTGCCCGATGCGGTCAAGCAAAGCCTGAGCGCCTGGGCGGGATGTGTGGCAGGCGCGATCGAAGCCGGTGAATACACCGGCATGATGGAAGCGGCCGGCTTTACGAATATCTCGGTTATGTCGGTCTTTTTCGACAAGGAAGATGTGGACTCCGCATTGGATGACATGAAAGACTCCATCGAACTCCAAACCATCCCGCGCGACGATGTCTACAAGGCAGTGTATAGCGTAAAGATCACTGCCTACAAACCGTAATACATATAGAGGTGTCGTTGCGAGCCGTAGGCAAAGCAATCTCTTGCCAAACGGGATAGATTGCCCATAGTTAGAGGAAATTGCTTCTTGAAAACTCGCAACGACATAAAGTTTGTCTTTGAAGTTAGACATTCCTAGATTGCCAGGCATCCGCCCTTAACGGAAACATTACGCCTTGTTAAAACGCTGTTAACCCGGTTGTCGGATAATAGCCTTAAATCTTTTCAGGAAGGCAAAATGAGCCAGCAAAAAGTTTTATTCCTCTGCACGGGCAACTCAGCCCGCAGTCAAATGGCGGAAGCGTTCCTCCGCAAGCATGGCGGGGACCGGTTCGAAGCCCATAGCGCAGGTTTGGAGCCAAAGGGACTGAACCCGTTCACAGTCAAGGTAATGAACGAGATCGGGATCGATGTCTCAGGGCAAACATCCAAAGGCGTGGATGCATATCTCGGCAAAGTCCTATTCCAGCATCTCGTCACGGTGTGCGATGATGCCGACAAGAACTGTCCCACCGTCTGGCCCGGCGTCAACAACCGCATGCACTGGTCTTTTCAGGATCCTGCCGCGGTTGATGGCACGGATGAAGAGAAACTGGCAAAGTTCCGTGAGGTCCGCGATTTGATCGAAGAAAGAATCAAGGATTGGCTGTCAGAACAATCGTGATATTTGTCATGGGAAGTTGAGGACGCTGGTTGTTGACCGGCGTTTTTCTTTGTCCTATACTATATTCAAGATTTTGAATATAGGTGAAGTATGGATCCCTACGAAACCCAAAGTGAATTTCTAAAAGCCATTTCCCATCCCACACGTCTGGCGATCCTGGATATTCTGCGCGACGGCGAGCAATGCGTTTGTCACATGGAGGCCACATTGAACCTGCGGCAGGCATATATCTCCCAGCAGTTGATGACCCTGAAGGATGCAGGGCTGGTCGAATCGCGGCGCGATGGACTGAACCTGTACTATCGTGTGATCAAGCCGCAGGTATTCCATGTGCTGGACACATTAAGTTCCGTTACCGGCATAGCCACCCAACTCCCGGAACATAAACACGCAGACTTGGAATGTCCCTGCCCGAAGTGCAACGTATAACGATGACAACTTTCATCCTTGACCTTCTGCAAGGCGGCTTGGGAAACCTGGCATCGTATCTAGCTGCCCATGTACTTCTCTGCCTGCTCCCGGCCTTTTACATCGCCGGCGCAATGACGGCTCTCATCCCCAAGGAAACTATCACCCGCTTTCTGGGGCGCAACACTCCCAAATTCATTTCCTACCCCGCCGCGGCGCTGGCAGGCTCCGTGCTGGCTGTGTGCTCTTGCACCATCGTTCCATTGTTTGCGGGTATCTACAAAAAAGGCGCGGGAATCGGCCCCGCCATCACATTCCTGTTCTTCGCCCCGGCCGCCAACATCCTGGCATTGATCTACACCGGCGGCGTCATCGGTGCGGACCTGGCAATTGCACGCCTGGCGCTATCGCTCGCTTTCGGGATCGGCATCGGCATGATCATGGCACTCATCTTCCGCCACGAAGACGCAGAACATGACAAAGCCTCTGATGCGATGTTTGCCGCACAAGGGAAAATGCGCCGTGTAAGTTTGATCTTCCTGCTTGTGCTGGTATCGCTCCTGCTTTCAGGCACACTCAAGGTTGGGCTGCTGACGAACACCTATGCAACGTTCACTGTCCCCATATCCGGCGTAGATAGATTCCAGGATTCGCTCTACAACCTCGTCCCTTACGACGCCAGCAAAGGCGAAGAAGGCGTCACGGCACAGGGTGCCGTCCTGATCGGTTTGCTGGTCCTGATCGGTTTTGCATCCTGGAAAGGCATGGAAAACATCTTCGACGGATTCAACACTTGGACATGGACTTCGCTCGGTCTCGTCGCTTTGACGCTTTTGGTCGCCGCTGTCGGCATGACCCCGCACGCGGGCGGGCTGGATATTCTCATCAACGGAAAATTCTTCGGAGTACTCATTGCCCTCGCCATCCTTGGCTGGATCCTCAAGACCAAACTGACCGAAGATGAAACCCGTAACTTCCTGTGGGAATCATGGAAATTCGTCAAACAGATCTTCCCGTTGCTTGTGGTCGGTGTGTTCGCAGTGGGTGTTATCCGCGTTCTCATCAAACCGGAATGGATCGAAGCGCTGGCAGGTCAAAACACCCTGACCGGCAACCTGGCAGGTGTAGTTTTTGGCGTGTTCATGTACTTCCCCACCCTCGTCGAAGTCCCCATCGCGCAGATGTTCCTCAGCCTCGGCATGCACCGCGGTCC
>JBFYRY010000144.1:0-18298 GCA_041302025.1 Chloroflexota bacterium | reverse complement strand
GCAGGAAAAGGATGGCAAGCCTGCAATGAAGCCGTTCTGGGAAATCAGCCAGGCTGAAGTTGACAAGTGTCTCGAAGCCACAAAATGGCATCCAGCCATTGAGGAATACTTCCGCGGCGGAGGTTTCTCATCCGCATTTCTGACCAAAGGCGGAATGCCGTTCACCATGAGCCGCCTGAACTTGATCAAAGGACTGGGTCCCGTATTGCAAATCGCCGAAGGCTGGACAATCGACCTGCCAGCCGAGGTTCACGAAACCCTGAATGAACGGACGAACCCCACCTGGCCCACACATTGGTTTGTGCCGCGCCTGACAGGCAATGGACCCTTCCGTGATGTGTATTCTGTAATGGCGAATTGGGGAGCGAATCACGGCGCTCTATGCTACGGGCATATCGGCGCGGATCTGGTCAGCCTGGCATCCATGTTACGTATCCCGGTTGCCATGCACAACCTCCCTGAAGAAAGCCTGTTCCGCCCGAGTTCCTGGGTGATGTTTGGAGGCCAGGATCCGCAAGGCGCTGATTTCCGTGCCTGCGCGAACTTCGGCCCGCTCTATGGCAAATACTAAGCGTCTGTAAATTATTGACTTCCGTCATTGCGAGGAGCCGCGAAGCGGCGACGAAGCAATCCTTGTTTTGCGAGTAAAAGATTGCTTCGCTATCGCTCGCAATGACATACGTGAGGGAAGTGATATTTTTACGAACCCTACACCAAAGACTGGAAGAATTTTCAATGGAACAAGCCGGCTTTCGATACAGAGAAAAGCCTTCCAAAGAAAGAGATACGCATGCCCGAGAAGTCTGCAAAAGCAAAAAAAACGCCCAAACAGGAGAATCCCGAAGAGCCCGTATGGACGTATCGCGGGTATCGTCTTAAAACCAGTGAATTTGTCACCGCAATGGTGCATTTCTTCCGCGCAGAGATCCAGCGCGCGAACGTCTGGCGCCAGCGGTTGGATACGACCACGAATTGGGCGGTCGTTGCCACAGGCGCGACACTGTCCATTGCATTCGGTCAATCCAATGTGCACCATGCCGTGATCATCCTGAACACGATGCTGGTGCTGTGGTTCCTGTTCATCGAAGCAAGACGGTACCGCTATTATGAACTTTGGAGTTACCGCGTGCGGCTGATGGAAACGGATTTTTACGCGGCGATGCTGGTCCCGCCTTTTCACCCCTCTCCCGGTTGGGCGGAGAGTCTGGCAGAGAATTTGCTCGCGCCTCATTTTCCCATTTCGGTTTGGGAGGCATTTGGCAGGCGCCTGCGCAGAAACTATCTGTGGATATTCTTCATTCTCTCTATGTCATGGGTGGCCAAGATCTGGCTGTTCCCCCAATCTTTGCAGACCTTCGACGAATTCGCGCGCCGCGCGGCAATTGGACCGATCTCCGGCGAGTTGGTATTCGCCGCAGGGATCGTATTCCTCGTCTTTTTATCCATCATAGCCCTCGCAACCGTCAGAATGACCCATGCTTCCGGAGAGGTCCTCCCTCGTTTTGGCGATGAAACCGTACCGAGGCTGTATCGAACCGTATTCTTGCCGATCTCGGGCGCGGCGTCACCGCGATCAGCGGGAAAGGCATGTACACAGGTTCCGAGCGTTCCGTGTTGATGTGCGCACTCACCGTCACAGAAGTCCATAACTTGAAATCGGCTGTCGCCAGGGAAGACCCGCAGGCATTTGTCATCGTTTCCCCCGCGCAGGAAATTCTGGGGCGCGGTTTTAATCCGCTTGAAGAGAAATGATGCTCAAACCTTCCAAACTCAATCCCGGCGATAAGGTTGCGACTGTCTCCCTCTCATGGGGCGGGCCATCCAAATTTCCACAGCGGTATCAAACCGGCGTCCACCAATTGCAACAGGAATTCGGTCTGCAAGTCATCGAGATGCCCAACACTTTGAGAGATGCCGACTGGCTGGCGCGCAATCCCAAAGCCCGCGCCGACGATCTCCTGCAGGCATTCGCCGACCCATCAATCAAGGGCATCTTCTCCACCATCGGCGGCGACGATTCGATTCGGCTTCTGCCCCACATCGATTTCAACATCATCCGCAACAACCCCAAAGTTTTCATGGGCTATTCCGACACAACCATCAGCCACCTGTTCTGCTACAAGGCGGGTCTGGTCTCGTTCTACGGTCCCGTCATCATGCTCGAGTTCGCGGAGAACGGCGGGATGTTGCCGTACGTGGTCCAATCATTGAAGAAGACATTGTTCTCCAGCGACGTGATCGGGGAAGTCAAACCGGATACCGGAGGCTGGACCATGGAGCGACTCGAGTGGGCAGACCCCGCGCTTCAGCGACAACGACGGAAGTTGACTCCGTCAAATGGGTGGAAGTTCCTGCAAGGGAGCGGACTCCGTCAAGGACCCCTCATCGGCGGCTGTATCGATGTCTTCGATTGGGCACGCGGCACCGAACTCTTCCCGAACGATTGGAAGGATGCCATCCTATTTCTGGAGCCATCCGAGGACGCTCCCCCACCCAATTTCGTCCGATACTTTCTGCGCGTGTTCGCCGCGATGGGGATTCTCCGTCAACTCTCCGGTATTTTATTCGCGCGTCCCTACGATAAAGAGGAACGGTTCCCGGAATACGACCAAGCCATCCTCGATATCGTCCGCGACGAGGAAGGTCTCACCGACCTGCCGGTCATCACCCGCATGGACTTCGGTCACACCAGCCCGGTGTTCGTCCTGCCGTATGGTGTGAAAGCGGAGATCGATTGCGACAACCAGCGCTTCTCGATCATCGAGAATGCGGTCACAGAGTAGACATGTCAAACTCACTTAAACCAAACTGGGATGTGGTCATCGTCGGCGGCGGACCGGCGGGATTCTTCGCGGCGATCCGTTGTGCGGAGTTGAATCCAAAACTGAATGTGTTGATCATCGAGAAGGCAAGTCAGACACTTGGCAAGGTTGTCATCTCTGGCGGCGGACGATGCAACGTGACCCATGCCTGTTTCGAGTCAGCCCAACTCATCACTTATTATCCGCGTGGAGGGAATGAATTGCGCGGAGCGTTCAGTCGCTTTCAGCCGAAGGATACGGTGGATTGGTTCGAGGCGCGCGGGGTGAAATTGAAGACGGAAGCCGATGGGCGCATGTTCCCGGTCACGGATTCGTCGGAGACCATTGCGGAGTGTCTGCGGGATGCGGCGAAAAAGGCCGGGGTCAAGGTGCAATTAGGAACGAATCTGCTGAGGGTAGAAAAAGGCATGAGAGGCGGATTCAGGCTCGAGCTCCGGAGTGAGGCGCAGGTTTTCCATCTCCAGACAAAAAAATTATTGATCGCCACGGGCAGTGACCGCAAGACCCTGGACATCATCCAATCGCTTGGGCATTCGATTGAAGAGCCGGTGCCGTCGCTGTTTACGTTCAACATCAAAGACAAACGCATCGACGGGCTGGCGGGTGTGTCGGTGGAGGATGTGACGTTGAAAATGGAGTCGGTCACAACGCGCGGCGCATTGCTCATCACCCACTGGGGCTTGAGCGGACCGGCTGTCCTGCGATGCTCGGCGTGGGGCGCGCGGATACTGCACGAAAGAAACTATCGGGCGAAATTAATCGTGAACTGGCTCGATGATTATTCGTTCGATAAGGCGCTGGATATTCTGCAAAAAAATAAAGACTGGAAAGACAACCTGCGCAAGAAAGTTTTGACAAACCCTGCGCTCTCACAAATCCCTGTGAGGTTGTGGAAGCAGTTGGTGCATTTCATTGGGGAGAAGAATTGGGGCGATGTCTCGAAAACGGAGTTGCGAAAAATGGCGAGCGAATTGACCGCGGGCGAGTTTGAAATTCAAGGCAAGGGACAATTCAAAGAGGAGTTCGTCACAGCGGGCGGCGTGAGTTTGAAGGAAGTGGACTTCAAAACCATGCAAAGCCGCGTGGTGGAGAATCTATTCTTTGCGGGTGAGGTATTGGATATTGACGGAATTACCGGCGGTTTCAACTTTCAGTCATCGTGGACAACGGGTTGGCTGGCAGGGAATGCACTTCCCTCACCCTAACCCTCTCCCATCGGGAGAGGGGACTCGTGGTTTTCACATTGACCACACCTTCATCCTCCCGTAAAATCTTTGGATAAATTTTTTGTTTCAAAGGTGAATATGGCTCGCTATCGCATCATGTATTGGAAGCACATCCCGCAATCGTTTACGGTTGAAGGTGATGGGCGCACAGTGAAGAAGCAACTCTCGCAGAAGGTCCAGGATAAGATTGATGCCTATGCAATGGTGGAGGGTTTGACTTCCACTTCGGATTATGCCGCACAGTACAAACGCGGGGATTGGATCGAACGCGACGGTTCGCCCGAGGAAGTTGCGGAGGCGCTTCTTTCCCAGCTGGAAGCTGAGTCTGCCAAAATAGAAATTCCGCGTCGGAGCGGACAAGAGACCAGTGACCGTAGACGGTAGATACGAGTTACGAGATGCGAGTTACGAGTTATCAGTAAACAGTGATCAGTGGTCAATGGTATTCAATGACAAAGAAGCATAACATTATTTTGCAACCATCGGGTCGGCGCGGACAAGTGGAAGAGGGCACCTCCGTCCGTTCGGCGGCGCGTGAATTGGGCGTGGAGATCGAGTCCATTTGCGCGGAGAATGCCACTTGCGGCAAGTGTATGGTCTTAATCGAAGAAGGTCGCTTCGAGAAATACAACATCACATCGAAACGCGAGCACCTCTCCCCCGTTACAACTGAAGAAGCCAGCTATTTTGGACGCAGACCCAAGTTATTGAAAGACAAAGGCTGGGAAGTGGGACAAGTCCGCTTATCGTGTCAGTGTAAGATACGCGGGGATGTGTTGATCAATGTCCCTGAGGAGAGCCGCGGGAATAAGCAAATCGTCCGCAAGACGGCGAGAGAACGGCAGATCGAAGTCAAGCCTGCGATTCGGAAGTATCTTGTTTCGATGAGCCCGCCCACGCTGGACCGTCCCACTGCAGATTGGGAGCGACTGGCAAAGGGGCTGGAAACTTCGATGGGACTGGTGCGCGGCACGGAGGAGAAACTTCCGCGTTGGTATGAGATGTCCATTGATTATCAATGCTTGCGGACGTTATCCAAAACCGTACGAGAAGCAAAATGGAATGTCACAGTTTCAGTGTGGAACGATAAAGAGGTGATTGCTGTCCAGCCTGGGTATCACGAAGACAGTTATGGCGCGGCGGTGGATATCGGCTCGACGACGGTTGCATTGTATCTGTGCAATTTGCGCACTGGGGAATTGCTCGCGGCGGAATCCGAGATGAATCCACAGATCGTGTACGGGGAAGATGTGATGTCTCGCATCCAATACACGATCGAACATCCAGATGGACTGGAGAAATTGCACAAAGCGATCATCGCGACGTTGAACAAGTTGCTGAAGCAGGCGGTGAAGACGGCAAACATGTCATTGCGAGCACAAGTTGCGAAGCAATCTCCTGTCGATGAGGGGGAGACTGCTTCGGGAAAGAGCATCCCTCGCAGCGACATAAGAGTAGAGGAAATTCTGGAAATGGTGTTGGTGGGCAATTCGACCATGCATCATCTGGTGTTGAATCTCCCGCTGAAGGATTTGGGGCTGGCGCCGTTCGTGCCTGCGATCCATGAATCGGTGGATATCAAGGCGCGGGAGTTGGGATTGCAGATCAATCCGTCGGGGAATGTGCATGTCCTGCCGACGATTGCGTCCTTCGTAGGTGCAGATACGAGTGGCATGCTCCTTGCAGAGGAACCGCACAAGCAGGATGAAAATTGGTTGCTGATCGATGTCGGTACGAACGCGGAACTGGTGCTGGGCAATCGTCAGCGACTGGTATGCACGTCCACACCGACAGGTCCCGCACTGGAAGGCGCCCATGTGGAATATGGCATGCGTGCCGCACCTGGCGCCATTGAGCGGGTAAATATTGACGAGAAGACTCTTGAGCCGCGCTATAAAATCGTCGGTGAGGAGGAGTGGAACACGGGCAAGGCAAAAGGGATATGCGGCTCCGCCATCATCGACGCGGTGGCAGAATTGTTCCGGGTTGAGATCGTCGATTCTCGGGGCAGATTCAGGAAAGGGCTTGAGTCGAGGCGTGTGCGGGAGGGAGAGTCGGGTTGGGAGTATGTCATTGCCTGGGCGGAGGAAACGTCCATTGGGCGGGACATCCCAATCACGCAACAGGACGTGAGGCAGATACAACTTGCGAAGGCGGCGTTGTTCACGGCGGCGCGCACGTTGTTGAAGCGCAGTAATCTGCAAAGCCCTGATAAAATCATTCTTGCTGGCGGTTTTGGAAGTTACATTGACAAAGAGAAGGCGATGCTGATCGGGTTGATCCCCGACTGCGAGTTGGCAAATGTGTATGCGGTTGGGAACGCGGCGGGCGATGGCGCGCGGATCGCGTTGTTGAACGTAGAGAAGCGCAATGAGATCGATAGCGTGACGCGCAAGGTCGAACGTTTGGAATTGCCGACCGATCCTGAATTCCAAAACCAGTTCATGATGGCAACGAGTTTCCCGCACATGAGCGAGCCGTTTGAACACATCGCGCATTTGATCCCGCATCGCAAGGCGGATCCGATGGCGAAGAATTTTATGAAATAAGAAATTAACCACAAAGGATACAAAGTGTCACAAAGGAAAAAACAAAAGAAAAACCTTTGTGTACCTTTGTGACACTTTGTGGTGAGAATGGAGAAGCGATGAACAAATTCTTGGAACGATTGAACGGCGGGGAAATTCTCGTTGCGGATGGGGCAACAGGATCGAATTTGCAGAAGATGGGTCTCAAGCCTGGCAAGCCGCCTGAGGATCTCATCATTGACGACCCCGACACCATCCTGAAACTCGCATCGTCGTTCGCGAATGCAGGTTCGGACATTATCCTGACCTGCACCTTCGGCGGGACTCGCATGCGGATGAAGGATTCAAAATATCAGGATCGGACTCCCGAGGTGAATCTGCGCGCAGTGGAGATTGCCCGCAAAGCCGCTTCTTTACGCAACGGAGGCTTGGTCGCTGGTTCGATGGGACCTGTCGGCGCTTTGATCGAGCCGTACGGTCCGCTCAAAGCGGAGGATGTCAAAGCGACGTTTGCGGAGCAGGCACAGGCTCTCGCCGAGGGCGGCGTGGACTTATTGATCATCGAGACAATGTTCGCATTCGAAGAGGCAACCGCCGCATTCGAAGGCGCACGCTCCGTCACCGACCTCCCCATCGTGGTGTCGTTCAGTTATGACCGAGGCATACGCACGATGATGGGAGTTAAACCCAAGGACGTGATCAAAAGATATTCCGAGATGGGAGCTGTTCTGGTCGGTGCGAACTGCGGAACCACGCTTGAGAACATGGAAGCGGTGGTCAAGGAATACGCAGCCACCAAGCCGAACTTTCCGCTTTGGGTGAAGCCGAATGCGGGCGTCCCACATATGGATATTGAGACCGAGCAGGGTGTGTATGATATGACGCCTGAAGATATGGGAAATTATACAAAGAAGTATGTCGAGTTGGGAGCGAAGGTTGTGGGCGGTTGTTGTGGGAATACGCCTGAGCATATCGCGGCGATCGCGAAGGCTGTAAAGTAATGGTAAATAGTGCTTGGTAATTTGGTACGGGTTACGAGTTACAAGAGATGTAACTTTGAACACGTTTGTTGCAAAAGGCGTCCGAAACATCTTGGTTGTCATTTCGAGTGACGCTTCGCGACATGAGAAATCTTTTCACAGCATGAAGTAGATTTCTCCTCACTACGTTCGTCGAAATGATAGAGGATGCGATATCATGCGCGAAAAGATACTCTCCTTGTTGTCAGGTCAAAAGATTGACATAGTCCCCGTGTTCAGCGGGTTGATCCATGTCACGGTGGAGGGCTTGGAGCGCGAGGGGTTGAAATTGCATGAAGTCCATCACGAGGCAGGGAAGATGGCGCGTGCGGCGGCGAGTACATTCAAATTGACGGGGATACCGTCCGCAACGCTGCCGTTGGATCTGTGTGCGCCCGCCGAGGCATTGGGGTCAGAGTTGAATTTTTATGAGGATGGGAGATTGCAGTTCCCGCAGGTAAAGAAGGTGATATTTCAGAGCACAAAAGACATCACTGCGGAGATCACAGAGATATTAAAAATGGGGAGAATTGGGGTTGTTTGCGAGGCGATACGTTTGGTGAAGGAAGATATTGGCAAGGATGTTGTGATTTCGGGGTTGATCCCAGGTCCCTACACTTTGTTGTTGTATCTTTGCAATCTGACGAACATGGTCATGGAGATGAAGAAGGAGCCGCAGATGGTGACGGATGCGCTCTTTTATCTTTCCTCTTTACTTGCAAAAATTGGGCGCGCGTATCGGGAAGCAGGCGCGGACTTTATTACAATCCACGATATGGGCGGGTCCGCGGGGTTTGTGGGACCGTCGGCGTATGAGAAGTTTGTGTTCCCAGCGGAGAAGGATCTGATCGGGAAACTGCCGAAGCCAAGTGTACTGTCCGTGTGCGGGAGGATGGACAAGGCGTTGCACTTGTTGGCGCAGACAGGTGCGGACGCTGTATCCGTGGATCAGACGACGGACATCAAGTCCGCGCGGGAAGCGTTGGGGGATGTGAAGCTGTTCGGGAATCTTGACCCAATGGAGACACTGTATCGGGGAGATGAGGCTGATATAACGGAGGCAGTTACCGGGGCAAAAGAGGCGGGCGTGGACGCCGTCTGGCCCGGGTGTGATCTGGTGCCGTCCACGCCGATCCAGAATATAAAAGCGATGCGGGTATAGCTTCTTCCATTGACTTAAGGCATCCTGAAAAGTAAACTCATTTTGTCAGACCACAGGACAGAGGAGTAACGGGTATGGCAAGGAAGGTATCGTCAACAGGCAAGGCCGTCGCAACAAAAGCAAAAAAAGCGTCGAAATCGCCATCGAAAGGTTTAAAACGCAAGGGGGATAAAACCACGGCTGGGAAGAATTCGACTCAAACCCATCGAAGAACACAAGACACCAAACAAAGGCTTGCCCAACGCGAAGCCGAACTTGCCGTGATTAATAGCGTGCAGGAAGGGTTGGCATCCAAACTGGATATGCAGGCGATCTATGATCTGGTCGGCGATAAAATCCGTGATATCTTCGATGCGCAGACAGTGGTGATTGCACGCTATGATCTTGCCACTGAAACCATCCATTTCAACTATCACCTTGAAATGCAGAAACGAACGTATGCGGAGCCCATCGCTTTTACGAAGATGACGCGCCATCTTATCCGCACCCGTCAAATCGTGCTCATGAATAAAGATTTGGAACAGCGCGTGGTCGAATATGGGATACACCCCAATCCCGGTACTTCTTTTGGAAAATCCGCCCTGTGGATGCCGTTGATCGTCGGCGATGAAGTCCGCGGTGTGATCAATCTAGCCAACCTGGATCACGAGGATGCTTTCAGCGATTCTGATGTGCACCTCCTGCAAACCATCGCTAATTCGATGAGCGTAGCACTTGAAAATGCGCGCCTCTTCGCCGAAACCCAGCGCCTGCTCAAAGAAACTGAACAACGCAATGCCGAACTCGCCATTATTAACAGTGTCCAATCCGCCCTCGCCGCGCAATTGGACATTCACGCCATTTTCGAGGCTGTTGGTGACAAGCTCCGGGAGATCTTCAGTTACCAAGATGTAACAATATATTACGGCACCCCAAATACAGATACTATCACAGTGGAATACACTTTTGCAGGAGGGCAAAAGGGCGAACCGAGAATCGTGCCGATGAATTCGGCATATGAATACTTTATTACTTCCAATAAAACCTTCGTATTCAATGGTGACCTCGCAACGCTTATCAGCAAATTCAGCGATTACATCAACCCTGATCCTCCTCAATCTCTTTTGGCGGTGCCGGTGCGTCGAAACAAGGATACCGATCCGATCGTGTACTTGACACTACAGGACTGGAGCGGCACAAAGTTCTTTTCTGATTCGGATGTGCGACTCATGGAAACTCTCGCCAATTCGATGAGTGTGGCTTTGGAGAATGCCCGGTTGATGGAACAAGAAAAGATGTACCGCAAGGCGCTTCAACGCGAACTGGAGATTGGCCGCGAGATCCAGGCTGGATTCCTCCCTGAAACATTGCCGCAGGTTGAAGGCTGGGAGATCGCCGCTTCCCTTATGTCTGCACGGGAGGTCGCGGGAGATTTCTACGATGCATTTGAATTACCGGATGGAACGATTGGTCTCGTCATCGCAGATGTATGCGATAAAGGCGTAGGCGCGACGTTGTTCATGACTTTGTTCCGAAGCCTGATCCGGGCTGTGGCCAACCTGGAATATTTCGAACATACAGAATCTGTCAGCACATCACTTTCCACTGCAGAGCGGCTCAAGCGTGCCATGCAATTGACAAACAACTACATCGCCGAGACACACGGCGAAAGCGGCATGTTCGCTACGCTCTTCTTCGGCATTCTCAATCCGCGTGATGGCAGACTCGCTTATGTCAACGGCGGGCATGAACCACCGCTCATCATCCGGGAAGGGGTTGTGAGGGAGATGTTGCGCAAGACGGGTCCTGCCGTGGGAGTGGTCATGGACGGTCACTTTGAACTGGGCGAGACTCAATTGCAAACCGGTGACATGTTCATTGCTTTTACAGACGGCGTGCCAGATTGCAAGGATCCGCGCGGGGAATTTTATGGTCGTAAACGTTTACTAGATATCCTTAAGAACGCCAGTGGCTCATCGCTAGGACTGGTTCACGAAATCGAGGATGAGTTGAGGCAGTATATCGCCGGGTCAAATCAGTTCGATGATATTACAATATTGGCAGTGAAAGCCACAAGCCGATCCTGATCGACAGGTTCACCCGCGAGAAACTTTCCGATGTTATCAAGGTTGCAGACATGGGAAAGGTTGTCTTCAAGGGAAAGCATCAGGCAATAAATATCTTTAGTGTCGATCCCGGGGTTTAAACGGTATTTCGCATCCCTCCAATATCCCACCCCGAAACTTGACGCATTAAAGGGGATATGCTACCATCACTGAAACTTTTGTTCGAGATTGAGGAGAAGACATCTATGGCAAGTATCAAACGAGGCACAATGATCGCATCCATCCTGTTGCTGGTCTCAGTGACAGTCTCTGCGTGCGACCTGCGTTATTCGACCCCGCCAGCCGCAACCAATACGCCCATCAGCCAGAATTTATTCAGCACGCCGATGGCACAAACGCCCAGCATGAACGATGTTGAGGTTTTTGGCACAGGCACCGCGCTCGCGTTGACGGGTTCTCCCGTACCCGGCGCCGTGACCAATACACCGGTCGGGATCACACCACCGGCGGTTACAAATACACCGGTGCCCGTTGTGAACCAACCCGCGACCTTTACTCCCACAGCCACCCTGGCAGTCAGCGGACCGACTGCAACTCTCATCCCATCGGGTTCCCGTCCCGCAACCTATAGCCTGCAAGCCGGCGAATATCCGTATTGCATCGCCCGCCGTTTCAATGTGAACCCTGATGAACTACTCGCCGCCAACGGATTGGTCGAAGGTCAGACGGTATATGCCGGTCTTATCATGACCATCCCACAGACAGGCAATCCGTTTCCCGGCAATCGCATGTTGAACAACCACCCGGATACATATACGGTTGATCTGGCAACTGAAACGGTTTATGGAGTGGCTTGTTATTACGGCGATATTGATCCTGCGCTGATCGCGCAAACCAATGGCATTTCAGTGAACGCGTCTTTAACTGTCGGCCAGCAATTAAGAATTCCGTAGCCGATAAAAAGCAAAAGCGACAAAAGCCTGGGCAAATTGCCCAGGCTTTTGTCTTATAATCAACCCATAGCACAACAATGAAAATACTATGCCATTTGAACTGATAAAGTCTGAAACCCTCCTGCAAGGACGCGCCTTCAAGATCCGCCGCGACCTGCTCAAGACTCCCGATGGACGTGAGACGAAATTTGAGATCATCGAACATGGCGGCTCAGTGGTTGTCATTCCCATTGACGCGGATGGTCACATGCTCTTTGTACGACAATATCGTCATGCGGCAGGCATGGACCTGCTCGAACTTCCGGCAGGCACTCGCGACGGTGATGAGCCGTATGAAGAGTGCGCCGCGCGTGAGATCCGCGAAGAGACCGGCATGGAGGCGGGCAAATTGCAGAAAGTGGGCGAGTTCTTTCTCGCGCCCGGGTATTCGACAGAGTTCATGGGCGTATTCCTTGCAACCGACCTGAAACATAACCCACTCGATCCCGATGCCGATGAATTTTTATCCGTTGAAAAAATGTCCGTAAAAGAAGTTTTTGAAATGGCTAGGCGCGGCGAAATGCCCGATGCCAAGTCTCTTGCGGCATTGCTATTGGCGCGTCCATATCTAGAGTATCTGTTTTGAAATGGCAGTCAGACTCGCTGTTTCTATTCCCACCATTACTATCCAAAATATGACAACAGGCATGGGTATTTAAGTCATTCATAACTAACAGGTTTTCCCTGCGGGGGATACACTTGTTCGAATGGATAAATTCGGGCAGTTAGCCCGTTCTTCAAAGGAGCAAGTATGAAAAAACAAGTAATCATGATAGACGGCAATGAAGCCACGGCATCGGTTGCCCACCGCTTGAGCGAAGTGATCGCGATCTACCCGATCACCCCTTCCTCCGGCATGGGCGAATTCGCAGATGAGTGGTCAGCCAAAGGCAAGAAGAATCTCTGGGGTACCATCCCACTTGTCATCGAGATGCAGTCCGAAGGCGGCGCGGCAGGCGCAGTGCATGGCGCGCTTCAAACTGGCGCGCTCACAACCACGTTCACCGCATCGCAGGGTCTGCTGTTGATGATCCCGAACATGTACAAGATCGCGGGCGAACTCACCAGCACGGTCTTCCATGTAGCAGCGCGTGCCATTGCGGCGCATGCCCTCTCCATTTATGGAGATCACCAGGATGTGATGGCAGTCCGTCAAACCGGATGGGCATTGCTTTCCTCCGAGTCTGTGCAGGAGGCCCACGATTTCGCCGCCATCGCTCAAGTGGCTACGCTTGAGTCCCGTGTGCCTTTCATCCATTTCTTTGACGGTTTCCGCACCTCGCATGAAGTGACAAAGATCTTCCCCATTTCGGATGAAGAGCTCCGTCTCCTTCTGGACGATGACCTGATTCGCGCCCATCGAGCCCGTGGACTCACCCCGAACAAACCCGTCCTACGCGGCACCGCACAGAATCCCGATGTCTACTTCCAGATGCGTGAAGCGACAAACAACTACTACACTGCAACTCCTGCCATCGTCCAGAAAGCTATGGACAAGTTCGCCAAGGTCACCGGCAGACACTACAACCTGTTCGATTATGTCGGACATCCCAATGCCGAACGTGTGGTTATCGTGATGGGCTCAGGCGGCGAGACTGTTGCAGAGACCGTCAACTACCTGGCGGCAAAAGGCGAGAAAGTGGGTGCGGTGTTGGTCAGACTGTACCGCCCCTTCGCAATAGAAAATTTCCTCAAGGCACTCCCGGACAGCGTGAAATCCATCGCTGTGCTTGACCGCACAAAGGAACCCGGTTCGCTCGGCGAGCCGCTTTATCTGGACGTGGTCAATGCACTCGTTGAAGGCGGCAGATCAACAAACATTAAGGTCATCGGCGGGCGTTATGGGCTTTCGTCAAAAGAGTTCACACCTTCCATGGTCAAAGCCGTGCTGGATGAAATGAGCAAACCCGAACCGAAGAATCATTTCACCGTCGGCATCAATGACGATGTGTCACACACCAGTCTCGAAGTGGATGCAAACTTCCAGATCGAAGGTGAAGGCACGGTCAGTTGTGTGTTCTTCGGTCTCGGCGCAGACGGCACAGTCGGTGCAAACAAGAACTCGATCAAGATCATCGGTGAAGAGACCGATAACTTCGCACAAGGCTACTTCTATTACGACTCAAAGAAATCGGGCACGGTCACCATGTCGCATCTGCGTTTTGGACCGAAACCCATCCGTGCGCCGTATCTGATCGAGTTGAACCAGGCAAGTTTTGTTGCGTGTCATCAGTTTAACTTCCTTGAGCGGGTGAACATGCTCAAGTACGCCAGGACGGGCGCCACTTTCCTGCTCAACAGCCTGTATGGTCTCGATGAAGTGTGGGATCAACTCCCCTCTGAAGTGCAGAAGGATATCATCGAGAAGAAACTGAAATTCTATGTGATTAACGGCTACGAAGTGGCTGAAAAGACGGGCATGGGCGGACGCATGAACACCATCATGCAGACAGCCTTCTTTGCCATCAGCGGCATCCTTCCGCGTGAAGATGCCATCGCTGAGATCAAACACTCCATCGAAAAGACGTATGGCAAGCGCGGTGAAGCTGTTGTGAAGCAGAACTTCGAGGCTGTGGATGCAACCATCGCCAACCTTTATGAGGTCAAGGTCCCAGCGAAGGTAACGTCCAAGATGACGCGCCGGCTCCCGGTCCCGGCTGAAGCGCCGGAATTTGTCCGCAATGTGCTCGGTGAGATCATCGGCGCAAACGGTGACAACATCCCCGTATCCGCATTCCCAATTGACGGCACGTTCCCGACCGGCACGACGCAGTGGGAAAAACGCAACATCGCCCTGGAAATCCCCGTGTGGGATGAGAAGCTTTGTATTCAATGCGGCAAGTGTGTGATGGTCTGTCCGCATGCGGTCATCCGCCACAAGGTGTATGACGAAAAACTGGTTGCGGGTGCACCTGAGACGTTCAAACATACGGCAGCAAAGTTCAAGGAATTCTCGCAGGGCTACGCCTACACAGTGCAGGTTGCGCCCGAAGACTGTACGGGCTGTACGTTGTGCGTGGAAGTCTGCCCCGTGAAGGATAAATCACAGGTGGGACGCAAGGCGATCAACATGGCGGCACAACCGCCTCTGCGCGAAGCCGAAGCGAAGAACTGGGATTTCTTTATGAACATCCCAGACCTTGACCGCAAGTTGATCAATCCCTCGACGATCAAGAACTCGCAGTTGCTCCGTCCGTTGTTCGAGTTCAGCGGCGCGTGCGCGGGATGCGGTGAGACGCCGTATGTGAAACTGGTCTCGCAGTTATTCGGTGACCGTGCGGTCATCGCAAATGCAACAGGCTGTTCCTCGATCTACGGTGGCAACCTCCCCACTACACCGTGGGCTGTCGACTCAAAAGGACGTGGTCCTGCCTGGTCGAACTCGTTGTTCGAAGATAACGCGGAGTTCGGACTCGGTATGCGCCTGACAATTGACAAACAAACTGAGTATGCCCGTGAGTTGCTGACTTCGTTCGAAAAGGAACTCGGCAAGGATTTGGTGGAAGCCATTCTGAATGCCAACCAGAGCGATGAAGCGGGCATTGAAGCGCAACGCGAACGTATCGCCCAACTTAAGGACAAACTTGGAAAATCCAGCGATACTCGTGCAAAAGACCTTGTGAGCATTGCTGACAACCTCGTCAAGAAATCCGTGTGGATCATCGGTGGTGACGGCTGGGCGTATGATATCGGCTACGGCGGTCTCGACCATGTGATGGCGAGCGGACGCAATGTCAACATCCTTGTGCTGGATACTGAAGTGTATTCGAACACGGGCGGTCAGGCGAGCAAAGCCACGCCACGCGCCGCAGTTGCAAAGTTCGCCATGGGCGGCAAGGGGTTGCCGAAGAAGGATCTCGGTCTCATTGCGATGTCGTATGGATATGTCTATGTGGCACGCGTTGCGATGGGAGCCAACGATCAACAAACGTTGCGGGCATTGCTCGAAGCGGAATCCTATGATGGACCTTCTATCATCATTGCATACAGCCCATGTATTGCACACGGTTACGAATTGGCAAAGGGTCTCGAGCAACAGAAACTCGCGGTTCAGTCTGGTCACTGGCCCATGTATCGTTACGATCCACGCCTTGCCGAACAGGGATCCCGCTGGACGCTTTACCAGCAGATGGCGTCCATGCATTACAACGGTGATAAAAAGGAGTAGGACATGACGGATCTTTCCACAACCTATCTTGGTCTCCGCTTAAAGAACCCGCTCGTTGCTTCAGCCTCCCCCCTTTCCAAGAAATTGGAACGGGCACGCAAACTCGAAGAGGCGGGCATTGCAGCGATCGTGATGTACTCCCTCTTCGAGGAGCAGATCATCCACGAGAGTCTCGAGCTCGATCACTACCTCAACCGCGGCACTGACTCGTTCCCTGAAGCCCTGTCCTACCTGCCAGACGGCGGTATGTACGGGATCAAGCCGGAAAAATATTTAATTCAAGTGGCTGGTCTAAAGAAAGCGTTGAAGATTCCCGTGATTGGAAGTTTGAACGGCGTCTCGAAGGGCGGTTGGACAAACTATGCCCGCAAGATCGAGGAAGCCGGTGCGGATGCTCTCGAACTCAACCTTTACTTCATCCCCACCGATCCCGATATGACATCAAACGACATCGAGGATATGCAGGTGGAACTGGTGGCGGATGTCAAATCCGCCATCAAAATCCCGCTGGCGGTGAAGATCAGCCCGTTCGTGACTTCCATTCCCAATTTCGTAAAACGGCTTGCGGATGCAGGTGCTGACGGTCTGGTGTTATTCAATCGCTTCTACCAACCCGATTTCGATCTGGATGAACTTGAGATCATCCACAGTCTGGACCTGAGCACATCCGCTGAAATGCGCCTGCCCCTGCGCTGGATCTCCATCTTGCACGGCAAAGTAGAAACCGATTTCGCATTGACCAGCGGCGTTCACACCACGCAGGATGTCATCAAGTCCATGATGGCAGGCGCAAAGGTCGCTATGATGGCGTCCAACCTGCTTCATAACGGCGAGCAGGCTGTCGGTCCGATCTTGAATGGTCTCGAAGAGTGGATGAAGGAGCGGGAGTATGAGTCCATTGAGCAGATGCAGGGGAGCATGAGTCAGAAATCCGTGAAGGAACCCTCGGCGTTTGAACGTGCAAATTATATGAAGGTGCTCGGGTCGTTCAGGGATTTGCCGTAAAGAATCCAATATAAGTAACAAAAAGGCTCCCGAAAAACGGGAGCCTTTTAATTTCAATAAAAAACTTAATGAAATTATTCTTGAACTTGAACTGGGGCATTCTTGCGCTGGCGAAAAGTAATACGGGCGCGGGTCAAATCGTATGGGGACATTTCCATGGCGACACGATCACCAAGCAGGATGCGAATATAGTGCTTGCGCATTTTTCCGGAAAGATATGCCAGCACTTCATGTCCATTATCAAGTCTTACGCGGAACTGTGTTCCTGGTAACGCCTCGATAACCAGTCCTTCTGCCCGAATTTTATCTTCTTCTTTCGCCATGTCGCCTCTTTTTATTCACCGTTCCGTTCGAACGTGCGTCGCTTTATGCGGCGGATTGCCTTCTTTTTTTCCATGCGGCGCTGTTCGCTCTTGGAGACGAACCAGCGTTTGCGGCGAACAGTGCTCAAAACACCACTCTTCACCACTTTCTTGCGAAAACGTTTGAGGAGAGAGTCCTGCGACTCACCACTACGTAAATTTACAGCTGTCAAAACAGTCACCTCCTTTCCGCATGGAAGTAGCCGAGAAAAAGAAATCGGCCGAAGCACAGACTCGGCCGAGGATTTTATAAAACAAGAAGAAACGACAAAATGATCAAACGATCAAGAAGAACGCTTCAAACTCCTCTTTTGTAAAGTCGGACGCGTTTATACGTCCACCAGCCGAACCTGCCAATAAGATTATACATGATTCATGTGCGGTTGAAAAGACAACCGCACTGAGAATTTTAAAAGAAAAGCCCCTTGGCAATGACCTACTCTCCCAGGAGGTCGCCCTCCAAGTACCATCGGCGCTGACGGACTTAACTGCCGGGTTCGGGATGTTACCGGGTGTACCCCCGTCGCTCCAATCACCAAGGGACTATTTCACAATTCAGTGCTGAACAGTAACTGATAATATCTATATATTGGAAGAGTAATAAGTTCTCCACATCACGGGATTCAGCCCTCGACCATTAGTACAACTTAGCTCAACACATTACTGCGCTTACACTTGTTGCCTATATAGCAGGTGGTCTACCTGCGGTCTTACTCTGTTAACCAGAATACAGGGATCTAATCTTGAGGCGAGTTTCCCACTTAGATGCTTTCAGCGGTTATCTCTGCCCGACGTAGCTACCCAGCAATGCTCCTGGCGGAACAACTGGCACACCAGAGGTCAGTCCACTCCGGTCCTCTCGTACTAGGAGCAGCTCCTCTCAAATCCCTTACGCCCACAGCGGATAGAGACCGACCTGTCTCACGACGGTCTGAACCCAGCTCGCGTACCGCTTTAACGGGCGAACAG
>JBFYRY010000396.1:0-2832 GCA_041302025.1 Chloroflexota bacterium | reverse complement strand
CAGGAACTGGCGTTCACGCTCGGCGACGGGCTGGAGTACGTGCGCTGGGGCATCGCCCGCGGCATGGATGTGGATGAGTTCGCGCCGCGCCTCTCGTTCTTCTTCAACGCGCACAACGATTTCTTCGAGGAGATCGCCAAGTACCGCGCGGCACGGCGCATCTGGGCGCGTGAGATGAAGGAGACGTTCAAGGCGAAGAACCCGCGCTCATGGTTGTGCCGCTTCCACACGCAGACGGCAGGAGTCAGCCTCACCGCGCAACAGCCGGAGAACAATGTGGTGCGGGTCGCCATCCAGGCTCTTGCCGCCGTCATCGGCGGGACTCAGAGCCTGCACACGAACTCACTCGATGAAGCGCTCGCCCTCCCTTCCGAACACGCAGTGACCATTGCCCTGCGCACACAGCAGATCATCGCGGAAGAGTCCGGGGTGACGAATACGGTCGATCCGTTGGGAGGCAGTTTCTTTGTGGAAGCCCTCACCGACCGAATCGAACAGCAGGCATATCATTACTTCCAACTCGTCCAGGAACTGGGCGGCGTCATCCCTGCCATCGAGAAGGGATTCTTCCAGAGCGAGATCGCGGATGCGGCGTACCGTTATCAGCGTGAGATCGATCTGGGTGTGCGGAAGATCGTGGGGGTGAATGCCTACGCGGAAAAACAACCGGTGAGAATCCCTCTGCTCGAGATGGATCCAGCCGGTTATGAACGTCAGGTGAAGCGTCTGAAGGAGGTCCGCCAGACGCGCGATAACGGAAGAGTCGGTCAAACACTGGACCGCCTGCGAATCGCGTTGTCCGGGACCGAGAACACGATGCCGCATATCATGGATGCAGTCCACGCGTATGCGACGCTGGGTGAGATCATCCAGGTGATGAAGGAAGTATTCGGCGTCTACGAAGAACCAACGATGATATAGGCTGGCTTGCAGCGGTTGGCAATCAGCCGGATAACGTGATATTTTTCGCCGGATTTCCATCGCAAATGACATCCCCGGGAATGTGCGGGAGGTTGTAAAATAGATTTCAGGCTCATCTGTAAAGTGAGTGCAGGTGACAGTCTCTTGCGAAGTGACTGTCACCTCATTGCACAGAGTCTACATATGAGCCAGATTTAAATACATCTCGACATTGATATTTCATTGGAGGAAGAATGGGCACAAAAAAATCAGGAACGATCGGAATTTTGACCGGCGGCGGTGATGTGCCGGGGCTTAACCCGGCGATCCGCGCGGTCACCATTCGGGCGATGCGCGAGGGCTACAAAGTGATCGGCATCCGGCGCGGCTGGGCGGGATTGGTGGATACCATCCGCGACAAGAACGCCGACAACAGCAGTAACTTCCAGGTGTTGACCGAGGAAGTTGTCAACAAGGCGGGCAGGACGGGCGGCACATTCCTGCACACCTCACGGACGAATCCCAGCAAGATCAAACTGGACCGTGTCCCCGAGCACCTGCGCGAGAAATACAGCGACAAGGTCAACGATGTCACCGAGGAAGTCCTCAAGAACCTCGATTTCATCGGGCTGGATTACCTCATCCCCATCGGCGGCGACGATACGCTGAGTTACGGCGTGCGCATGTACCAGGAGGGGGTGAAGGTTGTCGCCATCCCCAAGACCATGGATAACGATGTGCCGGGCACGGATTACTGCATCGGCTTCAGTACCTGTGTCACGCGCACCATCGAACTGGCGAACAGCCTCCGCACCGTGGCAGGCTCGCACGAGCGCCTGATGATCCTGGAGGTCTTTGGGCGGTATGCCGGGTTTACCGCCATGCTCCCCACCATGGCGGGCGCGTCACACCGCTGTGTGATCCCCGAGTTCAAGTTCAATATCGAGCGGCTGGCGGAACTGCTGATGCTCGACCGCAAACACAACCCAAGCAATTATTCCGTGGTGCTGGTCTCGGAAGGCGCCATGTTCGAAGGCGGCGAGATGGTCTTCCAGGATAAGACGACGGACGCCTTCGGCCACGCCAAACTAGGCGGCATCGGCGACCTGGTCTCGGAACGCTTGAAGGACTTCACCGCCAAGTACAACAACGGGCGCTCCGTGGATACGGTCAACCAGAAACTCGGATACCTCGTCCGCTGTGGCGACCCGGACGCGATCGATTCCATCGTGCCGATGGCGTACGGCAACCTGGCGCTCGACCTCATCCTCAAAAATGTGCACGGACGTCTCGTGGTGCTCAAGAACGGACGCTACGACAACATCCCGGTGGATATCGTCACCAGCACGAAGAAGACGGTCAACGTGGACCGCTTCTACAACACTGACCGCCTGCGCCCGAAGTTCGAAAGTTTCGAGATGACGCCGCTGTTCATCATGACCAGCGATATGATGTAAACGAACAAGAAACCCCGCAGGTTTTACCTGCGGGGTTTCTTGATGGAAGGTTGATATAAGGCGAACTCGGCTCTTTTCAACAAAACGGAAGGCAAAATCGTTTTGAAGAATCATTGAAATCCTTAGATTCCTGATTTGTTCCCTGTCATTTACCGAAAGCGAATATCTCTTTACCACTGGCAAATATCAATAATTCATCTGACGAGACCATTAACTGCCCGAAAGTTGTGATCGACTTGAATTTTGACATTTTGAGTTGTCCCAATTCAGTCCCACTATGGATGTCAAACGCAGTAATCATATTTTATGGGCTATTAAGAATGTACACGGCATCTCCAAGTTTTGCGGGATTCTGTTGATCTATCACGCTGTCAGCGCACCACAGCTTTCTGCCATCCTGTCTTTGCAAAACACAAAGATAATTTCCGTCTGACACTAAAAGAAACTCGTCAGCAACTTTTATTTCACGAACTCG
>JBFYRY010000395.1:0-2832 GCA_041302025.1 Chloroflexota bacterium | reverse complement strand
TTCAAAGCCAAGGAGCATAAATGGATAATAAATACCGCAAGTTACTCAAAATTCCCAGCGACAGGCTGGGCGTCATCAATGAGGTGTTGCTGGGAGACACAAAAGTGATCAATGCGTTCCTGGATGTGGTCGCGAAGTACGGCACACCCGAGGAGATCAACCGCAAGCACCGCGCCGCGCGCAAGATGCCGAATCTCTTTAAATTGGTGGAAGAGCGGAATCCAGCCTATATCAAAGATCTCAACTGGCTGATTGATCAGCGCGACAAGGGGGCATTTGTCACCGTTGCGGATTATCGCAAAAACCTGCTCGGCGATGCCGCAAAGAAGATGAAGTTCAAGGACAAATACGCGGTCACACTGGAGGTGTCGGCGCTCCAATACTTCCCGTGGGTACGCCCCATGATAGAGAGAGCCATCGCGGAAAAGTCGCTGGTACCTGGACGATTCATCGCAGTGCGCAGGATGAAGGAATCCGAAGCGGACGGCGACCTGCCCGCCATTGTTGCCGCGTTGGACATCATCGGCGCGTCGTTTGTCGAGACGCTCGACACCAAAGGCACGGACGGCTCCAACCCGCATCTTGGCGGACCCGCCACGATTACTGGCTACTTCGGCGGGATCGGTCAGCCCAACGATCACGCGCTCCAGTGGCTGGATGAGTTCCTGCACTATTACACCAACTTCGGCGTCCAGCACGTGCTCAACTTCAATGCAGGGACGATCCTGCTTGGCTTCATGCTGTACAAACTCGGCGTGGATATCCAGTTCAAGATCTCGGTCTATTTCGGGAGCGACAATCCCTACCATGCGCTGTGGATCATGACCATGGCAAAATTGTTCAGCCGTGACGATGGGACATCTCCTTTAATCGGCTTCAACTGGTCGAACTCGATCAACAACGAGACCATGGAACTGACCTCCCAATTCAGAAAAGCGCTCGGCTTCGAGAAGGTCATCCGCTTCGAGCATCACATCGTTGAGACGTGGAAGAGCATCGTTGTCCAGCCGTATGACCGCCGCGCAGAGCTGGTAGTGATCGCAGACCATGTGGCAAATATCGCCGCCAAACACGAGGGCGGCGACCCTGAAATCGAACCGACCCTCGCCCACCCCTCTGACATTCTCGATTACTTCCGTGAGAAGAAGGAAGTCATCGAAAGCGGCGACTGGGAACACCTGCAACGTAATTTCATGGAAAAGGTCGCGGCGTCAAATCACACGGCGCGTGATTTGACGAAGAATGGACTGGCGTTCATCGCGGCGAAGAAATTGCATAAGTAGCATACAGTTGACAGTCACTTCCAAAAGTGACTGTCAACTACCTGAACACCTGTGCGTAGACAGGAAACGACGAGAGGCAGATAACGCCTGTAACACGGAATCAACTTCCGGCTGGAAAAGCAGCGCACTCCTCGAGTCCACAAACGTCCCGGCGAAGTCCCGCGCCAGGTAATTCGCTTATCCAAAAATATCGGGTGGTATAATGCCGATGCTATTGAATTCCAAATAAGGGATGAAGCATGAAACTTCACGAATATCAATCCAAAACAATTTTTGCAAAGTATGGGATACCCATCCCCAAGGGACGGGTGGCGGCTACCGCTGATGAGGCAAAACAAGTTGCTGAAGAGTTGGGTGGCCGCGTTGTCATTAAATCGCAGGTGCTGGTGGGCGGACGCGGCAAGGCTGGCGGCGTGAAAGTCGCGAAGGATGCCGATGAAGCCGCGGAACTTGCACAGCAGATCCTGGCATTGACGATCAAGGGATTGCCCGTCCGCAAGGTGCTGGTGGATGAAGCCGCCGCGATTGCGACCGAGATCTATTTCGCGATCACGAACGACCGCGCCGCGAAGAAACCTGTGATGATCGCGTCTGCCGCGGGCGGCGTGGACATCGAGGAGGTTGCCGCGACGACTCCCGAGAAGATCATCAAGGTGCACATCGATCCCCTGCTTGGACTGCGCGATTATCAATCACGTGACATCGCCGCATCCATTGACCTGCCGCGCGAACTGTGGCGGGACTTTAGCAAGATCGCCGCAGGACTTTGGCAGGTGTACAAAGAAACTGATGCGGAACTGGCTGAGATCAATCCGCTTGTAATCACGAAGGATAACAAACTTGTCGCATTGGACGGCAAGATGTTGATCGACGATAACTCGTTGTTCCGCCACCCTGACCTGGCGGAGATCCGCGATATCGAGGAGGAAGCGCCCGCGGAAACCGAGGCGCGCCGGTACGGACTGTCCTTCATCAAACTGGATGGCAATATCGGATGCATGGTCAATGGCGCGGGACTGGCGATGACCAGCATGGACATCGTCAAGTTGTTCGGCGGCGAGCCAGCCAACTTTCTGGATATCGGCGGCGGCGCGGGAGCAGACAAGGTGGCGGCTGCGATGCGCATCATCCTATCCGACCCGGCTGTGAAGGCTGTGCTGTTCAACATCTTCGGCGGGATCACGCGTTGCGACGAAGTGGCACGCGGTATTCTCGTTGCGATGGATGAAGTGAAACCGAAGGTACCAATGGTCGTCCGTCTCGTTGGGACGAATGCTGAAGAGGGACGCAAACTGCTCGAGAACGCGAACATGATCACGGCAGAGACACTTGCAGATGCGGCAAAGAAGGCTGTCGCGGCGGCGAAATAAGAAAACAAGACCTCACAGGTCTTCGAGACCTGTGAGGTCTACCGAGGAAAATAAATGAGCATACTGATCAACAAAAATACCCGCCTTCTCGTGCAAGGCATTACCGGCAACGAAGGACTCTTCCACACCACGCAGATGGTCGCCTACGGGACAAACGTCGTCGCAGGCGTGACCCCCGG
>JBFYRY010000143.1:0-9424 GCA_041302025.1 Chloroflexota bacterium | reverse complement strand
ATACACCTTTGTCGACAGCCAAGGTACCGGCGTTACATGGGAGCTGACGCTGCAACCGGACGGCAACGGCTGGAGTCTGGTCACAAAATGGCCCGATGGCACGTCGGAAACCTACACGGGTGATAAGTACTTCCCTGGTGATACAGAGAACGCGATAGTGACCACACCGCCCAATGAGGGCAGACCCAGAGGGGGTCACTTCTATGAAGAAGATGGCGTCTGCAAGTGGATGCTGAACCCCTCCAACGGCAAAATGGTTCCTGTAAACTTGTTGGAAAGCTACCCTGACGGTTTATCCGATTAGAGATTCGTTACCGAAAAAGCAGCATCGCAATTCACTTTACGATGCTGCTTTTCTTCCCAGCTGTATACCGTTTATGGAAAATGGAATCCAGATCAATTGTCATCAAACAACTATTACCATGGGAGAATGGTTACATTGAAGCATTCAATGGCAAGATGAAAGATGAATTACTCGCAGGTGAAATTTTCCATCTTCTGAAGGATGCTCAAGTATTCATCGAAATATGGCGTCAACATGACAATACCGTCAGACCGCATAGTTCACTCGATTATACGCCGCCACCGCTCCCTGCGGTGCTACCGCTGGTTCTCGGAATTTGCAGATTGCACTATCTCAAACTGTGGTACAAATTTTTGGGGCGGGTCAATAATGAGCCCATATATTAATGAGCCCATATATTTGAGAAAGTGGAGGTACTAATGGGAAGATATATATTGAACCGTATCATATGGATGATCTTGATCTTGATTGCAGCAGCATTCGTGATATTCACCCTGATGTATCTGGTTCCTGGTGACCCGGCCAAAAGTTTACTTGGTCCCGATGCTTCATATGAGGTTTTGGAGATTAAGCGCCACGAGTTGGGCATTGACCGGCCATACATCGTACAGTTGGGTGATTTCCTTTATAAAACGTTCATAAGATTCGATCTGGGAACTTCCTGGAAATTCGGCACACCAGTCGTAGAGGACATGGCGGAGCGCCTTCCACGCACCCTAATAATCGGTGTATCTGCCTTAGTGCTGAGCGCTGTTTTGGGCACTGTGTTGGGTATCTTTGCCGCCATCAACAAAGGCAGATGGCAGGATAGCACTACCATGGTGCTCGCGATGGTGTTAATCTCGGTCCCTGATTTCTGGCTAGCGCTGATGTTCATCTTATTGTTTTCGGCAACACTGGGATGGTTGCCCGCCTACGGGATCGGCAGCGTTGGCCACTATATTCTACCTATTATTTGTTCATCGCTGTTTGGAGTCGCCATCAACGCCCGTCAAGGCCGCAGCGCCATGCTGGAGACCATTAGGGCTGAATTTGTCGTTACAGCACGGGCCAAGGGCCAGAGAGAAAATATTGTTGTCCGCAAACATATGCTGCCAAACGCGCTGATGCCCATCATTACCGGTGTGGCTGGAGGACTGACCATGACGGTAGCGGGTTCTCCAATTATGGAAACGGTGTTCTCCATCCCCGGAATAGGGCAGTATATGCTTGTAGGAATAAACGGTCTCGATGCTCCAATAGTTCGGGCGTGCGTTATGTTTTTTGCCCTTTTCACTACTGTTGTTATCTTAATAATGGATCTTTGTTATGCTTTCCTCGATCCTCGAATAAAAGCACAATACTCCCGCAGAAAGGGGTAAGCTATGCTGAATGTAAAACGTGAAAATCAACTTAAGAGCTCCTTGTTTGGAGATTTTCTGGAGCGTCTTATGAAAACGGCCGCCGCAAAGATTGGGGTTGTTCTTCTTGTATTTATGGTGCTTGTTTGTTTCGTCGGGCCATTGCTCAGCCCTTATGAGAAAAACGGTATCGACCTGACCAATATGTATGCCAAACCGAGCGCGGATCATTTGTTCGGTTGTGACGCCATGGGGCGTGATATTCTGACCCGCCTTCTATACGGAGGCCAGTATTCGCTGATACTGGGCCTTACCACGGCGGTAGTATCCTCTTTAATTAGCATCTTGATGGGTTGTATAGCTGGATATTTCGGCGGCGTGACCGAGACATTAATCATGCGGTTCATAGACGTATGGAGCGCACTGCCGGGTATCCTTCTGGCCATAATGGTGTCCGCTGTTATGGGGGCAGGTTTCTTTGCCACCGTTTTTGCATTGACTATCGGCGCGATAGCGGGGGGGGTGCGCATGACCCGGGGACAGGTATTGGCTGAGAGGAAAAAGGAATATATCGAAGCTGCGGAGTCCATTAACTGCTCAAAGCTGTCCATTATGTTTAAACATTTGCTGCCGAATGTGGTACAGCCCATGATCATCATCGCTACGATGAATATCGGCGCCACCATAATGATGGCGGCGGGTCTGAGTTACATTGGATTGGGTATCCAGCCGCCTACCCCGGAATGGGGCGCCATGTTGGCAGACGGAAGATCCTATATCCGCTTGTATCCGCACATAATCACATTCCCTGGTATTGCCATCGCGATTACAGTGCTGGCGGTGAACCTGATCGGGGACGGACTTCGGGACGCTCTTGATCCTAAACTGAGGGACTAATCGAGGTATCGAAATGAGCGAAGAAAAAACATATCTAGATATAAAAGATCTGGAAGTCGTATACTCCCAGGCAAAAAAAACAGTTCGCGCGGTGAACCGTGTTTCTCTAAAATTGGTGAAGGGCAAGACGCTTGGTTTGGTGGGCGAGACTGGGGCAGGAAAGACCACTATAGCTAAATCAATAATGAGGATTCTTCCCAACCCTCAGGCCAAGGTGCTGGGCGGGCAGATTTTCCTGGATGGTGAGGATCTGCTCGAAAAATCGGAAGATGAAATGTACGATATTCGAGGCACTAAGGTAGCCATGGTCTTCCAGGATCCTATGACCGCGTTAAATCCATTGATGACGGTAGGGGACCAGATACTTGAGGTCCTTATGCTGCATAATGATTATGACTATAAAGAAGGGTTGAAAAAGGCAGGTGAGATGTTGGAAACGGTAGGTATTCCGGCTGAAAGGTGTCCGGAGTATCCTCACCAGTTTTCTGGCGGTATGAAGCAGCGCGTAGTTATCGCTATGGCGCTGGCCTGCAACCCTGAGTTGCTGCTTGCTGATGAGCCTACTACGGCACTTGACGTGACAATTCAGGCACAAGTGCTGGACTTAATTAAAGAGCTGAAGAAGGGTTATAACACATCAATGATTCTAATTACTCACGATTTGGGTGTTGTTGCGGAGGTATGCGAAGATGTGGCAGTAATATATGCCGGCAAAATAGTGGAAAGCGGCAGCAAGGAAGACGTATTCGACCGAACTGCGCATCCTTATACACTGGGTTTATTTGGCTCACTACCCAGTGTAGCCGTGGGCGAAAAGCGGCTGCATCCCATTGGGGGCATGCCTCCGGATCCCACGAACCTGCCGCCGGGATGTGCATTCTGGCCTCGTTGCCCTTACGCAACAGAAGAATGCAAAGAGGAGATTCAGTTTACAAATCTATCGCCCGATCATTTTTGCCGCTGTATACATAGTGACAAAGCGCAAAAGCATAGTGGCAAAGCACATTAGGCATTACGAAGGAAGGAATCATGTCGCAAACACCGCTAATTCAAGTAAAGAACCTAAAGATGTATTTTAAAGTACCCTCCGGATTGAATCATGCTGTTGATGATGTATCTTTCACGATTGAAAGGGGCGAAACGCTGGGTGTTGTCGGAGAGTCGGGCTGCGGAAAGAGCACTCTCGGTCGTACAATTATCAGGCTGCTGGAGGCGACGGACGGACAGGTTTTACTTGAAGGCAAAGATATAACTCATGTTAAGGGCAGCAATCTTAGAAACGCACGTGAGAAGATGCAGATAGTGTTTCAGGATCCGTACAGCTCGCTTAATCCGAGACTTCGTATTGAACAGACTATCATGGAGCCTTTGCATAATTCAAATCGCTTTGGTTCCCGTGCTGCAATTAAGGAAGCTGCAAACGAGCTGATGGAGCTTGTGGGCATCGACGAACGCCTGCGTATGAGCTATCCGCATGAGCTCGACGGAGGACGGAGACAACGTGTGGGAATTGCACGAGCGCTGGCGCTTCAGCCGGATTTTATCTGCTGTGATGAGCCCGTATCTGCACTGGATGTGTCTATACAAGCGCAGGTGCTGAATCTGTTGATGGATCTGCAGGAGAAGCTGGGGTTGGCCTTTATGTTTGTTACGCATGATCTGTCTGTAGTACGGCATCTATCCAACAGTATCCTTGTTATGTACCTTGGCCAGGTGGTGGAGAAAGCGCCAACAAAGGAGCTGTTTACTGAGCAACTGCACCCATATACAAAGGCCCTGCTGTCGGCAATACCGTCGGTTGATATCCATAATCCTATGCAGCGCATTATGCTTAGGGGCGAGATTACAAGCTCAATCAATCCGGAACCCGGTTGTCGTTTCGCTGCCCGATGTACCTATGCTAAAGAAGAGTGTAAGCAGCCTCAAGAGCTAATGGAATATGCTCCGAATCATTTTGTTGCCTGCTGCCGTGTTAAGGAGGTCAATGGTCAGTAATAAGATATATATCCAACACCTTCGCCAAAATGCTAAAAATCGCACCACTTGGTTTAAGGAGACTAATTACCATGCACAAGCCTGTTCGTGAAGTATTGATTATGAAAACAAGCGATTTTCTTATAAAATTTTTCTCATTTGTCCTGGTACTTTCTTTTATGACAGGCTGTTCAGGTATTAACGCAATCACACAGGATCCGCAAAGTGTCAGCCAGACAGCATCGCCGACATTGGCAGAAACCCCAACTGCAGGTTTGACTCGGCAAAACACTCAGGCTCAAGGTTATCAGGGAAATGCACCACAAACCGCGCCTCCCTACGATTGGATTGACCCAAATACAACGCCGCCGGATGGAGCGTTTTATGAGCTGTATGACACCCCGGCGCGTGGAGTGAATACCCAGGGCAGTTATTTGATCTACCTGCCTCCCAGCTACAGAACCGACACAAACCGGCGCTATCCTGTGATCTATTGGCTGCATGGCGGTTTCGGCTATCAAGCGGATGGTGGCAGGATCGCTCTTCTCCCTTTCGCGGCTGCTATAGCTGCCGGGAAAATGCCTGAAACAATCATTGTGGTGCCTCAAGCGCTGCCTACTGGTTGGTACGTCAACTCCAAAGATGGTGCGCGCCCGGTCGAAGATGTTCTGATTAAGGATCTAATTCCCCATATAGATGCAACCTACCGCACCATCGCAGATTCCAAAGCCCGTGGCATAGAGGGAATGTCAATGGGCGGCTATGGCGCGCTGCACCTGGGACTTAAATATCCGACCGTGTTTGGCGTCATCTCTGCCGTTGCCCCCGCCATCCATAAAAGCATCACTGATGAACCTGACATTCGAACGGCCGATACCTTTTTTGGCGATCAGGCATATTTCGAATCTAACAGCCCTTGGGGAATTGTCGAGAATTCCAGTGCTGCCATTTTGGCCGCCCAACCGATCATCCGCATCCTGGGTGGAAGCAATGATAAAAGCCTGAGGCAAGTGCTTATTGAATTCGACCAATATCTGACCTCCATCAACATCAATCATACATGGATCGAAGTCCAAGGAGCAGGTCATGATTATACGGAAATTTATGCCAATAGCACCACTGAACCCTACCTGTTCTGGAAAACGGTTTTTGAAGAGGCTCTCGCCACGCACCAATGACCTCTGCCGAGAATCGGAGACTATAAATCTATCCCGGGTAGTGCCTGAAGCTCTAGCAACAAAAACCGGCCCGCGTCACCTAGACAGGAGGGCCGATTTGAGTTTTTACACGCAATAAAGTACATAGCAAGTGGATTGTTGGCGCTGTTAATGTACAGGATGGAAAAGCAAGTGAACTATTTGATCCTCCCGAGCCGGAATCTAGTTCCAGGCGATGTAATTGATAGCGAGTGATTAGGTAAATATGCTACCTATGTCTGAAACAATGTGTTGGGATTCTTAATGGCAGGGGATCGTTATGGATAAAAAGGTAGCGGTAATCGCTGGCGGCGCAGGGCGTATCGGCTTTGAGATCTGCCGGACTTTCTGCGAAAGCGGAATGTCCTTGGTGATCTTAGGGTCAAGCAAGGCCAGGGCGATCGATACTGCAAGGAGGCTTGAAAAATATGGTAGACAATGCATGGCGATTGGGTGTAATGTTGTTAACTCGGAGGATGTTAACAAGGCGATGGAACAGGCTGCGGATCACTTTGGCGGGATCGATGTGGTAGTTTCAATGCAAGGCTGGCCACCGAAAAAACAGGACATCACCGAAATCACGGATGAATACTGGAACGGTGTAATTTCCTCGCACCTGACCGGCAGCTTCCACATGCTTCAGCAGGCCGTGCCCTATCTGGAGAAAAGTTCAACACCCAGGGTGATCTTTCTAGCCTCCCCCGGAGTATTCATGGGCGACTGGGAGGATGGCCTGGCGTATTCCGCTGCCAAAGGCGGGATCGTCTCCCTGACCTATTCGGCTGCCAAAATGCTGGCGAAAAAGGGCATCACGGTCAATTGCATCGCCACCGGTGGCATCCACAATATCTACGGGCTCGATAAGGACTTCGATCTAGCCAGACAAGTTCCATTTGGGCGAGGCAACACGCTAAAAAATATTGGCAAGGCGGTCAGTTTCCTGATTGACGAAGCCGGGGGAGCCATTACCGGTAAAGTGTTGATCTATCACAACGGCAAAATGACAACAGGATGATTCTCGAACATGGGCTTCGGCGGCAAAAATGAATTTTAAAATCCAACGCGATACCCCGAAAAATAAGGAGCAAAATTATACATGGAAACACTGGCAGCAATTTTGACGCGCAGAAGTATTCGCGAATACACCCATCAAGTCGTGGCAAATGAATTGGTTCAGGAATTGCTGGCGGCGGCGATGCAAGCGCCCTCAGCTGGCAATCAGCAGCCCTGGCATTTCATCATTGTGACCGAGCGTCAACAATTGGATGTGCTAGCAGATGTGCTGCCCTTTGGCAAAATGCTCAAAAACGCCCCGCTCGGTATCGTTGTCTGCGCCGATCTGGCTCTGGAAAAGCACCCTGGTTTTTGGGTCCAGGATTGCTCTAACGCCACAATGAACATTCTCCTCGCAGCGCATGATCAGGGGTTGGGAGCGGTCTGGGTGGCAATCTATCCGGTTGAAGATCGTGTGGCGGGAGCGAAGCAACTCCTGGGATTGCCCGAGTTCGTGGTACCGTTGTGTGTTGTCCCGGTCGGCTATCCGATGAATAAGCCTCAGCCGCCGGAAAGACGCTACAGTGAGTCCAGGCTGCATCGCAATCGCTGGTAGGGTCTGGTGGTTGCATCTCACTATGATTGAAAATGTGAGATTTCGTAATTGGCTGCGTCTTGACACTCTAAGTCGATGCGGAAAACAGGTTGTCGTTGATCACCTTCTTCGATTCATGCCAGGGGAAGATTTACAAATCAACTGGAGAGACCATTCATAATATCAATTGCACATGGCAGGAAAGGTTTAACCTTTAAAGGTAAAGCAATCTTCATGAAACAAAAACAAATTCATACTACACATCAAACAGAATCAAAGGAAATATCCGATTCGACAGAACAAACTGGCGCGTTCAACTTGCTACGAATACCCAACTTTACATGGTACTTGGGCGGTGCCACGCTTACATCTGGAGCACATTGGCTCCAGCAGGTGACGCTAAATTGGCTGGTCTACGATCTGACGTCCTCAGGGGCCTTGTTGGGTACACTGAACCTGGCGCGATCAATCGCTACGGTAGGCTTGGCACCCATCACAGGCGTGGCCATTGACCGGCTTTCGCAACGCAAATTGCTCTTTTCAGTCAATATATGGTTATTATCCATCAGTATCGTTTTCGGCTTTGTACTCTTGAGCAATCCTGGCGTAATTTGGCCTTTGTTTATTTTCAGCTTTCTTGGTGGCATTGGGCAGGCTTTCAGTGAGCCACTCCGTCTGACAGTCTTGTTATCAGTGACACCGCGGCCTTTAGTAGCCAGCGCGGTTGCGCTTTTGCAGACTGGGTGGGCATTAATGCGCTCAATAGCCCCGGCAATCGGGGGCT
Organism: Chloroflexota bacterium; assembly: GCA_041302025.1. Classification (GTDB taxonomy): domain Bacteria; phylum Chloroflexota; class Anaerolineae; order Anaerolineales; family Villigracilaceae; genus Defluviilinea. The sequence continues at coordinate 1,341 of JBFYRY010000143.1, read as the reverse complement.
TTCTGCTACTGTGGCTTGGACCGGCAGGAAATTTCTTCGTGCAGGCTGGAGCCTATGCTCTTGTCATGTTGACCGTCTACCAGCTCCATCTGCCGAAGAAAAACCTGGGAGCCGAAATTGCCAAATCTCAAGGCAGTTTCCGCGAGGGATGGGCTTTCGTCGTCTCACATTCCACCACCCGGACGTTCCTGCTGATGAGTTGGGTGTTACCTCTCTTTATTATCCCAAATTTCAACGCGCTGCCCCCGATCTACGCAAGCGAAGTTTTCAACGGGGGACCGGACACATTGGGCTTACTGTTATCTGCCGTCGGCGTTGGCGGCATTGCAGGAGGCTTTGTCGCTACATCCCTTGGACATTTCGAACGTCGGGGGATGCTTCAACTGGGCTCTCTGTTGTTGCTCGGCTTATCGCTGATTGCATTTGCGCTCAGTACGAACCTGTGGATGGGATCCTTGTGCTTGGCTATGGCGGGATTCTTCGAAATGATTTATCTCACAACCAATATGACATTGCTTCAACTCTCGATTCCGTCCGCATTACGTGGCCGGGTGATGGGAATCGTCAGCTTGAACGCCGGGTTGACACCAGTTGGCGCTTTCCTGGCAGGGCTTGGGGCCGATCTCGTCGGACCACGCGTAATGACAGTCATTCTCGGTGGAATAGCAAGCACAATCGCCATAATCGTATTTCTTACATCTTCCACTGTTCGTGAGTATCGTTTGAGCAAGGCACTAGGAGATTGAGTTCGAATTTCAATGATATTTCAGTTCACCCTCACGAACCCGAACCGTACATTTTACATATGAAGTGTTATTCAACACTACCGTTGCGCTGACAAATTGGATCTACGAAGGATAATACCTGTTCAAGATGCAATGACTCCTTTGTTGAGTTACGTTTGTAGAAGCAGAGAACCAACTCGAAAGGCTAATGCTCAGTAAGAAGGAAAAGCGCGATAAATGAGGGGATTTGACTACATTGTGTCCAATCTGTCTAACCTGTCCAATAACTCCATTGAGTAAGCCCTACTATTGGAATACAACCCTGTACTAAAAAGACATACACCCCCATATCTAGGACATGGAGGTGTACATAACCCTACATCTGCGCCCCCGGCGGGATTCGAACCCACAACCAACAGCTTAGAAGGCTGGTGCTCTGTCCATTGAGCTACGAGGGCTAATCGGCATAATTGTATTACGACATCGCAATCCAGGCAAACCCAGCGCCCTCATGGAACATGGCTATTCCAAGGTCAGGACTTTTACGCTTTGACTTCGCGTAGAAGGCAAAAACATGCTATTTTCGCCAAATTATCTCTAGTGACGCCATGGACTT
>JBFYRY010000142.1:0-16536 GCA_041302025.1 Chloroflexota bacterium | reverse complement strand
AATGAGAAGGTGCGCCAGGCGTTTGCCATGCTCATCAACAAGCAGGCGATTGTGGATGATTTCTATGCGCCCGGCTCCGTCCCGGCCACCCAGTTTGTTCCCGCCGGTGTGAAGCCCGGTTTCACCGATGGCTATGTGGACACCACCTACGATATGGCCAAGGGTGTGGAAATGTTGAAGGCGGAAGGCTTCGACTTCGAAAAGGAATATACCCTGTCGTATGCCGAACGCACCCGCCCGTACTTCCCCCAACCCACCAAGATTGCCCAGGCTGTCCAGGCTCAACTGGCAGAAGCCGGCATCAAGATTAAGTTGGAAATGGAAGAATGGGCTACCTACCTGCCCGCCACCCGCGCCGGTGAGAAGGAATTGTTCTTCCTCGGCTGGAGCGAAGACTATCCTGATGCCACCAACTGGTACGATGTCTTCCTGACCGGCTCGAGCGCCGCCTTTGGCAATCCATTCCCCGACATTGTCGACCTCATCAAGAAGGGCGCCACCTCTGGCGATCCGGTTGCCCGCCAGGGATACTACGATGAAGTCAACAAGCTGTATGCCCAGCACGTGCCGGCCATCGTGATCGCACACGGAACCGTCAACCTGGCATTCCAGGCTGGGGTGGAAGGTGTTGTTATTGGCCCGTACGATGAGAACTTTGCCCTGATGAAGACCGCCGATGGTACCGTGGTCTTCTCGCAGGATGGCGAACCTGTCTCCCTGTTCTGCGGCGACGAGACCGACGGCAACTCCTTCCGCGCTTGCGGTTTGATTTTCAGCTCGTTGTATAACTTCTCCACCACTTCCATTCCGGAACCCGATCTGGCTGAAGAATGCGTTGGCAATGCCGACGCCTCCGAGTGGACCTGCACCCTCAGACAGGGCGTGGTGTTCTCCAACGGCGCGACATTTGACGCCAACGATGTGGTCGCCAGTTTCAGCGCAGGCTTGGATTACAACTATCCATTGCGCAAGGGCAACACTGGTTCGTATCAATACTTCAAGGACTTCTTCGGTCCGAAGGTCATGAACCAGCCGGCTGAGTAAGCCAAAGAGTCTGTTAAATAGGATGGAGCATGGGAGACCGTGCTCCATCCAACTTTATTCTTGGGAAACCCCCATATGATCCAATTTCTGATTAGAAGATTATTTTTGATTTTGCCAGTTTTGGTGGGAATCCTGCTTGTCACATTCACCATCACACGTTTGGTCCCGGGTGATCCCTGCTACGTGATGCTTGGGGAACGTGCCACCGAATCAACCTGCAATGATTTCAAGGCGCGTTTTGGGCTGGATAAAAGCATTCCCGAACAATTCGGACGCTACGTTCTTAATTTGCTTAAGGGTGATTTCGGCAACTCTTTGAAAGACCGAAGGCCGATTACAACGGTCATTGCGGAACGTCTTCCTATGACTTTTGAATTGACGTTCTTCGCCATGATCTTTTCGTCAACATTTGGAATTTTGCTTGGGGTTATTTCCGCACTTAACCGTAACAGTATCATCGATACCCTGACCATGCTGGGCGCAAACATGGGAGTAAGCATGCCGGTGTTCTGGCTGGGACTTCTCCTGGCTTATGTCTTTGCGCTCGTGCTCAAAGATACCCCTTTTCAACTCCCGCCCAGCGGCCGTTTGTCGTCTGGTATATCCATGGCTCCCTTGACAAAGGTCTGGGGAATTCAGGATGCCACAGGTGTAAAGGCTTTTGGGCTGTCTTTCCTGTCCAATTCGGCTATTTTAAATGGTTTGTTGACATCGAATTACAAGTTATTTTTTGATGCTTTGAAGCATCTTATCCTGCCGGCTGTGGCTGTCGGTACGATCTCGCTTTCCGTCATTGCGCGCATGACCCGGTCCGCACTGCTCGATGTTCTTGGGCAGGATTTCATCCGAACAGCGCGCGCAAAGGGATTGCGATATTCCGTGGTGATCAGACGCCACGCACTGAGAAATGCGTTGATCCCGATTGTCACGATCATCGGTCTTCAAACCGGCGGCTTGCTTTCCGGCGCAGTACTTACGGAAACCATCTTTTCCCTGCCGGGTGTGGGATCAAAGATGGTCGAGGCGATCCTGGGACGGGATTATCCGGTGGTTCAAGGGTTTTCTGTGGTCATTGCCCTGATCTTTGTGTTCACGAACCTTATCGTGGATGCTTCTTACGCTTATCTGGATCCGCGCGTACGGGTGAAATAAAATGAGCCTTCAAGAAAAAGAAGTTCCCATCCTGTCCTCTGAGACAATTCGAGAAACTGCCAGCCCGTTTGTGATCATGTCGCGGCGCTTCTTCAGGCATTCTTCTGCCCGGCTGGGTTTGTTCCTTTTGGGAATTCTGGTCGTTTGCGCGGTTTTCGCGGAACAGATTGCCCCCTATGATCCCATCGTGCCCCTGAAAAATGTCAAACGACGCGATACGGCTTGTATTCGTATATTTGGTTGTCCTGCTGAAGAATCCCAGCACCTGATGGGGATCGATGGGAACAGCCGTGACCTGTTTTCGCGTATCATCTTCGGTGCGCGCCTGTCACTGCAAATCGGGGTCTCCACGATTTCTTTTGCCATTGTTGTAGGCGGTTTGCTGGGTGCGATTGCCGGGTTCGTAGGCGGCTGGGTGGATGATTTAATCATGCGGATTCTGGATGTTCTGCTGGCATTCCCCAGTCTGCTTCTGGCGATCGCGATCGTGGCGGTACTGGGTCCCGGTTTGATCAACGCCTTGCTGGCGATTGCGATTGTGCAGATTCCGGTCTATGCCCGGGTGGTGCGGGCAAGTGTGGTTTCAGTGAAGGAACTGGATTTCATTTCCGCGTCCCGTGCTTTGGGGGCGTCCGAGATTCGGATTCTATTTAGCCGCATCATGCCCAATGCGTTGACGCCGTTGATCGTTCAGGGCACGCTGGGTATTGCAACGGCGATCTTGAGCGCCGCCGCGCTGAGCTTTTTGGGGTTGGGGGCGGAATTTCCCACCCCGGAATGGGGACTCATGCTCGGCGAGGAACGTAACAGCGTATTCAATGCTCCGCATCTTGTCTTTTATCCGGGCATTGCGATCATGATCACCGTGCTCTCCTTCAACCTGGTCGGGGATGGCTTGCGCGATGCACTTGACCCGCGGCTTTCAAACGTCAATTGAGGAGAAAGTTGTTCTTTAGCGTATCAATCTCCGGCTGGCGTCGGATGCGGTCCTGTCGTTTTGATATCCGGGCATGGCGGGGGAGTCGTTCCGTCAAAACGTTTTGTCCATTTCAGGGTTATGAGAATCAGTCCGTGATGGTCGTGTGTTGGGGGTGAATTTGCTGTATAATTTTTTACAGGACAATTCGAAAGGAGGTGCGCGGCAGAGAATATCGATTTGCGTTCGTCAAAGAAAGTCGATTTCACACTATTTCTCTTGGAGGAGAAAAATGAAACACAAACTGTATGCCCTGCTTTCCCTGCTTATGCTTGCCAGCATGTTTCTGGCAGCATGTGGACCTGCGGCTCCGGTGGCACCTACGTTCAAGGGGACAGCGACTATTACGTTTGTTCAGGAGCCCGACAGCCTGAACCCGATGTATACATCGATGTCCTTTTCCGGGTACTTGCGCCCGTTCTATCTCAAGCCGTCCTGGGACTTTGATGAAAACGCGAAGCCCGTCCCGGTGCTTGTGAAGGAACTCCCGTCGGTTGAAAACGGCGGTCTGAGTGCGGATGGCAAGACCATTACCCTGAATCTGCGCGAGGATGTCAAATGGAGCGACGGTGAAAAACTCACCGCAGATGATTATGTCTTCACATTTGACATGATCATGTCTGAGAAGAATACGCCACTGGGCCGTTACCCCTACGACACCTATGTGGAAAGCGTGACAGCGGAAAATGACACCACCGTTGTCATCAAGTTGACGGAGCCGCTGGCTGCCTGGCAGACTTCCCTGTTCAACTGGGTGTTGCCCAAACACACTTTGCAGCCTGTCTTTGATGCCGATGGCACGCTCGATAACGCCGAGTGGAACCGCAACCCGGTGCCCGCTTTGGGACCGTTCGTGTTGGATCAATGGGAAACCGGCAGTCACCTTTCATTCAAAGCCAATCCTGTTTGGGTCAATCCGCCCAAGCTCGAGCAGGTTTTTGTGCGCATCGTGCCTGATGATGCCGCCCAGGAAGCTGCCATTATCGCCGGGGATACCGACATCGGTGCGTTCCTTTCTTCCGATCAGATCGAGAAGATCGAAGCCGGCGGAACTGTGAAAGTGCTGCCTCTCGAATCCGGCTATAACGAAGCCTGGTTCTTGAATGTCAACCCCGATACTGCCCGTCCCTTCATGCTGGATGTAAATGTCCGCAAGGCGCTTGCACTTGCCACCGACCGCTTTACCATTGTGAAGGACTTGCTCCTGGAAAGCATCAACCCGGTCAATGTGACTTTCTGGGACACTACTCCTCCGTACCAGACCAGCCTCGAGCCCTATCCCTATGATCCCGAACAAGCCAAGGCGTTGCTTGATGCCGCCGGCTGGGTTGATTCAAATGGTGACGGTATCCGTGACAAGGACGGTGTGGAATTGATCGTCCGCTATGCCACGAACCAGCGCGAACTTCGCAAGAATGTCCAGGCTGTGGTGGAACAGCAGTGGAAGCAGGTTGGCATCGGCGCCGAACTGGCGAACTATTCCAGCGATATTTTCTGGAATGGGTATAACGATGGCGGCCCGCAGGCGCTGGGCACGTACGATGTGGCTGAGTTCTCGAGCTCTGCCAATGCCTTCCCGGACCCGGATACGAACGGCTTTACCTGTGCGCAGATCGTCAATGCCGATAACCCGGATGGATCCAACACCCAGGGTTACTGCAACCCCGCACTTGACGAACTGTTTTCCAAGCAGGCTGTGACGGTGGACCCGGTCGCGCGCAAGGAACTGTTCAACCAGATCCAGCAGATCATGTACGATGATGTTGTCTACATCGGCATGTGGAAGGATCCGGACCTGTGGTCGCTCAGCAGCCACCTGAAGAATGTGAAATTCTCGGGTGTGTATCCCTTCTGGAATGCATACGAATGGGAAGTAGCCGAGTAGTTTAAATTACCTGTAGCCTGTCGAGCCCGTTAGAGCCCGACAGGCTACCTTTTACCAACCATGACCAACTATATCCTCCGACGATTGGCGCAAGCTATCCCGCAGCTTTTTATCATCAGCGTAATTTTGTTCGTCCTTATGCAGTCATTTGGCGATCCGATCGCCACGCTGGGAGGGCGTATTCCGCCGCGTCCGGAGGATAGGGAACGCCTCCGCCGTCAGTGGGGGCTGGATCAACCTGTGTATATGCAATACTTCACGTGGTTGGCCGGCAACGATTGGCAAAAGATTGATATGGACGGCGATGGAGTGGGGGAGACCCCTGGCAAGCGTTTGGGCATCCTGCGCGGCGACTGGGGCAGTTCACTGGTCACACGCCAGCCGGTGATGAAGATGATCTGGGACCGCCTGCCCAACACAATGATCTTGATGTTGACCGCGGAATTTGTCATCGTTATTTTTTCAATTTTGATCGGTCTGTATTCCGCACTACGACCTTATTCCTGGTTTGATAATCTCGTCACCAGCCTGTCCTTTGTGGGATTTTCCATGCCGGTCTTCTGGCTGGCATTGATGCTGATGTATATCTTTGCAGTTAACTTCCGCCGCTGGGGTCTGCCTTACCTGCCCACGGTGGGTATGTTCGACCCTTCTGTGGGAAAACAACCCTTTGAAGTTCTCAGACACATGGTCCTGCCGGTTGCGACTTTGGCGATCATTAGCACCGCCGGATACAGCCGGTTTGTGCGTTCCAGTGTGCTCGAGGTGCTGGGACAGGATTATGTGCGCACGGCCCGCGCTAAAGGACTGCGTTCCATGTATGTGGTCTTCCGTCACGCTTTGCCGAACGCCGCTTTGCCTTTTATCACGATCATCGGACTCGACATCCCGATTCTCATGGGTGGGGCTGTGGTCACCGAACGCATCTTCGCCTGGCCCGGCATGGGACGCCTCTTTATCGACCACACCAATCGCGCCGATTTTCCCGTGCTCATGGGCATTCTGATGTTCATTTCCATCGCGGTGGTCATCTTCCAGATCATCACCGATGTGGTGTATTCATTCGTGGATCCGCGCATCCGCCTCAATTAGGGAGGAAGAACCATGACAGAAACCACATCAATTTCCACACTTAAAACTCCTGCGAGCGTGCCTTCTTCGCCGCCGCTTTCACCATCCGCGCTGGCGGTTCGCCGTTTTCGCAAACACCGCATGGCCATGTTTGGACTTGGACTTCTCATATTCCTGGTACTGTATGTCGGTTTTGCCGGTATGATATCGCATGGTTACTGCGAACCCATTGATCAGGAATTGCGCGGTGAGGAATGGGCTAATTGCAACGACACCAGCCTTAAATTACAACCGCCATCGAAGGACCATATTTTTGGTACCGATGTGATCGGGCGTGATATTTTTGCTCGCACCATTTATGGGGGGCAGATCTCCCTGCTCATCGGCATCTCCGCCGCGATCGTGGAGGTCATTCTGGGTGCGGTCATAGGCTCAATCGCGGCATACTATGGGGGCTGGATCGATAGCTTGTTAATGCGCTTTACCGAGGCCATGCTTAATATTCCCAGCCTGTTCCTGCTTATCATTGGCGCCAAATTCTTCGGCGGCAGCCTGCCCGACTTCAATATCTTGGGGCGTGAATTCACCGGCAGTGTGGTGGTCATCATCCTCATTATCGGCGCCACCTCGTGGATGTATCTGGCCCGTATTGTGCGCGCCAACGTACTTTCCCTGCGGGAACGTGATTACATTTCCGCTTCGCGTGCCCTGGGCGCATCAGATCGGCGGCTTATCTTTTCGCATCTCTTGCCCAACACCACCGCGCCCCTGATCGTCAGCGCCACGCTCGGTGTGGCAGGTGCCATCCTCAACGAAGCCTATGTCAGTTTTCTCGGTCTGGGCGTGCAAGGCGCAACCGCCACCTGGGGCAACATGCTCGACGGCGCCTATCAATATCTCGAAACCGCTCCCTGGCTGTGGTTCTTCCCGGGCACGCTCATCCTGCTGACCGTGCTCGGCATCAACTTCGTCGGCGATGGTCTGCGCGACGCGCTCGACCCCTACAGCACCAAACACCTCTAAAACAAAGAGCGACGTTGATGAGACGCCGCTCTTTTTATTTCTGCATTCCTGGACTTATGAAACGCTTCTTCCCTGGACCTGGGGGCTGGTCGCCGTTATCTTGAATTTTTCCACCCCCATGATGAATCCTGCCCCGCCCAAAACCAGCAGTATTCCGACAACGGTCATACCCGTGTTGAATGCATCCGCATAATTCACGCCGCCCCACGTATGTGTTGCGCCCATCGTGAACTGGATCGTGAGCGTAAAGATGCCGAGCAGGATCGCCGCCGCGCCGCCTGCCATGTTGTTGGTCTTGCGGTCACCCTTATCAAAGTTGACTCCCTGCCAGATGCCGGGGATGCGGAAGAGCAGGAAGACGACCAGGGTCAGCACCGTGGTGTACACCACCGCGTCCACGGGCATGGACTTGCCCCTCAGCAGGCGCGACATGTAGATGTGGATGAAGCCGATCACCACTCCCGCGACCAGCGCCTGCATGCTCATCTTGTAGGAAGCAGGCGTACCTTTCACGAGTTTGATCGTCGCCCAGATCCCCCAGACGCCGATCGCAGTCCCGATCAACACGAACAAAATATACAGCCATTGGAACGGGGCCAGCAGAGCCATGTTCTCCCCAAAACCTGTGGGGTTGAAGGCGGCGCAGGAGGTGCCGATGCCGCCGAGCAGGGTGAATCCTCCTGTCAATGCCATCAGCACGATGCCGATGAAGCGCAGGAACTTTGCGAAGAAACTATTTTGGGACATTGTGTGCTCCTTTTGTAGAAAAAAGTAGGTCACGCTTCAAGCGTGACCTACAAGTTATCCAAGTTTGAAACCTGCAACAAAACAAGCTGTCATGAGCATTAAAAGCCCTGGCAATATTTTCAATATCGTCTCCCTTGGGACGATGGGTTTGCCCGCCTTGAGGAACGAGAGCAATAATCCGCCCAGACCGATCATCGCGCCGCCCAAGCCGACCAGCGCAAACGCCGGTTTCATCGTCCCGTTTGCGGCGAGGATGCTCGGCAGGAGGAAGATGGTCATGCCGGCGATGCCGTGGACGACGGCAATGATGATCGTTGGAACGCGTACGCGATTCTTGATGGGGATCGAGCGGGTAAAGATCACAGCCAGGAATCCGATGATGGTGAAGAGCAGGTACGGGGTCCGATACGAGGCGAGATGTTCCCAGACCAATCCCAGTGAAATGCTGAGCGGAATGACTGTCGAGACGATGACCACGATGGGCGAATCCAGCACTTCGAAGCCGAGGATGATGATCAACAATCCTGCCACGAGCAGGGCGCCAAAGCCGATGGTGTAGGTAGTGATGGGAACCGTTCCCAACCCATTGATGCCGACGGCAACTTGATAGCCAGCCAGCACGCCCATGAGAAGTAACAGGAGACGGTCGATGGATGTCATTTTCATAGCGGCACTGTGCTTGTTCCAGCAGTTCAACTGCTGGAACATCTGAAATTAGATCGAAAGCAGGATCATCGAGATGAGCATGTAGAGCGACGCATACTTGAACAGACTGAAGTTGACGCGCTCGGAAGGGCGGAAGACTGTGGCGAACGAAAGCAGGAGTAGACCGGAGGAGAGCACCACCAACAATCGCAGAATGCCCGCCTGCACACCGATCATCACACCCGCCACACCGATACACGCCGCCGCAATAATGGACGATAACGCGATGACCGCGCGCGTGGTGTCGAACCCGTACGTAGAGGGGAAGGTAGGCACACCCGCCGCGTTGTAGTCGTCGAAGAATTTGATGCTGAACGTGAGAGTGTGTGTGGGGATCCAAAACAACACGGCCCCGGCGAGGAGCAGACCGATGATCTCGATCCCGCCTACAGCAAGGACGCGTCCTGCCAGGATGGGCATGGCTCCAGAGATGCCGCCCCACAGAATACTCCAGCAGGTGCGGCGCTTGAGCCAGAGTGTGTACACCACCACGTCGAAGAACCAGCCCGCGAACACGACCAGCCCATACAGCGGATCGATCGCCACTGCCCAGCCCACGCCAAGGATCGTGACCGCCATGCCGACATTGAACACTTCCGCGCGGGTGAGTTCGCCCGATGCGGCGGGACGCTTCGAGCGGAATGTCCACCGTCCCATGGGCGCTCATGTAACCCGCCACACCGGTGGCAAGGAGCAGTCCGGTTTGGAGCGGTTTGATGAGAGTCCAGAATTGCGCGAACTTGGATTTGCGATCAACGATGAATGATTGGGCGGTGGTCATTGTTCTCCAGGGTTGATACAAGTAAAGAAGTGTAGGCGGGTAGTATACCTGTCTATCTGTTTACCTGTCTACTTTCTTACTTGTCTCTCACGCAGCGGAACCCCACACCGGGACTGTAATACGTCGGCGTGGCATTGTTGCGTACCCACAGGCGCAAGTCCATATCATAGGTGTCTTTCGAACCGCCGCGCAGGAAGCGATAGTGCATGCCTTTGTAGACGTTACCTGTCCACTGCCAGACATTGCCAGCCATGTCGTAGAGTCCATAAGGCGAAGCGGAGTCGAGCGTTTGATAGTCTCCGTACTTTTGCCCGTTATAAAAACCAACCGGACTCGTGCGCGAGCCGAACGAACTCATATCCTCGAACGGGTCGCGGCTGGAGTAGAAGTTGGCGTTCTCACGCAGGATCTCGTCGCCCCACGGGAAGGGACGCGTATCCGTGCCACGACCAGCCTTCTCCCATTCCATTTCGGTGGGGAGGCGCCAGTTGTAATATCCACAGTAACCCCACGCACCGAACCATGTGACCATTGTCATGGGATGATTCTCGTATCCGGGCTGGACCGTGAAGCGGGTCCCGTCAAATTTGACTCTCTGCGACGGGTCATTCAATGGGATGAAGAGCCAGTCGCCCGCGTCGATCCTTTCTTCGTGCTTGACTCCACGGAACTCGTCGCCGGGGTAAAAGCCGACAATTTGTTCGCCACGCTCCGCGACTTTGACATATCCCTCTGCAAGTGCCGCGTTGAGGAAATCCGCGTACTGAGCGGCGGTGACGTCCGTGACCATGATCTCGTAAGCGTCGGTCGTTTTGACGTCTTCGTGCTGACCGAAATAGAAATCTCCTGCGGGGATCTGCGCCCAGGCGTTCGGGTCGATGCCTGTGTCGAAGGTTGGGATCGGAGCGTTCAGGTCCACGGGGGTGCAGGAAAGAAGAAATGTCATTGCGAGGAGCACAGCGACGAAGCAATCCCATCGAGCGAGGAGATTGCTTCGCTTCGCTCGCAACGACATAATGTTGAAGAGGCGTTTCATTTCGACACCTCCTGCGCGAGTTCGTGAGCCACTTCCTCTGTCCAGCGTCCTTTGTTCTTGAAAAGATCAATCAACCGCCAGACCATCACGACTGCGAGGATTACCAGCAACATGCCGAGACCGAAGTCAATGGCGTACATGAGCGCGTTGACGAGCGGTTGCTGTTCGGCTTCCGTGATGAAGAGACGTTTCATTTCGAAGATGGTAACGGATGCGAAGGCGATGTCCGAGAGGACGATGATGAGCCAGCCATACCACTGTCGGATTTTGCCCTTCAGCCCGATCATGTCACCGTAGTACATGAGGATGATGGTGGCGACGATGGCGGAGAGCACGTGCCAGTGACCGGTCAGTTCTATGCGCTCTTCGCGGGCAGGCCAGACGCGGAAAATCTCGTCGAGGCGGACCGCCATGAAAATGCCGATGCCGCTGGTGGTGAAGTTCATGAAGAGCATCTGCCAGGTCGGCCCGAAGCGGAGCGGATCGCGCAACAACGCCCGCAGCTTCTGCTCGAAGGATGGCTTTGCGATGTCTGCCGTCCCTTCGCGGATGAGTTTGCCCCAGCTCCATATCAGCAGGAACAATGCCGCCAGCATGGAAGGCGTCGCGCCGACATAGATGACCATGTGGGCGATGGGTTCAAGCGGTGTCACCACGCCCCACACGCCAAGGTTCAAAACGATGGTGCCGAGGATCATGAGCGGCATGGCAACCTTGTGCCAACCGCCCTTAAAGTTCAGCCAGCGACCGATGATGAGTGTGATCATGATGCAGATCAGCGCCAGCATGATATGCAGGTGACCGATGACCGAATATTCCATCGTGGTCTTTTCGGGCAGGCGGATGATATTCTCAGCGAGGAAGGCTTCAAAACTGTTCCCAAAGAATGAACCGGGCACGGCGCCGAACAAAGCCGAAAGGACAGTGGTCACAGCCGTGGCGAAGAAAGCGACGCGCTCCAGGTCAAGTCCGCTTTTGGTGTGGGCGTAGTCACCCTCACCCCTGTCCCCTCTCCCGGCGGGAGAAGGGAGTCTGTATTCGGGGTTCCAGGGCCAGAGCGCAATGCACAGCAGGACACCCGCGAAGAAGATCAGCGACAAGCCGAAGATGTACAGTCCGTGGAAAGCCCAATTGCGGCCGAAGTAGGCAAATCCCATGCCGAAGATCATGGTCGTGATATAGCCGACCGTGATGATGGCGTTGATGGCGGTCTTGAAGAACGGCTTGATCTTGAGTAAGCTGTTGATCATGTGCGTCTCGATGGCGACGATCGCCATTGCGATCGAGTGATACAGAATGATGATGCGTCCCTCGCGCTCGGCCTGGACGATATCCATGCCAAGGGCTTTGATCACCACCTCGCGCACGCCCATCTCTGCCATGGGTCCTGATAACATCCCGAACACGGCAGTGACAAGGGCAACCATCGCGATTGCCATAAGGATGAGTCCTTTGGTGGAGTTGAAAAGATAGTTGAAGCGGGTTTTGATAAATTGCATGCAATTGCCTCCGCACAGACGATGGACGACAGACCCTTGGGAAAATCTGTCATCCATCGTCGATTGTCGAATTCTTCTTTCCCCCCATACACAAAGTTGTCGTCAACGGGTTGGTTGCCCAACTTTGTGAATTATCGCACGAAAATGTTATGTCTTCCGTGACTAAAATCACATCTGGGATGGACAAGTTGCTAATGGACTGGCTGAGGCAGCCCCATCCCGCCGGGCAGTTCAGCACGGGTCGCCCCCGTCCATCTCTCCCAAAGACCCGGCCAGACCATGATCGCAACCAGGATCAAACAGCAGATCGGGGCGAGAGAGAAGAGCGAGAAACGTCCCAATTCCTGTGCAGTGACAATGGCGAGCGGCACACCGACTACGATCTCCAACACCCCTGCCGTAAAGCCTGTGACCCAGGTCCATTCCCTGGGTCCCATCAGGATGGAAACGGTCGTCACGCCCCAGCCGAGCATGGCGATCCAATGCATGCGTTGCACCAGGCTGAAGAACGGAGCGCCGATGGTGATGATGCGGCTCAAACTGGCGATGCCGTTCATCAGGCAGAAGACCCAGGCCATCCCCGCCAAAAAGCCGACCAGTGTACGTCCCCACGTCAATTTGCCGACAGATTTCGCGATCAGGAAGTAGATGATCAGGAAGGGCCAAAAGAGAATGAAGTACACAGGGGGCAGGCCAGCCGCCATGAAAGGTACGTTGATAAACCATGCGCCTTGCAGCGACAGCACGATGGCAATGACTGACAATAGAAATGCCCAGCTTTTCTTGTTGAAGAAGCCATACGCACTGACCAGAAAGATCACGCCGCCGACAATGCCCAGATCTGCCATTGCTGGATTGATATATTTCAAAAGGATCTCACAGCCTGGCTCTGCGGCTTCCGCATGCATGCCGCGAACATACCAGTTCAGGAAGAGGATGAAGTGTCCGATGATCCCCATCAGGCCTGCGATCAGGGCGACGATCCCGCCAAGTTTTTCGTTTCTTTCCATGATTACATTCTCCTTTTTTGAAATGTCTTTTATCAGGGCAACGTTCCCGTATGACAGGAACAACCCTTGTAATACGGCGCATCGTTGTGCGCCGCGACGTAAACGACTGTATTGGGCGCGATATTCAAGTTACAGCCCTTCAGGAAAAGCGGATTGGAATCCGCGTCCAACTCTGCTTCCGCCACCTGGACATTACAACTGACGTATACCGTCCCGCTCCAGTTGTCGTTGCAAAGCGGATAATCCACCAGTTTGTCCACATCCATACTCTTGCCTTGGATTTCGACCTGAATGGGCTCCGAAGAGGCTGAGGCGGGAGGCGGCTGGTTGATCAAATCCGCAAGTTGAAGGGCGGCTTGAGGCGTCTCATCGTCCGGGGCACAGACGGTCTTATTCCTTTCACACCCGGCAAGGACAACCATCAACAGGCTAATCAAGATAAAATGGATGTACCTGTTTTGTGGCATGTTATTTTCCTTATTGAATTTATATGTGAAATTTAACACAAGTAAGGTGTAAAGTCTTTGACTTAAGGCAAATCCATTGGTGTGTTTTTTGGAAAGCAGGAATCGACGTGAAAATTAGTAATCCCCTTGCCGAAAATCAGGTGTTGTCCCACCTGAACGAAGTTGACCTTCAAAAAATGTTTGCCAGTGCTAAAGTCCGCCGCTTTCAAGACGACGATTGGATCGTCCATCACGGGGATGTCTGGCCGCATCTGTTTTTTATCAAAAGCGGTCAGGTGACGGCCATTAAGGAGTCACCCGAGGGCCGCAGCCTGACCCTGGCAACGTTTGGTAAAGGGGAAATCTTCTGGGGATTGGCTTTCTTTATTGAAAATGCCCCCATGCCAGCCGCGCTCAAAGCATCTGAGGAATGCGAACTCCTGCTTTGGTCACGTGATGACCTGATGCCTCTTATTATGGCAAATGGGAAATTATCGTGGGAATTGTCGCGCCTGGTCATCCAACGGGTGCAATTTGCCAGCGAGATCGTCGAACAACTGGCTTTCCAACCGCTGACCGGGCGCGTTGCGCGTTTATTGCTTGAACAATATCCAACCGATCAAGATGTCGTTCACCGTCATTTGACCCTCGATGAAATGGCTTCGCGGGTCGGCACCACGCGTGAGATCGTCTGCCGCATCCTGTATCGTTTTGCGGAGCAGGGGGCGATTCAGATCAACCGCACCGAATTCACGTTTTTGGATCGCGGCCTATTGGAAGAACAAATCCATCGCAGTTAGTCGACCAGATCACGGCGCAACAGGTCATCCACACTTTCCCGCCGGACGATCAACTTTGCATTTCCCTCTTCGAGCATCAGCACCGCCGGTCTACGAGCGCCGTTGTAATTGGACGACATGCTCAAATGATACGCGCCCGCCACAGGGATGGCGATCAACTCTCCCTCTTCGACTTTCGGCATCGGCAGGTCTTCGATGACGATATCCCCCGACTCACAATACGGACCCGCGACCGACACACGCCCGCTTCTTTCCCGACCGACGCCTGATACCGTTAAACAGGAGTATCTTGCCCCATACAGCGCAAACCGCGGATTATCCGCCATGCCGCCGTCGGTGAGGAGCCAGGTCTTTTCGCCGCGTCGCTTGACTGCACCCACGCGATAGATCGCCACACCCGCCTGCGCCACGAGACTGCGTCCCGGTTCAAGATGCAAGTGCGGGAGGTTGAGTCCGCGTGCCTGACAACCTTCCACAACCGCTTCGGCAATTCCGCGCACATAACTCTCAATGGACGGGTTCGGCAGTTCATCTTCATGATATGCCACGCCCCATCCGCCGCCGGGACAGAAATGCCATTCGCCGGCGAAGCCGATCTCTTTGGCAAGGTCGAGCGCCATGTCAATGGCGGGGATCAACGGCTCCGGGTCGCGGAAGTTGGAGCCTTGATGGAAGTGGATCCCTTTGAGGGGAAGGTTGTTCTCTTTGCAGAATTTTGCCGCTTCGAGGATCTCCTCGCGCGTCATGCCGAACTTGCTGTCGTGCTGACCGGTCTGTGTGGCGACATGATGCGTGTGGACAGCGACTCCCGGGAGGATGCGGAGCCAGAGACTGGGGATTGGAGAGTGGTAATTGGTGAATAGTAATTTAATTCGCTTGAGTTCACTGAGATTATCAACAACAATTGTTCCCGCATGTTCAATGGCAGACTTCAAATCGTCAATCGATTTATTCACCCCGTGTACAAGGATGTGTTCACGCGGGACGCCCGCCGCGACCGCGATTCCGATCTCGCCTTCGCCGGTGCAGTCCACGAAGAAACCGTGTTCCTGAGTCCATTGGGCGATGGCTTTGCAGAGGAAGGCTTTGCCCGCGTAGGTGATGTGGGACGAAGCCGGGTAGTAGGCGGATAACGCGTCCGTGTAGGATTTGGCGGAAAAGTCGAGGGTGGCGCGGTCGTATATGTATAACGGAGTCCCGTGACCGGCTGAGAGAGAGGCGAGGTCGTATCCAGCGATGGTCAGGTTGTTGTGTTCGATTTTCGTCGTGATGGGGAAGAGTTGAAGTCGGTCCATGATGTCATTCATCGAAGAAGAGAAACCACCACACTTCCCAGTTTGTCAGCGGAGTGGGAATGGGTTCAGGCGTATCCACTGTGACGGGCAGGGAACCAGGCTCGCCCACGGGGACAACGGGCAGGTCGCCATCCTTGATGTAATGTCCGTCGGTGCGCGCCCATTCCTCCACAGCGGCTGTCGAATTGGCGTAGGCAACTGCGGTCTGCAATGCGAATTGGGTTTGCACAGCCTGTGTTGCCTGTACGCGTATCTGTTCGTTCTGTTCGTTCAGCAGGTGGAGTTCTTCGAGACGGCGGTTGAATTCGAGCACAACGAAGACCAGCACAAAAATGCCGGCAATGACCGCCACGCGCCGCACGTTGATGGGGAGGTTGGGCATGGGCTAATCTTAATCGTTATCGAATTCCCTGACAAGCGGATATAATCTATCGTGGCTCTTCGCAGGTGACAGTCACTTGCGAAGTGACTGTCACCTTGTGGAGTTGCTCATGCCGAAAGTAAAACAGATCAACCACGTAGCCGTTGTAGTGGAGAATATGGAGAAGGCACTGTCCTTCTGGTGCGATGCACTGGGGATGGAACTGCACGAACTGCGCGATGTACCCGCTGAAAAATCACAGGTTGCTTTTTTGCCGCTTCCCGGCTCGGAGGTGGAACTGGTGACGCCCACGACGGACGACTCGGGCATCGCGAAGTATCTCGCCAAACGTGGACCCGGAATGCACCACGTCTGCCTTGAAGTGGACGACATTGACGGGATGATGGCGCAGTTGAAGGCGAAGGGTGTGCGCCTGATCAACGAGGAACCGCGCACTGCCGCCGACGGGAAGAAATACGCCTTTATCCACCCCGAAAGCACATCCGGCGTTTTAGTGGAACTCTATCAGATCTGATTCACCACCAAGGCCTCCAAGGACACTAAGGGGTAAAAGGAAAAACCTTCGTGTACTTTGTGCCCTTTGTGGTTAAGCCGATAATGCTCGATACCATCGAATCCACCCTGCTTGAACAATGCGGATTGACCAAAGACCGCCCGGTCGTTGCCGGAGTCTCCGGCGGCCCC